>NZ_CP192788.1:2617500-2962500 GCF_033957725.1 Agrobacterium sp. rho-8.1
GAACAGACCAAAGACATTTGTCCGAACCATGTTGTCTCCTATCCCGATCCGAATGTCGTGATTGGAAGGCGACTGGATATTCTTCCGGTCGAAATCGTCGTGCGTGGTTATCTTGCGGGAACAACGGGTACATCTATTCTGACACTCTACAAGAAGGGAGAGCGACATATGTATGGCGTCTCATTTCCTGAAGGAATGAAAGACAATCAGGTGCTACCCGAACCGATCATTACGCCGACCAGCAAAGAGTTCGATGGTGGACATGATGAGCCACTCACACCCGCCGAAATCATCGAAAAGGGATTGCTGACCCAGCAGCAGTGGGAAACGCTCTCTACATATGCGCTGGCATTGTTCATGCGTGGGCAGGATCTCGCGGCCAAGCGAGGCCTCATCCTGGTGGACACAAAATATGAATTCGGCACCGACGAAGATGGCAGCATCATCCTCGCGGACGAAATCCATACGCCAGATAGCAGCCGCTATTGGATGGCCGATAGCTATGAGCAAGCCTTTGAGAGCGGTACCCGCCCCTATAGTTTCGACAAGGATTTCGTTCGTTCCTGGGTCGCTGAACGCTGTGATCCCTACACGGATGAGATCCCCGAAATTCCCGAGGACCTCGTGCTCCAGACATCCAAAGTGTATATAGAAGCCTTCGAACGTATTACCGGCGATGTCTTTCGGGCTGACGATAGTGAAGCGTCGGTGTTTGATAGAGTCCGAAAAAATCTGGAGCCGTTTTTCCAGGGAGCGTGATTTTGACAAAAGTATCCGGACAAATCTCATCGAAAAAAGATGAACCAAGCGTGCCCAGGCAGCGCCAGCGTCGTTCCGCCGAAGAAACCCGTCGCGATATTCTAGCCATGACGGAACGACTTTTCCGTGCGCGCGGTTTCGGGTCTGTCTCCATCGCCGACATCGCCGCTGCGCTCAACATGTCGCCTGCCAACGTGTTCAAGCATTTTCACTCTAAGAATGCGCTTGTCGACGCCATTTTCCTCCAGCAGATCCGTTTGCTGGAACAGAAACTCGACACGCTCGACGGAACGCATTCACCGTTCGAAAGATTGAGCCATCTGGCGCGCAGCCTGATGGAGAACCACCGTCGCGATCTGAACGACAATCCCTATATCTTCGAAATGATTCTGATGACGGCCAAAAGAGAACTTGCGTGCGGCCAGTATTATGAGAATGTGATCACCAACCTTCTGGCCGCCATTATCAAAGACGGAATAGCAGGAGGCATCTATGCGCAAACGGATGTGGACACATCAGCCCGCACAGCCCTCATGGCATTGACGAGCGTCCTACATCCCGTACTGATCGCCCATGAGGAGGTCGACATTTTAGCAACACGAAGTCAGGAACTGGCGCGACTTATAGATTGTGCACTGCGGTATGGGATTGCTAAGTGACGATAACGCATATACGTCACCTATTCCTGAAATGCCGTGCTGACGATCTGCCCGCCGACTGAACCCGCCGGAGCAAAACGCTCAGACCCCATCACAGCAGCACTGAATTGCGACCGTTGAACATGAGAAAAACGATGAAAAGCCGTCTAGCTCCTCTACTCACCATCTTGCTCATGGCGGGCGTTGTTGCCGGCTGCAGCGACAGCGAGGATACCAAGCAGGCTCCGGCGCAAGGCAGTCAGCGCCCCCCTGCGCCGGTCAGCGTCATCTCCATGAAAAAGAGCGACTACCCGCTGACGACGTTGCTACCAGGTCGTGCCGAAGCTTTCCAGATTGCTGCCATTCGTCCGCGTGTCGGCGGCATCATCAAACAGATCGCCTTCAAGGAAGGCGGCTTCGTGAAGTCGGGCGATCTGTTGTACAAGATCGATGACGATACGTATCAGGCCTCTTTCGCCGAAGCGCAGGCCGCTCTGGAACGCGCTGAAGTCAGCGTTCCAGCAGCGGAAGCGAATTTGCAGCGCTATGAGCGTCTCGCCAATAGCGGCGCGTCTCAGAAAGAATTCGAAGATGCGCGTACGACTTTGCTCCAGGCAAGAGCCTCTGTTGCACAGGCGCGTGCCACTTTGCAGACGGCGCAGATCAACCTGTCCTTGACGGAAGTGCGCGCACCCTTTGACGGCGTGACATCAGCGACGAATTTCTCGATCGGAAACGTGGTCACCGCGAGCCAGACCGATTCCCTGACGACACTTCGCCAGATCAATCCGATCTACATTCAGCTCAACGAATCCAGCGTGAACCTTCTTCGTTTGCAGTCTGCGATCAAGGCTGGAAAGCTGGAGCGGAGCGACAACAGCGAAACAACAGACATTCGCTTGACGCTTGAAGACGGCTCGGAATATCCCGGCGTCGGCAAACTCGACATGTCGGAAATGGCCGTCAGCACGACGACAGGCACAGTTTCCATCCGCACGCTGTTCGAAAATCCCGACAACACTATACTTCCAGGAATGTATGTTCGCGCCACGATCACCGTTGGCAAGGAAATCGGCTACCTCATTCCCCAGCGCGCAGCCGGTCGAAACGCCAATGGCGAGTTGACCGCAAAATTCGTGACAGCAGACAACAAGGTGGAGACCAGAACCTTTCCGTCCAGCCAGCTGTCTGGAAACAACTGGCTCGTGACGGAAAACGTTACGGATGGCGACAAGCTGATTGCTGACGGATTTCAATGGATAACCGACAATGCCGCCGTCAATCCCATACCGGTCGAAATAGATGAAAAGGGATCTATCATTGAAAAGCCGGGCGCCCAGGCTGCGCCAGCTCCCGCGCCGAAATCATGATGTCTGAAGACATGCTCGGCAACATCGTGATCAGGAACTAGATATGTCAAAATTTTTCATTCGGCGGCCGATCTTTGCATGGGTTATCTCCATCGTCATCATGTTGGGTGGCGCGCTGGCCATCGGCACCTTGTCGATCTCCCAATATCCGGAGATTGCTCCGCCAACGATCCGCATCAGCGCAAGCTATACCGGCGCCAGTGCCGATACGGTGCGCAAAACCGTCACCCAGATCATCGAAGACGGCATGACCGGCCTTGACGGGCTGACCTATATGAACTCGTCATCGACCACCGGATCGGCGAGCATCACGCTGACATTCGACAATAGCGTCAACGGCGATATTGCCCAGGTTCAGGTCCAAAACAAGCTTCAGCTCGTCACGTCGCAATTGCCGTCTGTCGTCCAGGATCTCGGCATCGAAGTGACCAAGTCCACTTCGAGTATCCTCTTGGTTGGTGCCTTGGTTTCGACAGATGGAAAGCGCTCGTCAGCGGATCTTGGTGACATCTTTTCCACGCAGATCGAAGATCAGGTGAAGCGTATCGAGGGTGTGGGCAATATCAATGCCTTCGGCTCGGCTTACGCCATGCGGATCTGGCTCGACCCGTTCAAGATGAAGAAATTCCAGCTGACGCCAGCTGACGTGACGGCAGCCATTCAATCGCAAAATACGCAGGTTTCCGTTGGTTCGGTGGGCGGGTTGCCCTCAGTGGAAGGTCAGCAGATCAACGTCACGATGACGGCACAAAGCCAGCTGACGACCGTTTCCGATTTTGAACGCATCATTCTGAAGGTCGACAACACGGCGGCCAACGTGCGGCTGAGCGACGTTGCGCGCGTTGAAATCGGTCAGGAAACCTATGCCTCGACATCACGTTCGAACCGCCAGCCAGCCTCCGGTTTCGCTGTAAACCTCGCGACGGGTGCCAACGCGCTCGACACGGCGGCTCTGGTCAAGGCAAAGCTTGAACAGGTGGCTCCGGCTCTGCCGCAAAACGTCAAGGTCATATACCCCTATGATACGACACCATTCGTTTCGCTTTCGATCGAAAAGGTCGTCAGTACGCTGATCGAAGCGATCGTTCTGGTGTTTGTCGTTCTGCTGGTTTTCCTTCAGAACCTGCGCGCCACAGTCATTCCGATGATCGCGGTTCCCGTGGTACTCCTCGGCACCTTCGGCATTCTGGCACTCACCGGATATTCGATCAACACGCTGACGATGTTTGCGATGGTCCTTGCCATCGGTCTTCTCGTTGACGATGCGATCGTCGTTGTTGAAAACGTCGAGCGCATCATGTCCGAGGAGGGGTTGAGCCCGCTGGAAGCGACTGAAAAATCCATGGGTGAAATCACGGGCGCTATTGTCGGCATTGCGCTGGTTCTGACAGCAGTCTTCATTCCCATGGCCTTCTTCGGCGGGTCGACGGGTATCATCTATCGTCAGTTCTCCATCACCATCGTATCGGCAATGCTGCTGTCTGCCGTCGTAGCGATTGTGCTGACGCCGGCGCTTTGCGCAACGATGTTGAAGCCGATCGATCATAAAAAGAAGACCCGTGGCCCGGGCGCGTGGTTCAACCGGAACTTCGACCGCACCACCACGGGATATGTCAGCTCGATCGCCTATCTCCTGAAGCGACCATTGCGTGTGCTTCTGATGTTCGCACTCGTCATGGGAGGATGCGCCTGGTTCTTCACCCGTTTGCCATCGTCCTTCCTGCCTCAGGAAGACCAGGGCGTGCTGATGACGATCATCCAACTGCCAAACGGATCAACCAGCGCGCAGACGGCAAAGGTCGTCGAAAAAGTCGAGAACTACTATCTCGACAAGGAAAAAGACGTCATCGACAGTATCTTTGCCGTGAACGGCTTCAGCTTTACCGGCAGCGGACAAAGCTATGCCCTCGTCTTTGCGAAGCTGAAGGATTTCGATCAGCGAACGGATCCGAATATGGCGGCCTCGGCAATTGTCCAGCGGGCGATGGGAACGTTTATGACCTTCCGCGAAGCACAGGTCTTCCCGATTCTGCCGCCGGCCATTCAGGGCCTTGGCAACTCCAGTGGCTTTTCCATGTACCTGGTGGATAGTGGAAACCGGGGAAGTGACGCTCTCGTCAGCGCATCAAAGCAACTCATTCAGGCTGCAAACTCCAGCGGCGTAATCACCGCAATGCGTGCCAACGACCGCGACCAGGAAAGTCAGGTCAAGCTTGAGTTGGACCAGGAAAAGCTTGGCTCGATGGGCCTCAGCATCTCTGAAGTCAACTCGATGCTGACCACGATCTTCGCTGGCAGTCGTGTCAATGACTTCACGCTCGATAACAAGATCAAGAAGGTTTACGTGCAGTCTGATGCGCCTTACCGCATGCAGGCCGAGGACCTGAAATACTGGAACGCCCGAAACTCGGGCAACGAGATGGTACCATTTACGTCGTTTACAACCGCAAAATGGGTGAACGGTTTGCCGTCCGTCTCTGCATATAACGCGGCCAATGCCTTCTCGCTTGAAGGTTCGGCACCTCCGGGCGTGAGCTCTGGTGATGCGATGAACGAGGTAGAACGCATCGTTTCCCAAATGGATGGTGGCTACTCTGTCGCATGGACAGGACTGTCTTTTCAGGAACGTCTTTCCGGATCGCAGGCACCCTTGCTTTATGCGCTCTCGGTTCTGATCGTCTTCCTGTGCCTGTCAGCGCTCTATGAAAGTTGGTCGATCCCGTTTTCCGTCATCATGGCTGTTCCGGTCGGTGTCCTCGGCGCCTTGATTGCCGCGCACTTCTTCGGACAGTCGAACGACGTTTACTTCAAGGTTGGTCTTCTGACCACCATCGGTCTTGCCGCGAAAAACGCAATCCTGATTGTGGAGTTCGCCAAGGAACGGCAGGAGCATGGCTTGAGTCTTCTTGATGCGACGCTTGAGGCTGCAAAGCTCAGATTGCGTCCCATCATCATGACCTCCCTCGCCTTCATCCTGGGTGTTGTTCCCTTGGCCATTGCCAGCGGTGCAGGCTCTGCGGCGCAGAATGCGATCGGCATCGGCGTCCTGGGTGGTATGCTTTCTGCAACACTCCTCGGAATTTTCTTCATTCCATCGTTTTTCGTCATGATTCGGAGCCTATCTAAACGTTAACAAACCAAAAACATGCTAGCAAAACCGTAAGACGCTGCTAGAAATGTTGGCAATTATGAACCGCATTTCTTCAGCCCACAGCAGCGCGACGCTCGTTTTGACTGAGGTGCTCAATGCGCCAAATTAAATTGGGATAATTTCATGCCGTCTATTCGTGTTACCATTCCTCTCACGATGCTTCTGCTTTCCGGTTGCGTTGTCGGTCCCGACCACAAGGCGCCAGAAGCGCAGCTCCCCGTCAAATTTGCCGAAGGCGGAAAGACCAGCAATGGTGACGTTGCGACGGTAGCGTGGTGGAACGCGTTTAATGACAGCCGTCTCAACGGCTATGTCGAAACAGGTCTCGCGCAGAACCTGACAGTTCTTCAGGCCATCGAGCGAATCAATCAGGCCCAGTCCCAAATCACCGTTGCGGGTGCAGGCGCTCTTCCAAGCCTGACCGGCTCTGGCAGCCACACGACATCACAGACAAAAGGCAGCTTCCCATCGAATAGCTCATCTGTTCAGAACGTCTCAGGCGGCGCGCTTGATGCTTCCTGGCTGCTGGACCTCTTCGGCCAATACCGCCGCGCCAAGGAAAGCGCCGGAGCTTCCCTCGATGCCGCCTATTCCACGGCCGACGTTCAGCGCTTGACACTGATTTCGTCCGTTGTTTCCGCCTATATCGACGTTCGTTTCTATCAGGAGCGCCTGGCAATTGCCCGCGCCAACCTGAAGTCACGCCGCGAAACGCTCGACCTGACGAAGCTTCAGCTTGAAGCCGGTGCGGCATCTCGTCTCGATGTCGTTCAGTCCGAAGGTCTGGTCAACTCGACACTTGCCGACATGCCAGGCCTGGAAACAAGCTTCCGTCAGGCGGCGCATCGTATTGCAACGCTGCTGGGCATGCCGGCATCTTCACTGGTCGTCGAATTGCAGCGCGGCGCACGTCAGCCAGTCGCCCGTAAGGCACCGCTGACAGGTATTCCGGCCGACCTGATCCGCAATCGTCCTGACATCCGTGTGGCCGAACGCAATCTGGCTGCCGCTGTCGCAGAAATCGGCGTTGCGGAATCGCGCTTGTATCCAAGCATCACGATCAGTGGCTCGATTTCTCCAAGCTACGTGAACCTTTCCAACAACGGTTCGCGCGGAACATCGAACTCCTGGTCCTTCGGTCCAAGTCTCGTCCTGCCGATCCTTGATGGTGGCAGCCTGCGTGCCAATGTGGACATTGCCAAGTCTGCCGCTCGCGAGCAGTATCTGGCATGGAAGGAAACCGTGCTGAACGGCATGGAAGAGGTTGAAAACGCACTTGCTGCGGTCAACCGCGACAAGCAGACCGAAGATGCACTGCGCAGAACCGTCAAGTCCTATCAGGAAGCCCTGTCGCTCGCGACAGCAAGCTACCGTGATGGCGCGTCCTCGCTGCTCGACGTCCTCGATGCGCAGCGTCAGGTGTCCACGGCACAGGCCAACCTTGCCACAGCCGTTCAGACAACCGCGCAGGACTACGTGCGGCTGAGTGTTGCACTGGGTGGCGGTTATGCCGTTGGCTCGCCAACGAAAGCCTCCAACACCATCATGGCAGCAAACACGCCCAAGGGCATGTAAAACAGGCAGTCCATGTTCGATACCACATCCATCCCGCAACGAAAGTTGCGGGATTTTTTGTGCGAAATGCAGACAAGAAAAAAGCCTCGGATCACTCCGAGGCTTTTCTCAAACAAAGATGGCGGCGAGGATCAGTTCTTGGCACGCTCGACGTAGGAGTTGTCTTCAGTCGCGACAACAACACGGATACCGGCGTCGATGTGGGGCGGCACCATGGTGCGGATGCCGTTGGACAGGATCGCAGGCTTGTAGGACGACGATGCCGTCTGACCCTTCACAACCGGCTCGGTTTCCATGATCTCGAGCGTGACATGGCGCGGCAGGATGACAGCCAGCGGCAGACCTTCGTGGATCGACAGAACGCAGGTCATGCCTTCCTGAAGATAGGCCTTCTGATCGCCCATGGTTTCCGTGTCGACCACCACCTGATCGTAATTCTCAGGGTTCATGAAGTGGAAGCCTTCGCCATCTTCATACAGGAACTGGAAGTTCAGGTCTTCGACAAATGCCCGCTCGACCTGTTCGGTCGTGCGCCAGCGTTCGGCAACCTTCACGCCATCCGAGATGCGGCGCATATCAACCTGCGTCACAGGTGTACCCTTGCCGGGGTGGAAGTTGTTGGCGTTGAGAACGACGTAAAGCTTGCCATCGACGTCGATAACATTGCCCTTGCGCACGGATGAGGCGATAACCTTGACCATATGATTTCCTTGTAACTCAATGAAATGCGTCGTAAAGGACCGCGCGGCTGCATCGACCCAATCGACGTTTTGTATCTTTTATGGGGCGCAACTACCTTAAATCCGCAGGAATTGCCAGCCTTCAACCGCATCGAACAGAAAACTGTGCCACGGATGTCGGATAATTCGATACCACGGCACAGGTGGCATCGCAAAGAAAGCAGCAGATGGGCTCAAACCTTCACACAGCGTCCGCCTGGTGGACGCCCGATGTGCATCAGGATCGCCGCCCCTTTCTTTTGGGACGAAACGCTATTCAGGCGGCCATCCGTCGCTTTTTTGCAGACCACGACTTTCTGGAAGTCGACACTGCCACGCTGCAGATATCTCCGGGCAACGAGGCGCATCTCCATGCCTTCGCGACAACCGGGATAACCACAAGCGGCGAGCATGCCCCGCTCTATCTGCACACATCGCCGGAATTTGCCTGCAAGAAACTGCTGGCTGCAGGCGAAAGGCGGATCAGTTGTTTCGCGCATGTCTACCGCAACAGAGAACGCGGCCCTTTGCACCATCCTGAATTCACAATGCTCGAATGGTACCGCGTCGGCGAGACCTACGAAACCCTGATGCGCGACAGTGCTGATCTGCTGGCTCTGGCTGCCGAGACCATGAAGACGAAAAGCTTCACCTATGGCGGCCACAGTGTCGATCCGTTTCTGGAACCTGAGCGACTGAGTGTCGCTGAGGCCTTTCAGCGTTACGGCAGCATCGACTTGCTGTCCACCATCGACAAGACCGGTGAAACGGACCGTGATCATCTTGCTCGCCATCTCAACGATGCCGGAATTCGTGTGGCGAATGACGACAGCTGGGCCGATATGTTCAGCCGCGTTATCGTGGAGCGGGTCGAACCCAAGCTGGGCTTCGGGCGCGCCACCATTCTGGATGAATATCCCACCAGCGAAGCCGCTCTTGCCCGTCGCTCTCCCGGGGATGGCCGCGTTGCCGAACGCTTTGAACTTTATGCCTGCGGGGTGGAATTGGCCAACGCCTTCGGTGAATTGACCGATGCCGCTGAACAGCGGCGGCGTTTCGAGATCGAAATGACAGAGAAGCAGCGCGTCTATGGTGAAACCTACCCGATAGACAACGACTTTCTTTCCGCACTTGCCGTCATGCCCGCGGCAAGCGGCATTGCGCTCGGTTTCGATCGCTTGGTGATGCTGGCCACCGGCGCGCCACGCATCGATCTTGTCATGTGGGCACCTGTCGCGGGTTACGGATCATGACCACGCGCAGCCTGAAATCGCCGGAAGATCTGGTAAACGCCGGTTTCATCGATGACAGCCGACTGGAAAGCGTTCGTCGCGTGACGGAGAGGTACGCGGTGGCTGTCACACCTGCTATGGCTGGCCTCATCGATAGAAACGATGCCAGCGACCCGATCGGGTTACAGTTCCTGCCGAGTGAGGCAGAACTGCTGCAAACGCCGGAAGAGCGCGCCGATCCCATCAGCGACGAAGCGCATAGTCCCGTCCCCGGTATCGTTCACCGTTACCCCGACCGTGTGCTGTTGAAGGCCGTGCATATATGCCCGGTCTATTGTCGCTTCTGCTTCCGCCGGGAAATGGTTGGCCCACAGGGCAACGGGACGATGGCAGCAGACGAACTTTCGGCTGCATTTGCCTATATCAGAGACCATGAGGAAATCTGGGAGGTCATCTTGACGGGCGGCGACCCGCTCGTGCTCTCGCCACGGCGTCTGACGGCAATCATGGAGGGCCTGAAGGCAATCGCGCATGTCAAAATCGTGCGGTTCCACACACGCGTGCCGGTTGTCGATCCCGGCCACATCGAAACGCAACTGATTGAAGCGCTAAAGTCCAGCGGCAAGACGACCTACATAGCACTCCATGCCAACCATCCGCGCGAGTTGACGGATGAAGCGCGGGCGGCATGTGCAAGACTGATTGATGCTGGCATCGCCATGGTCAGCCAGTCGGTTCTGTTGAAGGGTATCAATGACGACCCTCACATCCTTGCCGATCTCATGCGCGCTTTTGTGGAGACGCGGGTCAAACCCTATTATCTCCACCATCCTGACCTTGCCCCAGGCACCAGCCATTTCCGGATGGAGATTGAGGACGGCCAGCGAATCATAGCGGCCATGCGCGGACATATCTCTGGTCTGTGTCAGCCAACCTATGTGCTGGATATTCCCGGCGGCCATGGAAAAGCCGTCATAGGTCAGAATGCGGCAGCGAAACAGCCCGAGGGTTGCTACTCCATTTCCGATTTCAACGGCAACGATCACATCTACCCGCCGAAGGCTCAATAGGCGGGGCTAATAAACCCGACATATCAACACGTCCCGGAAACGCGGCCAAAGAAACAAAAATTTCACAATTCCGCCCCCATCCTGTCATCATAAAGAAAAATATTCTACCTATATTGAAAATCATTGATTACGCCGCGAATCTGGAGTATCAGTGATTCAGTTGGAGAATGGTGTCTCCAGCCCTCCGGATCCATACCAAGCAGGGAGAGTGACATGTCAAATATGAAACGCATCGCCGCGATCTCTGAGCATCGGTTTGTGAGTGCCGGACACACCTCCATGTGTTCCCGCTGCTGTCGAATGTGACCTGACGGTCAATCTTTATTCAAATTCGATTCGACGAAATGCTGTGTGCCAAGCCACAGCGGGAGTATGTATGATGCAAAAGCAAGTTATTGAATTCGCCGGTGAACCGGTTGGCATCGTTGTCCCAGACAACAACCGTCTGAAGTTCATTGCGGTAAAATACCACGTTCACGACCTAGACGAGCAGCGCTTCGACAGCGCCGACGACGTACGGCTTGCCATTCGCAACCTGGTGCGCGATCGCAACGTCGCGGCGCTTGTTTAAAAAACAGTGGCGCTTGCGCGTTGGTGGTCAACAGTGTCGTCGGTTTCAGGTCTGTAGGCATCAGTCAAAAGGCGTTGCCTCTAAAAGAGACAGCGCCTTTCATGTCTTTAAGACTGACAATCAGAACGCCGTGAACGTCAGTGTCGTCAAAGACCGCACGATGCCTGGAATATTGACAATATTTTCGTTTATGAATTTTCCGACATCTTCTTCGGGAGGAAGATAAATCTTCAAGAGAAGATCGTATTCCCCGCTCGTTGAATAGAGCTCGGATACAAGCTCCGTTTTATAAATGGCATCGGCAACATCGTAAGTCTTGCCGGGCGTGCACTGAAGCTGAACGAAAATGGGCTTCATGATCTGTTTCCCGTCACAAATTGAAACATGCAATGGCAGACTGCCTTTTGCGGATGCCGCACTATTGTCGCAGCCAGACGCGTGTTTCAACCCCGCCCGTTGATTACTCGAGGATGATTGGGACGTCTTGGGTTGTTACACCCCATTCCGGGCATGCATGACATGATCACGATATGTCGGTATTCAGGAAAGGGCGGGCAGTTGTAAGCTGCTTGAAACATGCGTCGTGCATGACCGTCTCCTTGGGTGATTTCGATGTATAATGATCCACATTCTCACGGCCTTTGGGAAAAAACTGCGCCGATACCGGCTGTAACCTCGCCGCTTGAAGGCCGTGAGATGGCGGATGTCGTCGTCGTCGGCGGTGGATACACCGGCCTTTCTGCGGCCCTTCACCTGGCGGAGCGGGGCATTCGTGTCATCGCGCTGGAAGGCAAGGAGATCGGCTTTGGCGGCGCTGGACGCAATGTCGGTCTCATCAATGGAGGCATGTGGGTCATGCCAAAAGAACTGCCAAATGTTCTAGGACCGGTCTATGGCGAGCGCCTGTTGGATCTTTTGGGCAACGCACCCCTCCTCGTGCGCGAGATCATCGAAAAACACCAGATCGAATGCCAGCTTGAGACGAACGGCACGCTTCACTGCGCCGTAGGCAAAAAGGGACTGGCCGAAATCACCGAACGTTGCGCCCAGTGGGCTGCACGCGGTGCGCCTGTCAGAGTTCTCGACGAACAGGAAACGGCAGACCGTATCGGCTCCTCCGCCTATAGCGGCGCCTTGCTGGATGAGCGTGCAGGAACATTGCAGCCGCTGGCCTATGCGCGCGGCTTGGCAAGTGCAGCCCGGAAAGCCGGTGCGACCATCCACACCTCCAGCCCTGTCATCGAAAGTCAGGCCGATGGTGATGGTTGGCTGGTGAAGACCGCGCACGGCTCTGTTCGCGCAGATTGGATCATCGTTGCGACGGAGGCCTATAGCACTGGTCCTTGGAAAATCATTCGAGAAGAGCAAGTTTATCTACCCTACTTCAACGTCGCGACCAAACCGCTGGGTGACAATCTGCGCAAAACGATCCTGCCAAACCGCCAGGGCTGTTGGGATACCAACGAAATCCTGTCTTCTTTCCGCATGGACAACGCAGGGCGTCTCGTATTCGGCAGCGTCGGCGCACTGCGCAATACGGGTGCAGTCATTCACCCATCGTGGGCCAAACGCGCCATCAAGCGCATTTTTCCACAATTGGGCGAGATCGAATTTGAGTGTGAATGGTACGGCCAGATCGGCATGACAGATGATTCCCTGCCGCGCTTCCACAAATTCGCAAAAAATGTCGTCGGGTTCTGCGGTTACAACGGTCGCGGCATTGCACCCGGGACGGTTTACGGCAAAACACTGGCCGCCCATGTGGCGGGCGATATCGTCGAAGACGCCCTGCCCCTGCCGGTCACAGCACCGAAGGCCCGCAGCGTCCTCGCATTGAGAGAGGCCTATTACGAAGCCGGTGCGCAAATCGCGCATTTCGCAGGCGAGCGGATTTAAGCATCCACCGTTGAGGCTCTAGCGGGTGTCGTAGTCGGTTGCCATAAAAGCATGTCCTGGCGGCTTGCGATTTTGTTTCAGAAATCAACAGCGCCAGCTGCAAAACTGCCCCATGTTGCCGAAACGAAATATTCGTCCTCTCCATTCCTCCATGTGGCAATCCGTACGCCCATTTGGTCTTCCGGCAGCTTCATTTGCGAATACGGCGTGGGCATTCTCGGTGCAACGCTTCGGGAGATTTCTATCAAGTGTGGGTTCACTTTGTCCGAAAAGGCAATCTTGCGTGGCAATCGACAACACCTGGCCGTCACGCACCGTTATATCCTTGAAAATATAAAGCGCACCGTCTAGACAGTTTCAATGTATTCGCCGGAATATTTCGTTTAGAGGGGCCAAAGGGCATGGGATTTCTTCGTCGTCGTCTTATCAGGACCACTCTTGCGGTGGTGATCGCCTCTGTTGTGGCAAGCATTGGCCTGTCTGCACCAGCTTTTGCGCAGGACAAGGTCACTGTTTTTGCCGCCGCCAGCATGAAGAACGCGCTCGATGAGGCAAACGGCGCATGGGCCAAGGAAACGGGCAACGAAGCCATCGTTTCCTATGCGGCGAGTTCTGCTCTGGCCAAACAGATCGAAGCGGGTGCGCCTGCCGATCTGTTCATCTCGGCCGATCTGGCCTGGATGGACTATGTCGCGGGCAAGAAGCTGATCAAGGAAGAGAGCCGTACCAACCTGCTGGGCAACCGTCTGGTGCTGGTAGCGCTTGCTGACAAGGCAAAGCCTGTCGAAATCAAGCAGGGTTTTGATCTTGCAAAGCTCGTGGGTGACGGCAAGCTGGCCATGGGCGCGGTGGATAGCGTTCCGGCTGGAAAATATGGCAAGGCCGCGCTTGAAAAACTTGGCGTATGGTCATCTGTAGAGGGCAAGGTAGCCGGTGCAGAAAGCGTGCGTGCAGCCCTTGTTCTCGTCTCTCGTGGTGAGGCACCCTACGGTATCGTCTACCAGACAGATGCCGCCGCCGACAAAGGCGTCAAGATCGTCGGCACTTTCCCGCAGGACAGCCATGAGCCGATCATCTATCCGGTTGCCATTCTCTCGGAATCCAAAAGCCCCGCGGCAAATGCTTATCTCGAATTCCTGAAATCGGCAAAGGCTGCTCCGTTCTTTGAAAAGCAGGGCTTTACCATTCTGAAGTAAGATCGGATTTTCACGATCCCACCGACAGGAATGGCATATTGGATTGGCTCACCCTCAGTGCGGAAGAATGGACGGCGATACGGTTGAGCCTTTGGGTTTCCAGCATCGCCATGTTTGCCAGCCTTCCCTTCGGAATCCTGATTGCCCTGGCGCTGACGCGTGGCCAGTTCTGGGGTAAATCGCTCCTCAACGGCATCGTCCACCTGCCGCTGATCCTGCCGCCTGTCGTGACCGGCTTCATCCTTCTGGTCACGTTCGGACGTCGCGGTGTGATTGGCCAGTTTCTCGATCAGTATTTCGGTATCGTCTTTTCGTTTCGCTGGACGGGGGCGGCGCTCGCGTGTGCCATCATGGCCTTTCCGCTGATGGTGCGCTCCATCCGCCTGTCGATCGAAGCCGTTGACCGCAAACTGGAAGAAGCGGCGAGCACGCTGGGTGCAAGCCCGCTTTGGGTCTTTCTCACCGTTACCCTGCCGCTTACTCTACCCGGCATCATCGCAGGCATGATCCTCGCTTTTGCCAAGGCCATGGGGGAGTTCGGCGCCACGATCACCTTCGTCTCGAACATTCCCGGAGAAACGCAGACGCTCTCTGCAGCGATCTACACCTTCACGCAGGTTCCGGGCGGTGATGCGGGTGCAATGCGGCTGACGCTGGTTGCAATAGCCATTTCCATGGTCGCCTTGCTGGCCTCGGAATATCTGGCGCGCATCGTCGGTAAAAAGGTGAATGCACAATGACACTGGCGCTCACTGTCAAACACCGGCTGGACGCCTTTACGCTGGATGCCGATCTCACCGCTGGCAAAGGTGTGACGGCACTCTTCGGCCGCTCCGGCTCCGGCAAGACTTCGCTGATCCGCATCATCGCCGGATTGACCAGGCCGGACCAAGGCGTATTGAGGCTCGATGATACCGTGTTGGCAGACAGCGCCAAACGCGTATTCACGCCATGCCACAAACGCCGTTTCGGCACTGTCTTTCAGGAAGCGCGCCTGTTTCCGCATCTCACCGTCGAGCAGAACCTGCACTATGGCCGGTGGTTTTCCGGCAAGACCAACGGGGAGGCAGACAGTGCGGGTATTATCGATATGCTGGGCATCGGAGCACTGCTGAAAAGGCGCCCGGAAAAACTGTCGGGCGGTGAAAAGCAGCGCGTGGCCCTTGGCCGTGCGCTTTTGTCGTCACCGCGTCTTCTTTTGATGGACGAGCCTCTGGCAGCACTGGATGAGGCGCGCAAGGCCGAGATCATTCCGTATCTTGAACGGCTTCGAGACGAAACGAAGATACCGATCATCTATGTCAGCCACTCTGTCGCAGAGGTGTCGCGCCTCGCCGATCAAATCGTCGTCATGAAAGACGGCCGGATCGAGGCCGCTGGTCCGGCAGCGGAAATCTTATCGCGCCCGGCTTTCAACGCTCACCTGGAGCGGCGCGAGATCGGTAGCATTCTGTCCGGTAGCGTGGATGCCTTCGATGGCGCGCATGGCCTTGCCACAATCCGGCTGAGGGGAATGGCTCTCCATGTCCCCTCAGCGGCGGCCAAAGTCGAGCACCCGGTTCGCGTCCATATTCCGGCCCGCGATGTGCTGCTGGCGACGGTCAAGCCGGAAGGGTTGAGCGCACTCAACATTCTGAAGGCGTGTATCGCAGATATCGTCTTGTCGGATGACGGGATGGCGATGGTCCATGTGGATTGCGACGGCGATATCATCTTGTCGCGCATCACGCGAATGTCCGTCGAACGGCTCGCTTTGAAGCCGGGAATGCCGATCTTTGCGATCATCAAATCGGCAGCACTCGATCCCTACTGATCTTGCCTGCGATGGGCTTCGAGCCAGTCGAGATCGGCTCTCAGGGCATCGTTCAGGCGTTGCTCCATACCGCGATAACGGTCAAGCAATGCGCGGCCGAAGTCCGTCAACGCGGCGCCACCGCCCTGACTTCCACCGCGCTGCGATTCGATCACCGGTTCGTTGAACATATGGTTCAGGGCATCCACCAAAAGCCAGGCACGGCGATAGGACATGTCCATCGCGCGTCCGGCAGCAGAGATGGAGCCGGTGGAGACGATAAACTCCATCAGCTGGATTTTGCCGCGTCCCAACCTGTCAGCGGGCGGAAAATCGATCCGCAAAACCGTTTTCAGTCGCTCTTTCCCCGCCTCGTCTTTCACGCGGTCACTCCGGCGAAGTGATCCCGCCACGCTTTTTGCGCGCCGTCATGCGGGAGAGCCGTGGCCTCGTGGACACCACGCGCAATGGCACGGCTGACCACCATGCCCGCCAAATGGCAGAGCTCGGTAAAGTCACTCGCGGCGCTCATGGGCTTGCTGCACGTCGCAGCGGCAAACATCGTGTCACCATCGCTCGCAAGATGAGACGGCAGAATGGCACGGGCCAGTCCACCATGCGCCATGATCGAAAGCCGATGCGCTTGTGCTTTCGTCAGCACGGCATCCGTCACAACAGCGCCGATTGTCGTCGCCGTCAACGTCACACCTTTGATGCGCATGGCCGTGTCGGTGGCTGAGAACTGCTGCGGCAAACCGAGGCCGCCGAATTCCCCGTCGCGCTCGTAAGGTGCGGCCCAGAAATGTCGGCTGCTTCCCACCGTCGCGGATCCCATCGCGTTGACGGCGACGATCGCCGCGATCTTATGACCGCTGGATGTCACGGCGCTGGCAGACCCCAGCCCGCCCTTGAAGGTGGCCGTGGTCGCACCGGTGCCAGCGCCCACGCTACCAAGCGCAAAAGGCTGAGAGGTCGCGGCCTTGAACGCGTCATAACCCATGTCGCGATAGGGCGAATGCAGTCCCCAATCCTTGTTTCCGCCATTCAGCAAATCCATCAGAATGGCCTGTGGCACGATGGGAACGCGTGTCGAGCCCACAGCGAAACCACGACCCGTTTCGCGAAGCCCCGATTGCACGCCGCCCGCTGCATCCAGCCCAAAGGCAGAGCCGCCGGACAGGACGAGGGCATCGACCACATCCACCGTCATGGACGGATCAAGCAACGCCGTCTCCCGACCGCCCGGCGCACCACCGAGAACAGAACCGGAGGCAACGGCCGGTCGGTCGAAGACGATGGCAGTGACGCCCGATCCGAGTTTAAGATCGGTGGCATGGCCAACAGCCACGCCTTCGATATCGGTCAGCAGATTGTGCACGTTCATGTACCTCGCAGGCTCATCTCTGCCGGTATCCCGCCCTCACTTGCTCTTGTCAACGTTTCAGGAAAACACTGCCGTGCCGATAACGGGTGTAGACGGCACCGCCATGTCGCGTGGCTCCAGCATGCCGGCGAGATAGGCTTCGCGCCCTGCCGTGACCGCCTTTGCAAAGGCACCGGCCATGATGACGGGATTTCCGGCACCAGCTACCGCCGTGTTGAGCAACACCGCGTCGTAGCCGAGCTCCATGACGGTTGCGGCATGGGATGGCCGCCCAAGACCAGCATCGACGATCATCGGCACCTCGGGAAAATGCGCCCGCATGGAGCGCAGGGCTGTGATATTCAGCGGCCCCATGGCGCTGCCAATCGGTGCGCACCAGGGCATCAGCACCTTGCATCCGGCATCCACGAGCTTTTCACCCACCACCAGATCATCGGTCGTGTAGGGAAACACCTCGAAACCCTCATCATTCAGAATGCGCGCAGCCTCCACCAGTGCAAAGACATCTGGCTGAAGCGTATCGTGGTTGCCGATCACCTCCAGCTTGATCCAGTTGGTCTTGAACACCTCCCGCGCCATCTTGGCCGTCAGCACGGCCTCCTTGGCGGTGTGGCAACCTGCCGTATTGGGCAGAATGTGTCGGTCCAGCTCACGGATCAGCTCGAAAAACTGTCCGCCCTGCCTGCCGCCTGCCATTTCCCGTCGCAGCGAGATCGTGAGAATATCCGTCTTGGCCGCCCGCACCGCATCCGCCAACACGGCTGGCGAGGGATAGCGTGCCGTACCAAGAAGCAGCCTTGATCCGACCTCGCGTCCATAGAGTTTCAACATCGCCTATCCTCCCTGCATGGGTGACAGAACTTCGATCCTGTCGAATTCCTTCAATGAGAAATCGTTGCGATCCTGCGCATGGACGAGATCGCCATTGACCGCAGTCGCTAGCCAATCGCCCTCATAGTCAAGCACGGCCAGAAGCTGTGAAAGTGTGGCGGTGGCAAGATCATGCTCTTGCCCGTTGACGAGAACTCTCATGGGAAACCTCCTTGGAAACCAGGCTATCGGCGGCCTGCCGCGCCATGGTCGGCGACAGCAGAAATCCGTGCCGGTGCGCGCCGTTGATAAAGACCGTGCCGCCTTTTTCGGTGACACATGGAAGATTGTTAGCGAATGCTGGGCGGATGCCGGTGCCCGTTTCGATGATCTGCGCCTCCCCAAACGACGGATGCAGCGCGTAGGCCGCATTCAGCAGCTCCATCACAGAGCGCGCCGTGATCGGCCCCGCCTCATCCGTCTCGATCATCGTTGCCCCCACCATGAACCGCCCCGTTTCTCGCGGCACGATGTAGAGCGGAATCCGCGGATGAAGCAGCCGCACGGGACGCGAGAAGGTGACTTCATGCGTTGCGAGATACAGCATCTCGCCGCGCACGCCACGAAGTCCGGAAAGCTTGCCGGTTTGCGCATGGCCGGTGCAATCGACAACGCGATCAAATGTCGCGTCATCTGTCGGCCCCTCACCAAGATGGAAGCGAACTCCCATGGAAAGGAGGCGTTGGCAAAGTGCGACAAGAGCCAATCGCGGATCAAGATGACCCTCCTCGGCAAAGAAGAGGCCGGTTCGAAACCGCTCTGCGAGATCCGGCTCAAGCGCCGCAATCTCGTCCTCATCCACCCAGCGATACCCCGTGGTACGGGAGGCGAAGCGGGACAGCTCTGATCTGTCCCGTGCCGGCGCCACGACCAGCGTGCCGTTGCGCACCACCAGCCCCGGCGTTGCCTCGTCCCACCAATCGAGTGCTGATTGGCCTGATGTGAGCACGGCTTCCTCGGCGCTCTCGCGTTCGCACCACGGCGCCAGCATGCCGCCCGCATACCAGGACGCACCGCGCCCCGGTTGGATCGCGAGATCGCAGACGTCTACCTCTACGCCACGACGTGCGAGTTCGAAAGCAGCCGTCAGACCGACGACGCCAGCGCCTTTGACGAGAACCCGCATCTCATTCTCCTGCGACCGGCTTTTCCAAGGGCATATAGAGGTCACCACCCTGCTGGAATTTCTGCGCCATGGCCTCCAGACCTTCCTTCTGCGCTTCGGCGCGGATGTCGTGCGAAATGCGCATGGAGCAGAATTTCGGCCCGCACATGGAGCAGAAATGCGCAACCTTGTGGGCTTCCTTCGGCAAGGTCTCGTCGTGGAACGAGCGCGCCGTTTCCGGGTCGAGCGACAGGTTGAACTGGTCCTCCCAACGGAACTCGAAACGGGCGCGAGACAAAGCATTATCGCGGATTTGCGCTGCGGGATGGCCCTTGGCAAGATCGGCGGCGTGGGCCGCGATCTTATAGGTGATGACGCCGACCTTCACATCGTTGCGATCCGGCAGACCCAGATGCTCCTTCGGCGTGACATAACATAGCATCGCAGTCCCGAACCAGCCGATCATTGCGGCACCGATGCCGGAGGTGATGTGGTCATAGCCGGGCGCGATATCGGTTGTCAGCGGTCCAAGCGTATAGAAGGGCGCTTCGCCGCAGACCTTCAGCTGCTTGTCCATGTTTTCCTTGATCTTGTGCATCGGCACATGGCCGGGGCCTTCGATCATGACCTGACAATCTTTCGCCCAAGCGATCTGCGTCAACTCGCCCAGCGTTTCCAGTTCGGCAAATTGTGCGGCATCGTTTGCGTCGGCAATAGAGCCGGGCCGCAGCCCATCGCCCAGCGAAAATGAGACGTCGTAAGCGCGGCAGATGTCACAGATCTCATCGAAATGTTCGTAGAGGAATGATTCCTTGTGGTGATGCAGACACCACTTGACCATGATCGAGCCGCCACGCGAGACGATACCGGTCACGCGATTGACGGTCAGCGGAATGTAATGCAGCCGCACACCGGCATGAATGGTGAAATAATCCACGCCCTGCTCCGCCTGTTCGATCAGCGTATCGCGGAACACTTCCCAGTTCAGGTCTTCGGCAATGCCGTTTACCTTTTCCAGCGCCTGATAGAGCGGCACAGTACCAATCGGCACCGGTGAATTGCGGATGATCCATTCGCGGATATTGTGGATGTTGCGACCGGTGGACAGGTCCATGACCGTGTCGCCACCCCACCTGATTGCCCAGACCATCTTGTCGACCTCGTCCGCCATGGAAGACGTGACGGCGGAGTTGCCGATATTGGCATTGATCTTGACGAGAAAATTGCGCCCGATGATCATCGGCTCTGCCTCGGGGTGGTTGATGTTGGCGGGAATGATCGCCCTGCCCGCCGCCACCTCTTGGCGCACAAATTCTGCAGTGACGAAATCTGGAATATTTGCTCCAAAACTCTCGCCATCACGTACCAGCTTGTCTTTCGCCGCCTCGCGCCCGATGTTCTCGCGAATGGCAATGTATTCCATCTCAGCCGTTATGATGCCCGCCCTTGCATAGGCAAGCTGCGTCACCGCCTTGCCATCCCTTGCCTTCAATGGCTGATGACGGTGAGAGAACTCCGGCGTCAAACGCTCACCGGTGGCAAAGCCATTATCCTCCGGTTTGACGTGGCGACCATCATAAGCCTCGACATCGCCCCGCGCGACAACCCAGTCGCGTCTCAGGCGGGGCAGACCGCTTTCGATGCTGACGGCGTGGGATGGATCGGTGTAGGGACCGGAGGAATCGTAGACCGTAACCGGCGGTTCGCCCGCGGTCGGATGCACGGCGATTTCTCGCATGGGAACACGGATATCAGGGTGGATGATGCCTGGCTTGTAGACCTTGATCGAAGCGGGCAGCGGACCTGTGGTGACGACAGGGGTGATATTTTTAGCGGCAATGTTCATCGTGAGGCTCCAAAGCAAAAACAGTGGAGACCCAGTTCGAGCATGAAAGACGAAAAACCACGGGACGAATTGCACTCAATTCGGCACGACCGAACTGCTGTTCCCGCGTTTGCACCGTCCCTACGCCAGTGTGAACTGGATCAGGTTCATAGGGTCACTGCGCGCGATAGCAGTATCTCAGCCCCTTGACGGGACCCCCCTGGTGAATGACGCAATCAGAGACCCGACACACAATTTTGTCAAGCCATCTGTGGAGACTGTTGAAAAGCGAAAAATTACGCTAAGTTAACCTATCCATTTATTCGAATGTTATTTTTTCGAGCTTAACTCGAAGAATGCGCTATGATGACGCGGCATGAAGGGAGACTACTGAGAATGAATTCAACTATTCGTGAAATACTGTCGAAATTCGGTCAACTCCCCGTGCCGGTCGATACAATCGAAGATGGGGCTGACCTTTACGCCGCCGGGCTTTCTTCTTTCGCGTCCGTACAGCTGATGCTCGGCATCGAAGATGCATTCGATATCGAGTTTCCAGACAGCATGCTTAACCGTAAGTCTTTTGCGAGCATCAAGGCCATAGAAGACACGGTCAAAACCATTCTCGATGGTAAAGAGGCAGCCTGATGAACATGTCGGTCGCCCCGCCTGATGCTACGTTGACAGCGCGCGCCTCCCGCGTTGCGACCATCGCGGCACGGCATGCCGACGACGTTGATACCGCCGGACGATTTCCCATGGAGGCCATCGACGCCCTGCGCGCCGAACGTCTTTTGGGAATACAGGTGCCGCTTCACCTCGGCGGCGAGAGTGCCAGCATCGCGCAAATCGCCGATATCTGCTGCATCCTCGGCCAATCCTGCTCTGCAACCGCGATGATATTCGCCATGCATCACATCAAGGCATCGAGCCTGGTGGAACATGGCGAAGACAGCGAATGGCACATGGCCTTCATGCGCCGTGTGGCCGCTGAGCAGCTGCTTTTGGCGTCCGCCACGACAGAAGGCGGCATTGGCGGAAACATGCGCAATTCCATCTGCGCCATCGAGGTCAACGGTCCCGATTGTACGCTGGAAAAAGACGCGACCGTCATTTCTTATGGCACGCACGCCGATGCCATTCTCATCACCTCACGCGCCAACGCAGCGGCTGCACCCGCGGATCAGGTCATGACGGTTTTCCTGAAAGACCAGTACACGCTGGAGCGAACCCATATCTGGGATACGCTGGGCATGCGTGGCACCTGCTCCGATGGCTTCCTATTCAAGGGCAAAGCGCCCTCCGAGCAGATTTTCTTCAAGCCTTTCGCTGAAATCGCCGCGCAGTCCATGCTGGCCACATCACATCTTTTGTGGAGTGGCGTCTGGTACGGCATTGCCTCCGATGCGGTCTTGCGGGCACAAGCCTTCGTTCGTGCCGCCGCCCGAAAATCGCCGGGTGTCGCCCCACCGGGTGCTATCCGTCTGGCAGAGGTGTCGAGCAAGCTGCAGACCGTCAAATCGAACGTCATTGCCGGCCTCAAGGCCTATGAAAGTACCAAGTCGGATCCCGACAAGCTGATGTCGATGGGTTTTGCCATCGCCATGAACAACGTCAAGATTTGTTCGTCGGAAACCATTCTCGAGATCATCAACCATGCCATGCTGATTTGCGGCATCATGGGCTACAAAAATGGGACACCTTACAGCCTTGGACGGCATCTGCGCGATGCGCATTCGGCGCAACTGATGATCTCCAACGACAGAATTTTGAGCAATTCTGCCAATCTCCTGCTCGTTCAGAAGCAGGACACCAGTCTTTCGATATAAACTCTGGCCTTTCAGGATAACACCATGGACATGCAAACTACGTTTCTGGATCGCCTGTTTGACAAAGGCCTGCTGATCGATACTGGCGTTGATGGCCTTTATGGCCGCAGCGGACAGTTCGAAGACGTCATTTCCGGCTTCGAGCGCCTGATCGGCACGGTCGGCGGTGCTGACAAGGCCGAAGTCATTCGCTTCCCGCCCGGCATCAACCGTGCTTACTTCGAAAAAAGCGGTTACATGAAAAGCTTTCCGCAATTGGCTGGCACCGTCCATTCCTTTTGCGGTTGCGAGCTGGACCACGTCAGCCTGATCAAGAGCATGGATGAAGGCGCAGACTGGACGAAAGACCAGAAGATTACCGACATCGTGTTGACGCCTGCAGCCTGCTACCCGCTTTATCCGACGATTGCAAAACGCGGAAACCTGCCTGCCAATGGCGGTCTCTACGACATACAGTCGTACTGTTTCCGCCACGAACCCTCCAAGGATCCGGCCCGCCAACAGCTTTTCCGCATGCGCGAATATGTCCGCATGGGCACCGAAAGCGACGTCACGGAGTTCCGCCAGCTATGGATGGATCGCGGCGTCGAGATGATGGAAAAGATCGGCCTTGATGTGAAGCTTGAGATCGCCAACGATCCATTCTTCGGCCGCGCTGGAAAGATGCTGGCCAACAACCAGCGCGACCAGAACCTGAAATTCGAATTGCTGATGCCGGTCACATCCACGACCAATCAAACGGCTTGCATGAGCTTCAATTACCATCAGGACGCCTTTGGGGCAAAGTGGGGCCTCAACCTTGCAGATGGCACGGTTGCGCACACCGCCTGCGTCGGCTTCGGGCTGGAGCGCATCGCATTGGCACTGTTTTCAAAACATGGACTGGATGTCGAGGCATGGCCGCAGTCGGTCCGGGACACGCTCTGGGGCTGAGGCGGCATGACGAGCATTTTCCAGGCCCTGAACGCTGAAACATACGTTCCGCATTCCCTTCACGCGCTGGAGCGGATGTGGCCGGAAACCAATTGCTATGTCGATCTGTGGATCGAGCTTCTGGCTTCCAGCGGTTTGCCGCCAGAAGCCATGCTCGGCTTCACACTGACGCAGGATTTCGAGGGTGACCAGTTCACCTTTTTCAAAGTGCCACTCGAAGACCTTGAAACACTCTATGGCATCCGCGTCACAGAACTCGCAATTTTCGACAGGCTCGAAACCCATATCGAGATGCAATTGCAGCGCGGTCGCATCTGTCTGATCGAGATGGACAGTTTCTATATGCCCGACACGCATGGCACCGCCTATCGCAAGGAGCATGGGAAGACGACGGTCGCCGTCAACCGGATGGACGTGGCAAATCGCAGGCTGGAATACTTCCACAACGCAGGCTATTTCGCGCTGGAAGGCGACGATTTCTCAGGTATTTTCCAGCATCATCTAACCGATAACGATCCTCCCTTTTTGCCCTATACCGAATTTGCCAAATTCCCGGAAAAATCTTTGGGCGACAAGGAGAGGCGGACCGCGGCAGAGCGCCTTCTCGCTCTGCATTTTACCAGACGCCCGCAAATCAATCCCATCAAAACTTTCGCCGAAGTTTTCCCGACGCAAGTGGCAAAAGTGGCCGACCGTCCCTTCAGTTTTTTCCATAAATACGCCTTCAACACGCTTCGCCAGTTCGGTGCCAATTTCGAACTCGCAGCAGCCCATCTGGAGTGGCTGGGGGGCGAGCAGCGCTACGGCCACGCACCGAACCACGCGCGTCGCATATCGGAAGTCGCAAAATCTGTGCAGTTCCAGCTTGCCCGCGCCATCGCCCGCCGCAAGTTCGACACGCTGGCAACTGCCCTCGACCCTGCCATCGCGGCCTGGTATGAGATGATGACCGAACTCGACGACGCGCTCAGCAAGACGAGCGCCGCGGCGTGACCGCTCCTGCGCTTCTCCACCCTGCGAAAGGGCAATTGTTGAGCGAGGGGTGGACCCTGACGCTCACCGAACCTGATGCCTTTGAGACACCGATGGAGATACCTGTCGATGCAGAGGCCATGACGGCGCCCGTGCCCGGAACCGTCGCGCAGGCCTTGGACGTACTCGGAAAATTCGATCGGCTCGATCCGAAGCCGCTGAATATTCACGACGCGTGGTATCAGTTGACGCTGATCTCCGAACATGTCGGGCCCGCCACTCTCCGCTTCGAGGGGCTGGCAACGGTCTCGGAAATTTTCCTGAACGGCAAACGTGTTGCCCACTCCGCCAGCATGTTCGAAGCACTGGACGTACCATTCGACCTGTCTGGCGCGGACGAACTGGCCATCTGCTTTAGAGCGCTTGCACCGCGTCTGGAGCGTCCCGGACCGCGGGCGCGCTGGCGTCCGCAGATGATGAATTCACAAGGGTTGCGGTTGATCAGAACCACCGCACTTGGGCACATGCCAGGCTGGTGCCCGGAAATCCATGCCGTCGGCCCTTGGCGACCCATCCGCTTGATCCGTCATGACGAACACATCTTCGACGTTTTGGCGTTCCAATCGGAACTGAACGCTGAGAGCACGGCAACCCTGCGTCTCTCTGTCAAAACGAACCACGATGCGTCCACCGTCGAAATTACCTGCGGCGATGTTTCCGCACCCCTTACTTCCAACGAGAAAAACATCTTCGAGGGTGTGTTACGATTAGACAATATTGAACCTTGGTGGCCTGCAACGCATGGCACGCCAACGCTGCATGATGTTGGTCTACGCATTGATGGGCGAACATATGCTCTCGGCAAAACCGGATTTCGCCGCATCGAGATAGATGAGGGTATCGATGGCAAGGGTTTTGGTCTGAAAATCAACGGCGAGCCTGTTTTCTGTCGCGGCGGCGTTTGGACAAATGCCGATCTCGTGCGCCTTCCGGGCACTCGTGCGGATTATGAGCCCTGGCTTCGTCTCGCCGCCGAAGCCGGTATGAACATGATCCGCATCGGTGGCACCATGACCTATGAAACACCGGACTTCTTTGCTCTGTGCGACGAGTTGGGCCTGATGGTGTGGCAGGACATGATGCTCGCCAATTTCGATTACCCGACGAAAGATGAGACGTTTCTCGCCCACATCGAGACGGAAACAATCCAACTCCTTCAGAACACCGCGCTTTCCCCATCGCTTGTCGTTGTTTGCGGCGGCAGCGAGATGTATCAGCAAGGCGCGATGCTCGGATTGTCGGAGCGGCTTTGGAAAGGCGCACTGACGGAGGAGTTCCTACCGCAGCTTACGGCTCGTTTGCGGCCCGACATTGCCTATGTGCCCAACTCCCCGTTCGGCGGAGCCCTTCCGTTTTTCCCGAACGAAAAGGTCGGCCATTACTATGGCATCGGCGCCTATTGCAGACCGTTGGAGGACGCACGTCGTGCTGACGTCCGCTTCGCAGCGGAATGCCTGGCCTTTGCAAATGTGCCGCAACAAAGCACACTGGACAAACATCTGTCCGCAAAGCCGGTCCACGATCCGCTATGGAAAGCGCGCGTACCAAGGGATCGCAACGCGTCGTGGGATTTCGAGGACATCAGAGATCATTATCTCCAGCTCCTCTACAGGCTAGACCCGTCCACCTTGCGGCGTGAAGAGAGCGATCGATATCTCGACCTATCGCGGGCCGTTACGGCCGAAGTAATGGAAGCAACATTTGCGGAGTGGCGCCGTGCAGGCTCTGTCTGTCAAGGCGCTCTGGTCTGGACCCTCCAGGATGTCTTACCTGGACCCGGCTGGGGCATCATCGACGCGACCGGGGAACCGAAACCGGCGTGGTATGGCCTGAAACGTGCCTTTCGACCTGTGCAGATCACCGTACTGGATGAAGGTACGAACGGGCTCGATATTCACCTCATCAACGAAACACCCAACCCCCAGGATGTCGCGGTCGAGGTCATATGTCTGCGCGACGGACTTCAGCCCGTGGTAACTGGAAAAGCCGCCATAAGCCTTGCTCCCCGCCACAAACAGGTCATCGCCGCAACCGACATGTTCGGTGCTTTTTTCGATACGACCTACGCCTATCGTTTCGGCCCTCCATCTCACAATGTGACGGTGGCGAAGCTCACCGACCAGACGACTGGAGCGTTGATCGCCACGGCATTTCATTTTCCACGAGGACGGCACGCGGCGATGCACCCTGCCGTTTTTCAAACCAAAATGAGCGAGGAAAATCAACGCTGGACGTTGGACGTGACCGCCGACCGTTTTGCCCAATCGGTTCACATCGCGGCCGAAGGCTTCAGACCATCGGATGACTGGTTTCATCTCGCGCCAGGTGAAACCAGACCTGTTGAACTGCGACCCATCAATCCGCAAATCTCCCACGCGCCAAAGGGCGAAATTCGTACGCTTGGTAGCAGCCAAGTCTTCCGTTTTTAAGCAAACCACTATATCGCTTGTTCAAGCGCAAATGCTGGCGATAGGGAAGACCGTAAAGCCTTGAATTTCGGGCTCTATCGCACTTTCAATGAATGACTATATTTCTGACCGACATGCGCCAGGCACGGGACAGTGGCTTTGACGCAATCGAGAACATCGACTACCGTCCTATGAGCGCAATCAGGCAAAAAATATGGGGGATTTTGCCTTTCAATTCCGTTCTCATTTTTTGATTTGGAGCCGTATGATGTCCAGCCCTTACTGGCCTGGACATCATACGGCTTGGCCCGGCAAGGGGTAGCAGTCCTACATGGAAAAAAGTTTAACGCGCTATATCTGGAATCACACTCGGCGGCAGCAGGTCTTCATCCTGCTTATCGTCGCGTTATCGATGATACCGTATTTCCTTGCCTTCGATCTTCCCAAGCAGATCGTCAATGGTCCCATCCAGGGAGACGGGTTCGAAGGCGTCAACTCGACCCAGCTCTTCATGCATTTGACATTGGATCTTCCCTACATGGGACCGATCACGCTGTTTCCGGGTATCGAATTGTCCCGATTTGGCATGTTGATGGGTCTGAGCCTGACGTTCCTTTCCCTCGTCATCATCAACGGCCTCTTCAAATATTACATCAACACCTACAAGGGTCGGCTGGGAGAGCGCTTGTTGCGCCGCATCCGGTTCCAGTTGATTGACCGTATCCTGCTGTTTCCGCCTTCCCACTTCAAACGGGTAAAGGGCGCGGAAATCTCCAGCATGATCAAAGACGAAGTGGAGCCGCTTGGTGGCTTTACCGGCGATGCATTCGTCCAGCCGGCTCTTCTTGGCGGACAGGCGCTGGCGGCACTGTTCTTCATTCTCGTGCAGAATTTTTGGCTGGGTTTGATTGCGGCGTTCATGGCGGCGATCCAGGTTGGTATCATACCCCAAATGCGCCGCCGCCTGATCGAACTTGGCAGACAGCGCCAATTAAGCGCACGGCAACTCGCTGGCCGTATCGGCGAAATGGTGGATGGTATCGGCACGATCCACGCCTATGATACCTCCAATTACGAACGCGCGGATGCAGCCCACCGGCTCGGCGAAATCTTCAAGATCCGCTATGATCTGTACCAGTGGAAATTCATCGTCAAATTCATCAATAATTTTCTGGCCCAGCTGACACCGTTTTTCTTTTACTCGCTGGGCGGTTATCTAACGCTGAGAGGAAGTCTCGACGTCGGTCAGCTCGTGGCGGTTATCAACGCCTACAAGGAACTGCCTGGCCCGTTGAAGGAACTGATCGACTGGGATCAAGCTCGCCAGGATGTTCAGGTCAAATATGAGCAGGTGTTTGAGCAATTTGATTCTCCTCTGATGATCGACGCCAAGATACAGGCGCTATCTCCCGAGGCTGCCGCGGCCATCACAGGACCGATCGTCATTGCCGGGCTGTCTTTGGATGACGACAGTGGCACACGTCTTCTTGAACAGGCGTCCTTGACAATCAATCCAGGCGAAACCATCGGCATCGTAGGCACAGCAGGCGCGGAGGCGCTCGCCGATGCGTTGGGCAGAACGCTGTGGCCAACCTCGGGCAAGATCACCCTCGGCGACACCGATCTCCATGAATTGCCGGAAGCCGTGACCGGCCGCCGCATTTCCTATGTTTCGGCCGATACGTATTTCTTCCACGCCAGCTTGAGAGAAAACCTCGTCTACGGCCTTAAACACGCGCCGTTAAAGCCAAAAGAGTATAGCGGTTTAGACCTCGAACACCGGAAATGGGAGATTCGCGAAGCAAAGCTGGCCGAAAATCCCAATATCGATATCAACAGTGACTGGATCGACTATGCGTCCAGCCCTGCCGGAAGCGATGATGAGGAGAAGTTCCTGAAAGCCATGCTGGCTGTGCTCGATACGGTCCAGCTTGCACCCGATGTTCTTGAGTTCGCCTTGCGGTCGTCCATCGATCCGCTGACTGACCTGCATCTGGCAGCCCGGGTAGTAGAGTTGCGACAGGCTCTGCGCGCCGAGCTGGAACAGGAAAATCTCAGCGGCCTGATCGTGCCCTTCGAATCCGACAGCTACAATGCCGAGGCTACGGTTGGCGAAAACATTATGTTCGGCACCATGCGGGATTCCTCGTCAGGAAGCCGCAAGATCATCGATAGCGAATATTTCCGCACCTTGATGCGCGGCAGCGGCCTGTCCGATACCCTTTTCGACATGGGCTATACAATTGCTGAAAACGTGGTCGAAATCTTCAGCGACCTTCCGCCTGATCACCCGTTTTTTCAGCAACTTACCTTCATGACGGCAGACGATATTCCTGGATATCAGCAGATGCTGCAGCGTCTTCAGGGCAAGAAATACAAGGATGCCACTGACACCGAAAAACGCGCCATGCTGCGCCTCAGTTTCTTCTACATCGAGCCGCGCCAGCGTTTTGGTCTGCTGACGCAGGAGGTCATGGACAAGATCGTGGAGGTTCGGCACATGTTCCACGAAAAGCTGCCGGACGACCTGCGCAGCTGGATCGAGCCCTACGATCCGGAAAAATACGGCACATCTGCCAGCCTTCTGGACAATATCCTGTTCGGCAAGATCAGCCACCGTTTCCCTGACGCATCGCGACGCATCACCAAAATTGTTGCCGATGCGATGAAGAAGCAGGGCCTTTACGAAAAGGTCCTCGCGGTAGGCCTCGAGTTCAACCTGGGTGCGGGCGGCAAGCGGCTGGGGCCTTTGCAGCGCCAAAAGCTCAACCTTGCGCGAGCCCTGATCAGAAAATCAGACTATTATGTTCTGAACCGCCCTCTTCCAGGCCTCGATCATCGCCTGCAACAGGAAATCGTCGACAATGTCATCGCGTTCTTGCGCAACGATGGCGCCAACCCGGCCGTGTTGTGGGTCCTTTCGAACCCATCACTTTCAAAAATGTTTGACCGTGTTATCGTCATCAACCATGGGTCAATCATCGCTGACGGACCATATGAGACTCTTGTCGAAGAAAACGATACATTCAAGGAAATGATCGCAGCCTGATGGGTTCGCGATGAAACAGGAACACGCACAGGACGAAGCGATGCTTTTCAAAGACGAAATTCAGATGCTCAAACGCGTTCCATTCTTCAGCCAGATGGAACCCTCCAAGCTGAAGCTGCTGGCATTCGCGTCTGATCGGGTATCCTATCACGCGGGCGACGAACTGTTTCGCCAGGGCGACATTGGCGATGCGGCTTACGTATTATTGACAGGCAAGGTCGATGTTCTCATCGATTCTCCGTCGGGACAGATAAAGCTGACCGAGATGAGTGGAAACGCAATTGTCGGTGAGATCGCAATTCTGTGCGATAGCGTCAGGACGGCGACCGTTCAGGCATCCACATCCGTGGAAGCATTGCGCATCAGCAAGGAACAATTCTTCAAACTGATGTCCGACTTTCCCGATATCACGATCAAGGTTATGCGTGTTCTGGCCGAGCGTTTGACCCAGACAACGACGGAGCTCAGCAAAGCGCGGTCCGTATCGAATGCCGAAACGCAACAGTCTTCTCAATAGCCGCGACCAGAAAGAAAAATAAAAGTGGTCCTATTGTCATAAAAATGAAATGTTGAGTGTACTATTGGCGGAGACGAAAGTTGTCTGCCTGAAAATTGGGGCAGAGACAAGAAGACACACGGGCGCCTTTGGGAGGAAACTTGGGATGTTCGTGGCAATTTGGGGTGTATCATGGCGTTGAATTCCGACGATCACCGTCGGGACAATAAGCAGGAATTTAAAGTTAAGATTTGGGGAGCACGAGGAACGCTACCCGTTTCAGGAGACAAATTCCGTAAATATGGTGGCAACACGATCTGCATCGAGGTGAGGTGCGGAGATCACGTCCTGCTATTCGATGCAGGATCGGGATTGCTTCCCGCAGGTCAGGCTCTGAAAGCCGAGGGCATCTGCGACGTCAACATGTTCTTTTCCCACTGTCATTACGACCACATCATCGGCTTTCCCTATTTCAAACCATTCTTCAATCGCCAGAACGATGTGCGCATCTGGTCCGGCCATTTGGCGGGGCAGAAAACGACACATGAGATGATCGCTGAATTCATGAGCCCGCCGTGGTTTCCTGTCCCGCTTGACGTGTGCTGCGCGCAGATCGTTACTGAAAATTTCAAGGCGGGAGATGTTCTTGCCGTCCATCCCGATCTCAACATCACCACCGGCATGCTCAACCACCCTGGAAATGCCATCGGTTACCGCATCGATTGGCAGGGCCGCAGCCTTGCAATCATCACGGATACGGAACACGAAACCGGCAAGCTGGATAAATCGGTCTTGAAGCTCATCGATAACGTGGACCTGTTCCTCTACGATGCAAGCTTCACCGAGGCTGAGATGAACACATACAGAGGCTATGGTCACTCGTCATGGCAGCAAGCCGTTTTGCTGGCAAAGCACGCGAACGCCAAGAGTGTCGGTCTCATTCATCACGCGCCGTTCCGCACAGATGACGAGATTGATATTATCGAGGCAGATGCGCAGAAAGAGTTCCCTGGCATTTTTGCAGCCTGGGACGGGCAAGCGATAGAGCTTTAGACATAGCATATTTGATCGATGCCGATGACGTGATCTCTGATCTCTTCTGATTTTCAACGCATTGGCGTATAGCAACGAAACGCCATAAACAGGGACGTCTCCCCTGGCAATTTGCCGAACTGCGACGACACAAGGCAACTGGAGACACGGGGCATGGCCAACATCCTATCGGAAACGTCGCTGAGACGTGCACGATTGCTGTCCGGCCTCATCATGCTGCTCTTCGTCTTCAGCCACTTATCCAACCACGCTCTGGCGCTGGTGTCGCTTGAGACCGCCGAATACGGCCGCAGATGGTTCAGCCTTATCTGGCTTAATCCTGTTAGCAGTCTGATTTTTTACGGCGCGGTTCTCACGCACATCATTTTGGTCCTGCGGTCCATCTATGTGCGCCGTTCCCTGAAGATGCCGACGCGCGAAGCCCTGCAGATCATCATCGGTCTTTTAATCCCCTATATGATCATCGATCATGCCAGTGGTATCCGCCTTTCACGGATGCTCTACGGCATCGACATCGGATATGAAATCGTCATCAATAACTTCTGGATCCGCAATCCGATGTTAGGCCTGCGGCAAAGCACCGTCCTCATCCTGATATGGGCTCATGGATGCCTTGGCGTGTTCTTTTGGTTGCGCTATCGCGATTGGTACAAGAGGATTTCACCCTATCTGCTGACGATTGCGGTGCTCTTGCCCATTCTGGCACTTCTCGGCTTCAGCGATGCGGGCCGTGAAATGGAGTACAATCCGCCGCCGGCGCGTGTTCCTCATGCCAATCAGGCCGAACTCGAGGCTGTGATCGACGGATTTACAACCGGCGCGAAAACTCTCTTCGGCAGCGCTGTTGTCTTCGTCTTTGCACTTCGCGGCCTGCGCAGTTGGCGCCAACGGGCAAATGCATTCGAAATTCGTTATGAACACGGAGCGCTTGTGCGGGCATCCGCGGGCTTGAGCATCTTGGAGGCAAGCCGGGCGGGCGGCGTATCGCACTTTTCAGCCTGTGGCGGCAAAGGGCGGTGCTCCACCTGTCGGGTGAGGATCATCAACACGCAAGGACCGTTGCCGGAACCGTCTACGATGGAGCGTGCCACACTTCAACGTATCCATGCTGATTCTGATGTCAGGCTCGGATGCCAACTTCGCCCCAAGCACAGTCTGAACGTTGCTCTGCTCCTGGCCTCAAAACAGCAAAACGACATTCCCGCCAGTGGCGAGCCGATCCGACCCGGTCGCGAAGAGGAAATCGCGGTCATGTTCTGTGATCTCCGGAATTTCACCGCATTGTCGGAAGCGCGCCTGCCCTATGACATGGTGTTTCTGCTCAACCGCTACTTCACCGTGGTCGGCCAGGCCGTTGAGCAGGCAGGCGGCAGGCTGGACAAGTTCATCGGCGATGGCGCGATGGCGCTGTTCGGGCTGGATGGCAACAAGGAAACGGCAAGCCGCGATGCCTTGAAAGCCGCAGCACTCATCCTTCGCAATATCGAAGCGCTCAATGAAGAACTGGAAAAGCAGTTTTCCGTCAAGCTGCGCATCGTGATCGGCATCCACGCCGGCCCGTCCATTGTCGGCGTCATGGGTTACGGCGCGGCGAAAACGCTCACTGCCATCGGCGATACTGTTAACGTCGCGAGCAGGCTCGAAAGCGCCGCAAAGGATTTCGATACGGCGATTGTCGTGTCCGAACCGGTCATTGTGCAATCGGGTCAGCCGAAAGGCGTTCTGGAAAGCAGAACGATTCCCATCCGAGGCAAAAGTTCACAGATGAAGGTCTTTCTAATTTCCGAAACCGAAAGCCAGCGTTTCGTGTAGTCAGCCTATATCTTGCGATACAGGAAGTAGCGATCCGTCGGAACAGATGCGGGTACGGGTAGCGGATTGAGCGTTTTTTCCTCCAGCGGCAGACCGCTGATCGCAACGCCGTCCTTGACCAGCATGCCCGCGACAAGCTGCGGCAGCCACGTCAGTGTCACAGCATCCTTCTCCGAATAGCCGGTCCCGATATCGGCATGCACGAGGGCAGCCTCGATCCCGAGATAGGCCTGCGCCGTTTCGGCAATTTCGCCGATCACCAAGTCCTCTTCGGGGGGCACAGAGGACGCATGGGCACCCATGGCCCGGTCAAACGCGACGATGCGACGATCGGGAAAGAGTTCGCGCAGATGGTTGAACGTGCGCCCGTTGCCAAGCCCGACCTCCATGACCGGCCCCGCAGGCAAATTGAGATCGGCATGAACGTGGTTGAGAATATCGCGCTGCGCCGTCAGGCGGCGAATGAAGCTGTCCAGTCTGCTCATCTGTTTTCTTCCATCAGGCTTTGATGATGTGGCTTGCAACGATACCGCGCTTGGCAAAGGCGTTGCGTGTGTCGATGATCAGCGGAGACCATTCGCTCAGGCTCTGGTAATCGATCGTATCATGGTCGGTCGCGACCAGAACCGCATCGAACGAACCAATCGTCTGCTTGTCCCAGGTGACAGACTTCATGCCCAGGAGATCGCCATATTCCCGGGTCTTCGGAATTTCTGCGACATAGGGATCGAAATAGGACGGCTCGCCGCTGCGCTCGATGATAAGTTCGATCAGCTTGAGGGACGGGCTTTCGCGAATATCCGGCACGTTCTTCTTGTAAGCCAAGCCGACGATCAAGACCTTGGACCGGCTGAGCGCCTTGCCGCGGTGAATATCGAGCGCTTCAGCAAGACGGCTGACGATATGGCGCGGCATGCCCGTGTTGATCTGCCCAGCAAGCTCGATGAAGCGAGTCGGCAGATCGTACTCACGCGATTTCCATGTCAGATAGAACGGATCGATGGGAATGCAGTGACCACCAAGGCCAGGTCCGGGATAAAACGGCATATAACCGAACGGCTTGGTCTTGGCTGCATCGATCACTTCCCAGATGTCGATGCCCATCGCTTCGTAAACAACCTTTAATTCGTTGACGAGCGCGATGTTGACGGCACGAAAAACGTTTTCGGTGATCTTGACCGCCTCGGCCGTGGCATTGGTGGATACAGGAACCACTGTTTTGACGACGGAGCCGTAAAAAGCCACCATGAGTTCCGCCGCATCCGCACCTTCGCCAGACACCACTTTTGGAATGGTCGAGGTCTGGAAATCGCGATTGCCGGGGTCTTCACGCTCTGGCGAAAAACCGAGAAAGAAATCAACACCGGATTTCAACCCGGTCTTTTCAAGAATGGTCTTCACCACACCATCCGTCGTGCCGGGATAGGTGGTCGATTCCAAGACGACAAGTTGTCCTGGCCGAAGCGTTTTCGCAATTTCACGGCACGTATTTTCGACGTAGGACAGGTCTGGATCGCGATATTTCGTCAGAGGCGTCGGGACGCAAATGGCAATCACGTCGCAATCGGCAAGCTGTGCGAAATCGCAGGTCGCGACAAAGCCGCCGTCCCGGCGAGCGTCGTTCAAAACATCGTGTGAAACCGCTTCGATGTAACTTTCACCGGCATCGATGGCCGTGATCTTGGCAGCATCGATATCGAAGCCGATAACTTTGAAGCCGGAGTGGGCAATCGTCATAGCCAAGGGAAGACCGACGTAACCGAGACCGATCACACCGGCTTTCGCCGTTTTTGACCGAATATTTCCAAGAAGTTGCTGTGCGTTTGAAGAGGAAGTCAAAGCCGATTGCGCCCCGCGCATGAAAGAAGATGACCATCAGTTGGGCGAGAACAGGCACAGTGTCAAGGTTTCGGCTCTGTCAAATTCCCATTGACGAAGCGCCTGAGGGCAAAGCAGAACTGACGCATGAAAATTGCATTCTACAGCCCGCTGAAATCGCCCAATCATCCTGTTCCCTCCGGCGACCGGCTGATGTCGCGCCTGTTGATGCAGGCCATGCGTCTTTCAGGACATGAGGTGGAGGTTGCATCAGAGCTTCGCAGTTTCGTGCGCGAGCCGACAGGACAAAGCATCAATGACCTGAGAATGGTGGCGGAAACCGAGAAAGAGCGCATCGCTGCCACATGGATTCGCAACGGGAAACCCGATGTCTGGTTCTGCTACCACCCCTACTACAAGGCCAGAGACCTTCTCGGACCTGAGCTGTGCAAACGTTTCGATGTCGCCTATGTCACAGCGGAGGCGTCCTACGCGCCGAAACGAAACGCAACGGGTTGGGAAGAGATACAGACTGCACTTCTTGCCGATCTCCAGTTCGCCGCCATCAACATTTGCTTCACCGGCAGAGATCGTGACGGGCTTTCAAAAGCTGACACCGGCCTCCGCTTGGCGATGCTTGCGCCCTTTATCGACCCATCGACATTCGCAAAAAGAACGCCATCTCCCAACCGGTATCGTCTGGCCACGGTTGCGATGATGCGACCGGGCGACAAAGTCAGCAGCTATCAGGCGTTATCGGAGGCTTTGAAGCTGGTGCCGTCGGAGCTGCCGTGGACATTGGACATCATCGGAGACGGCCCGGAACGGGGGACCGTGGGGGCCCTATTCGGCAGATTCGACCCAAAACGCATCGTCTGGCATGGTGAACAGCAGGCCGAAAAGATCTCTGAAATCCTGTCGCAGGCTTCGCTCTACGTCTGGCCGGGACACGGGGAGGCCTATGGATTGGCTTATCTGGAAGCGCAGGCTGTCGGGTTGCCGGTGATTGCGGAACGGATCGCAGGCGTTCCCGAAGTCGTTATGGAGGGTGAAACCGGCATTCTGACGGAACCCGGTGAAATCAAAACCTATGCCGACGCTTTGATATATCTGATGGAAAACGACGAGTTGCGCCAGACAATGGCGGCGAAAGCCCGCCAATTCGCCACCTTTACCCGTTCCCTTGAACGTGCCGCCATGACATTGAATGACATTCTCGAAAATCTTCCGGACCAGACGTCATGACCCAAAAGCTGCTTCTCGAAACACTGGATGATTTTGCCAGCAAGAACATTGTCGCGGACGTCTGGCTGCGCGATGACGATGCCACACAGCCAAGTCCTGAATTGGATCGGCTGATGGACCTGTCCGAGCATTACGTCGTGCCGATGACGCTGGCCGTCATACCCGAACCAACCGGCGAGGCGCTGGCACAACGGCTTGAGAACATGACAGGTATCGACGTGGCGGTGCATGGCTGGGCGCATCGGAACCATGCAGGACCGGACGAAAAAAAAAGAGAACTCGGGCTACACAGACCGCTGGCAACGGTGTTGGCTGAGTTGCAGACGGCATTGACCAAACTCCAGTTATTGTACGGCGCTCGTTGCGTTCCGATGCTGGTACCGCCCTGGAACCGGATCGATCAGACCATCGTCGGGAATTTGCCGCAAGCGGGTTACAAGGCGCTGTCGGTCTATGGCCCGGAGACATCAGGCAACGTTCCTCTTCTCAACACGCATGTCGATGTCATCGACTGGCGTGGCACGCGGGGCGGCAAAGACCATGACCTGCTTTTTGCCGAAACCGCTGCGCGCATGCGCCAAACACAGGGGACGGGCGGCATGACAGGCATCCTCACCCACCATCTGGACCACGACGACAGCGTCTGGGCTTTTCTCAAGTCGCTTTTCGCGTTGACGGCCAATCACCCCGGTTGCCGCTGGCGCTCCTCTCGCCAATGGCTTGAACAGACATCACCATGATTTCCAGGCAATCAGAAGGCCGCCACTATCTGGTCCCAGGCGAGAGAGAACATCCTCGATAGCCGAGAAGGGTGCTTTATCCGGCAGGGTCGCGACAACGAAATCTGCCGGAGCAAGGGAGACTGATCCGGCTCGCGCCACGACCGTGAAGATGAGTGGGCCGGTTGACCACCAGGCGGGCGCTTTTGGCAGTTTTTCGAATATCTCCGGGAAAGCATCGAGCATCCGGCGAAAGACCGGATGTGTCGGCGGCGAGGCGATGAACGAATTGGCCAGAAGCAGGCTACCCTGCCCGGTCTTGCGCGGCACATCTTCGCCAAACGCCGTCAGTCCGATCATTGGCAATATGTCGAAGAAGCTCAAATCGTCGCGAACGGGGTAAAAATCGCAGTCGAGATAGATACCGCCGACTTTCGATAAAATGATATACCGCGCCACGTCAACTGCCCCGGGATAATCTCCATCCGCGAGCATCCTGGCAAATATCGGGTTGGAGGTGATACCCTCTCGGTCAAGATCAGCCTCACGCCAAAGACGGTACTCGATATTATGGCGCACCGCATGCGCCGCCCAAGCGCCGGTTGATACCGGGAGAAGCTTGTCGCCGATCCATATCTGATGCAGGATTTTCGGCACCGGCTCGCGGTTTTTAGCGGCAATCTCCCGGCGTTCCCCACCCGAAAACTGGCCGTAAGGTGCGAAAACGTCCGTTGGCGGCACCAGCAGATATTGATAGCCGGTGCGGCTCAAGTCATCACCTTGCGCCTTGGCCAACCGCAGAAAGGCGGAATGAAGCCTGCGTGGCAATCCCAAAGCGGTATTTTCGCCCATAAGGTGGGCGTCTTGTTCGCCTGAGAGGTTATTGAGAAGGCCATGAGCCTGCGCAAAGTCCCCCGCGGCGACCAGGTCTCGCACCTCGGCCAGTTTTTTGTCAAAATACGCCTTTTCGGGCATAGGACTTCCTTGGGTTTAATAACTCGGACACATGTTCGATTTACATGTTTTTTTAGCGACCGCGACAGATACGAAGACCTAAAATTTTCGATGTTTCAGAAGCATAGACAGAACTAAAGGCCTAAGATAACGTAAGTTCGATGGCCCTTAAATAACTGCCACAGGCAAAAGAAGAACGGTGAGGACACCCTTGGCATGAGTTCAGGCGCCGATTTGCTTCGTATCGAGAATCTCGAGGTTTCCTTTTCGTTGATGGGCGGCAAAATCGATGCCGTCAGAAATGCCAGCCTGCGCATTCTGCCCGGCAAGGTGACAGCGCTGGTGGGTGAATCCGGCTCAGGTAAATCCGTCATTGGCCAGACCATTATGGGTATCCAGCCGCGCACGGCACGGGTCAAAGGTCGTGTCCTGTTTTCCGACCCCGCTCGTCCCGAAAAAGACGCGGTCGATCTTTTACAACTGGAACCCGACGGCAAACCCATGCGGGCCATACGTGGAAATCGAATGGGTCTGATCTTTCAGGAGCCGATGACCTCGTTTTCGCCGTTGCACACAGTTGGCAACCAGATCGATGAAGCCTTGCGCATTCACTCGGTTCTGACGCCGCGTGAACGACAGGAAAAAATCGAGGAAACGCTCGATCTCGTCGGATTTTCCAATCCGAAAAAAATCTGCAACATGTATCCCTTCGAGCTATCAGGCGGTATGCGCCAACGCGCAATGATCGCCATGGCGCTGATTTGCCGCCCCGCGCTTTTGATTGCCGATGAGCCGACGACAGCCCTTGATGTGACCATACAGGCGCAAATCCTCAAGCTGCTGCGGGATCTGCAAAGCCGCTTGAACATGAGCATGCTGCTGATCACCCACGATCTCGGCGTCGTCGCCAACATAGCCGACGAAGTGGCGGTCATCTATCAGGGCGAGATCATGGAATCCGGGCCGGTCAGCGATATTTTCCGCGCGCCATCCCACCCCTATCTCAAAGGCCTAATGGCAGCCGTTCCGCATTTTGATATGAAGCCCGGCGAACGGTTGAAGGCTCTCCGCGACGTCGTCATCGACAAGGAAAGCCTGATCGGCAAGAAGACGGAAACCGTCGACAAAACCAAGGGTGTTCTGCTCAGCGTCAACAATGTCAGCAAGACATTCACCACGCGCAAATCGAGCTGGTTCAGCTCAGGCAAATCCACCGGGACGAAAGCCGTCGATGGTGTCAGCTTTGATATTCATCGTGGTGAGTGCCTTGGCCTTGTTGGCGAGAGCGGAAGCGGCAAAACGACGGTCAGCAAAATCCTGATGCGGGCGGTACGGCCCGACGAGGGATCCATCACCTTTCACAGCAAAAAAGGCGATATCGACGTTTTAAGCGCCAAGGATGGCGATCTGCGCGAATTGCGAACGAAGATACAAATGGTGTTTCAGGACCCGATCTCTTCGCTTTCGCCGCGCATGACGGTCAGCAATATCCTGAGCGAGCCTCTCGAAATTCATGGCCGTGGCGATGCCAAATATCGCGCCGAAAGGGTCCGTAATCTTCTCAAAGCCATCGGCCTTGGCGAAAGCGCGCTTAATCGCTATCCGCATAGTTTTTCGGGCGGCCAGCGCCAGCGCATCGGTATTGCCAGAGCCCTGACACTGGGGCCGGAACTGTTGATCTGCGATGAGCCTGTATCGGCACTCGACGTATCGGTACAGGCGCAAATTCTCAACCTTTTGAAGGATTTGCAAAAAGAGCTCGGCCTCACCTACCTGTTTATTTCGCACAATCTGGCCGTGGTGGATTATATGGCCGACCGGGTCGCCGTGATGTGCGAGGGAAAAATCGTGGAGATTGCACCGCGCGAAACGCTGATGCGCAACCCCGTACATCCCTATACCAAATCTCTTCTAGCCGCCGTCCCGTTCCCCGATCTGGACCGACCACTCGATTTCAGCACCATCGCAAAAATCAGCGCAACCGGAAAATTTGATTGGGGCAAGCAATTTCGCGAAAGCGACGACACCGATCTTGTCACAGCCGACCTCGGCGGTGGCCATCTGGTGCTTGCCAATGGAAATGTTGACGTTGCGGAGTTACGCTCTTGATCACGCGTAGAACGACACTCGCCCTTCTGGCCTCCGTCTTTGCGCCATGGAAAGCCTTTGCGGCGTATACCGATTCGGAATTTCTGAAAGAAAAACGCGACAAAGGTGAGTTGCCGCCTGTAGACCAGCGTCTGCCAAAGAATCCGCGCGTCGTAAACCTTAAAAGCCTCGGACGTGAGCCGGGCAAACACGGCGGCTCCGCACGCATGCTGATCGGTGGTCAGCGTGATATCCGCCTGATGCCGATCAACAGCTATGCCCGACTGGTCGGTTTTGACGAAAGCTTCAATTTCCAGCCCGATATTCTGGAAGGCTACACGATCGATGAGGAACGTATCTTCACGCTCAAGCTGCGTGATGGGCACAAGTGGTCCGACGGCAGCGATTTCACCACCGAGGACTTCCGCTATTTCTGGGAGGACGTTGCGCTCAATCGGGAGATACACAAGGGCGGCCCGCCCATCGAACTGTTGGTTTATGAAAAACCGCCGACGGTTGAGATCATCGACCGGGTGACGGTACGTTACACATGGGAAGGTCCCAACCCGGACTTTCTGGCCAAACTGGCCGGTGCGTCTCCCGCTCGCGTGTGTCTGCCGGCCGCTTATATGAAGCAGTTTCATGCGAAATATCAGACGCCGGAAAACCTCGCCAAGCTGGCAAAAAAGAACAAGGTCGACGACTGGAGCAGCCTGCACATCAAGATGTCGCGGCAGGTTAGACCTGAAAACCCTGATCTTCCGACGCTCGACGCATGGCGCAACATTACCTATCCACCAGCCGAGCAGTTCATTTTCGAGCGCAACCCCTATTACCACCGCGTCGACGAAAATGGCCTGCAACTGCCCTATCTCGATCGTTTCCTGCTGAACGTCACCTCATCGGAAATCATTGCCGCCAAGACGGCGTCAGGCGATAGCGATCTGCAATTCATGGGGCTGGATTTCAATGACTACACCTATCTCAAAGATGCAGAGGACCGCTTCCCGCTGAAGGTCAATCTGTGGACACGCAGCCAGGGATCGCGTGTTTGCCTGTTGCCGAACCTGAATTGTGGCGATGAGGTGTGGCGAAATCTGTTCCGGGATGTGCGGATGCGCCGTGCCTTGTCCGTTGGTATCGACAGGCATGAAATCAATATGGTGTGCTTCTACGGGCTCGCCAAGGAAAGCGCCGATACCGTGCTGCCGGAGAGCTCGCTGTATCGCCCGGAATTCGCACGCGCGTGGGCTGACTTCAACCCCGCTATGGCAAACACGTTGCTGGACGAACTGGGGCTGAACAAGCGCAACGAAAAGGGCGTGCGCCTTCTCCCGGACGGACGGCCCGTTCACATCATCGTCGAAACGGCAGGCGAAAGCACGCTGGAGACAGATGTGTTGGAACTGGTGACCGACCATTGGCGCAAACTCGGCGTCTCCCTGTCCAGCCGCCCGACGCAGCGCGATGTTTTCCGCAAGCGCGCGATGGGTGGAGAAGTCATGATGTCTGTCTGGTTCGGCATGGACAATGCCGTCCCCACGCCCGACATGCTACCCGCAGGCCTTGCGCCGACCGGCGACGACCAATTGCAATGGCCGGTATGGGGCATTCACTATCTGTCCGGCGGACGCGAAGGCACAGCGCCTGACCTCGCAGAAGCATCTCATCTGCTGGCTCTTTTGAAGAAATGGCGGGTCAGCGTCACGGAAGAAGAACGGCGTGCCATTTGGCTTGAAATGCTGGAGATCTATTCACAGCAGGTCTTTTCGATCGGCATCGTCAACAGCGCGCTTCAACCCATCGTTCACGTCAAGAAGATGCGCAACGTGCCGGAAAAAGCGCTCTACGGATTCGAGCCGACATCCTATCTCGGTGTCTATATGCCAGACGCGTTCTGGTACGACGGAGACGCATGACATGCTCAGATATATTCTAGGGCGCCTGCTCGTGATGATCCCAACGCTCATCCTCATCTCGATGCTGGTCTTCACCATCATCGAATTACCACCGGGCGACTATTTCGAAAGCTATGTCGCCGAGATGCGCGCCATGGGCGAAACTGCCAATCTGGCCGAGATCGAGGAGCTGCGCACCCGCTACGGCTTCGATCAACCTGCACCGATCCGCTACTTCCGATGGGCGACCGGCATGCTGGTAGGAGATTTCGGTTTCTCCTTCGAGTACCAGCTTCCCGTCAACGAGGTCGTGGGTGATCGACTGTGGCTGACGATGCTGGTATCCTTCGTCACCATCATCGTGACCTGGATCATTGCGTTTCCTATCGGCATCTATTCGGCCACGCACAAATATAGCTGGGGCGATTACGGGCTTACATTTGTTGGACTTCTGGGCATCGCCATTCCCAATTTCATGCTGGCGCTGATCCTGATGTATTTTGCCAATATCTGGTTTGGCACATCCATCGGCCACCTCATGGACCGGGAATATCTGAACCAGGCGATGAGCTGGGCCAAGTTCAAATCCATTCTCGAACATCTGTGGATTCCGGTCCTCATCATCGGCACTGCTGGCACCGCAGGTATGATCCGCCGCTTGCGCGCAAACCTGCTGGACGAGTTGCAGAAGCAATATGTCGTGACGGCGCGTGCCAAGGGCCTGCATCCCTTCAAGGTTCTGACGAAATATCCGCTGCGCATGGCACTGAACTTCTTCATCTCGGATATTGGGTCGATCCTGCCTGCCATCATCTCGGGGGCGGAAATTACCGCCATCGTTCTCTCGCTGGAAACGACCGGTCCGATGCTGATCCGTGCCCTGCAAAGTCAGGACATGTATCTGGCCGGGTCCTTCTTGATGTTCCTCGCTTTCCTGACGGTAATAGGCGTGCTTATCTCCGATATTGCGCTTGCCATTCTCGATCCGCGTATCCGCTTTGGGGGTGGTAACATCAAATGACATCGACCCTTCCCAAGCCCGGCGAAGCATTGCCGCATTATGTCTCGACCGCACCGTTTGATCCCAATCTAGTGGAACCGACGACATCGGGACTTGCAGCTTTCAGCAAGGCCTCGCAGTTCAAGTTGATGTGGTGGCAGTTCAAGCAACACAAGCTTGCGCTCTATTCCGGCGCGTTCCTGCTCTTCGTCTACGTATCGATCCTGATCTGCGAGTTTCTGGCACCCTATAATCTTCACACCCGCAATGTCGAAAACATCTACGCGCCGCCGCAATCCATCCACCTTTTTAACGATGGCGAATTTGTAGGCCCCTTTGTTTACGGGCGAAAAATGAGCCTCGACATGGAAAACCTGCGGCGCGTTTACACAGACGTGCCAACGGATATACAGAAACTGCGCTTTTTCTGCCGTGGCGATGATTATCGCTTCTGGGGCCTGTTCGACAGCAACGTGCACTTGGTCTGCCCGGCCCAGGATGGACAGATGTATCTGCTCGGAACCGACCGTCTGGGACGCGATGTTCTGTCCCGCATCATCTATGGCGCACGCATATCTCTGACCATCGGTCTTCTGGGCGTTGCCATGAGCTTCGTACTCGGCATCGTGATCGGCGGCCTTGCGGGTTACCGTGGCGGCGTGTTCGATCTGATCGTCCAGCGTATCATCGAGGTGCTGCAATCGATCCCCAGCATCCCACTATGGCTGGCGCTGGCTGCTATCATGCCAGTCACATGGAGCCCGATTCTCGTCTATCTCGGCATTACCCTCATTCTGGGCCTGCTGGACTGGACCGGCCTCGCGCGCGCCGTGCGGTCCAAGCTCTTGGCGCTGCGCGAAGAAGACTACGTGCTTGCCGCGCAACTGATGGGCGCAAGTACACCGCGCATCATCGGCAGGCATCTCATTCCCGGCTTCATGTCTCACCTGATAGCATCGGCAACACTCACCATACCGGGCATGATCCTGGGCGAAACCGCCCTCAGCTTCTTAGGGCTTGGCCTTCGCCCACCGATCACAAGTTGGGGTATTCTGCTCACGGAAGCGAGAAGTGTGAGCGTAATCGCCTTGTATCCATGGCTTCTTCTGCCCACCGTCCCGGTGGTGCTCGTCATCTTGGCCTTTAATTTCTTTGGCGATGGACTACGTGATGCGGCAGACCCTTTTAAATAACCACGGACCGTCCAGTGACACACCGACCATATTCGATCAGCCTTGCGACTACGGACAAGAGGTGCCGCCCGTGAGTACCCGCCTCAACGATGTGCGCATTCTGATGTACAGTCACGACTCTTTCGGCCTCGGGCATCTGCGCCGTTGCCGAACCATTGCACACGCACTGGTCGAGGATTACCGCGGCCTCAACGTTCTCATAATATCAGGCGCTACGATTGCTGGCGCGTTCGATTACCGCGCCCGCGTGGACTTCGTCAAAATCCCCAGCGTCATCAAACTGAGAAACGGCGAGTACACCTCGCTTGATCAGCACATCGATCTTCAGGAAACACTGAAGATGCGGCGCTCGATTATCTACCACACCGCTGAAAGCTTTCAGCCGGACATCTTCATTGTCGACAAGGAGCCTATGGGTCTGCGCGGTGAGGTGGAGGACACGCTCGCTTATCTGAAAGCCAGAGGGACCAAGCTCGTCATTGGTCTGCGCGACGTGATGGATGCGCCGCAGTTGCTGGAAGCCGAGTGGAAGCGCAACGATGTTTTAAACAAGATCGAGCGCTATTACGATCACGTTTGGGTGTACGGCCCGCCGGATTTCCACGACCCCCTCATGGGACTCGATGTTCAGCCGAAGGTGCGGGAAAAAATGGATTTCGTCGGTTTCCTGCAACGCTCGAAAACGCAATCGGAGAACACCTCGCACCGCATCGAGGGTGACTATATTCTGGTGACGACCGGTGGCGGTGGCGACGGCAGTGAGCTGATCGACGATGTAATCAATGCCTACAAGGCCGATCCCGAACTCACGCAGAAGGCCCTGATCGTACTCGGTCCCTACATGCCGGGCGAACAGCGCGCGCGCTTCATGCAGAACATAGCCGACATTCCTCATATCGAGATCATCGGGTTCGACAATCGCATGGAAGATATCGTCGCGGGCGCGAGGGCTGTCGTGTCCATGGGCGGCTACAACACGGTGTGTGAGATCCTGTCTTTCGACAAGCCCGCCCTCATCGTCCCGCGCATCGTGCCGCGTGAAGAGCAACTGATCCGCGCAAGCCGCGCTTCGGAACTCGGCCTGTTCGATATGCTGGTTCCCGAAGATGCTGAAAATCCGCAGAAAATGGCGCAGGCACTCAAAGACTTGCTCAAACGCGCGCCGCCATCGGCCAACGGCAGAAACCTCAAGCTAGACGGCCTGGAAAATATTTCCAAGCGGATTGCCGAGTGGCTTCAGCCTGACGACGACGCCAAATCCACGGCTGCCGGTGCGTGATTTCAGAAAGAGATACTGACATCGTGACTGTCAAAAAGAAAATCGTGGTTCTTTTGAAAGGATATCCGCGACTCTCGGAAACCTTCATCGCACAGGAACTTTTAGGGCTGGAAAAAGCAGGGCTGGAACTGGAGCTTGTCTCCATGCGTCGCCCGACCGACAAGAAGCGCCACCCGGTGCATGATGAAATCCGGGCCAAAGTGACGTACCTGCCGGAATATCTTCATGAAGAGCCGCTTCGTGTTTTGAAAGCCCTCTGGGCTTGCCGAGCAAAACCCGGCTTTGGAAAAGCCCTGCGCCACCTTGCCCGTGATCTCCGCCATGATGTCAGCCGAAACCGGTTTCGACGCTTTGGGCAGGCCGCTGTTCTGGCGCATGAATGGCCTGCCGATGCGGGATGGCTGCACGTCCATTTCATCCACACCCCGGCATCCGTTGCCGCCTACACCCACCTGATCACTGGCACGCCCTGGACGATCTCGGCCCACGCCAAGGACATCTGGACATCAAGCGATCAAGACCTCTCGAACAAGCTCGATAGCGCACGGTGGGCTGTGACCTGTACGGCCAGTGGTTTCAGGCACTTGCAAAGTCTTTCGATTGAAAATCGCAAAGTTCATCTGAGCTATCACGGGCTAGACCTCACACGCTTTCCGCATTTCGAAGGCCCGCGAGAAGAGCGCGACGGTTTCGATCCCGCTCATCCGGTTCGTGTTCTGAGCGTTGGTCGTGCCGTCAAGAAGAAGGGGATCGACATTCTCCTGCGCGCCCTGGCGACCCTGCCATCTTCGCTGCATTGGCGCTTCACCCATATCGGCGGCGGCGACGAACTGGGCGCTTTAAAAGCGCTGGCAGACGAGCTTGGCGTTTCCGACCGCGTCGACTGGATGGGTGCGATGGACCAGAGACAGGTTCTGGAACATTACCGTCAAGCCGATGTCTTCGCGCTCCCATGCCGTATCACCAGCGATGGCGACCGCGATGGACTGCCGAATGTGCTGGTGGAGGCCGCGAGCCAGAACCTTGCCTGTATTTCCACAAACATTTCCGGCATTCCCGAATTTTTCATCGATGGAGAAAACGGGTTGCTGACCGAGCCGGAAGATGCGACCGCTTTTTCACAAGCGCTACAAAAGGCAATGACCGGTCCCGTACTTCGCAGTAGACTCGGAGCGGCGGCGGAAAACCGTGTCCGCACTGCATTCGACCATCGAAACAGCATCACCGAGCTGAAAGCGTTGTTCGAGCAGGAATGGGAGAAAGACCTATGACCGCAAAAAAATCAGCGCCGCGCGTTTTCTTTTACGTTCAGCATCTGCTCGGCATCGGCCACATCGCACGCGCCAGCCGCGTGGCGCGCGCGTTGGTCTCTGACGGTTTCGATGTGACGCTGGTGACAGGTGGAACGCCTGTACCCGGTTTTCCGGGTGAAGGTATCAGGCATATCGAACTACCGCCGATTGCGGTCAGTGACGGCAATTTCTCAGGCCTTGTGGATGCGACTGGCAAGCCGGTCGACGATGCGTTCAAGGATGACCGCACCAGCATGCTGCTGGGTGCCTATCATGGCGCGCGACCGGATATCGTCATCATCGAGGCTTTTCCATTCGGCCGCAGGCAGGTGCGTTTTGAACTCCTGCCACTTTTAGATGCCATCGAGCGGACCCTTGAGCGCCCGCTCGTCATGACATCCTTGCGTGATATTCTTCAGGAACGCGCCAAGCCCGGTCGCGACGAAGAAACCATCGCACTTGTCAAAAAGCATTTCGACACCGTGCTTGTTCATGGTGATCCGAACTTCGCAAGACTGGAAGAAACCTTCCCTCTGGCCGATCAGATCAGCCAGCGCATCGTCTATACCGGCCTTGTCGCGGCATCCAAACCGGAACCGCCGCAGGAACGCTTCGATGTCGTCGTTTCCGCTGGCGGCGGAGCGGTCGGGGCAGCGCTGGTTCGCGCTGCACTGGATGCTGCGCCTATGATCGATCAAGTCAAAAGCTGGTGTTTCATCACCGGTCCCAACATGCCAAAAGCGGATTTCGACGCCATCTCCGCTGAGGCAGGCAACGGCATCTCGGTGTTTCGCTTCCGCAAGGATTTTTCGAGCCTGCTTGCCGGTGCGAAGCTTTCGATTTCGCAGGCGGGATACAACACGGTCTGCGATATCTTGCAGGCGAAATGCCGCTCGCTTCTCATTCCCTTCGCTGCCAACGGCGAAACGGAGCAAGGTGCGCGCGCATCCCGGCTGGCAAAATTGGGTCTGGCCCATATGCTGGAGGAAAGCGCGATATCGCCGCAATCCATGGCCGAGGCCATCGAGGTGGCACTACAGCTGCCAGAACCTGGCGACACCGCTCTCGATCTGGACGGGGCAGCCGGCACGGCGAAAATATTGCGCCGCCTTCACGACGAACGGGAATTCGACAAACTCAGTATCTGAGCTTTTCACGCCGGAACCCGAGTCCGATCAGCCTGCCCGCCAGATGCGCGAGCAGCGGAAAGCGCATGATCGCAAGCACGAGGGCGGGTGGACCCTTCGCCTTTGTGACGTCGGTCTGGTCTTTCTTGTTCTTGCTGCGCATCATCAGTTGCAAACGCTGCGTTGCCTTGGTCGGGAAGGAACGACGATTCTCGATTGCTGCCAGATGAGCATCGGTGATCGGCTTTCTGGACGACAAGACCGGAATGAGCACATTGGCCACGGCCACCGCATCCTGAATGGCAAGGTTGACCCCGACACCGCCAATTGGCGACATGGCATGCGCCGCATCCCCGATACAGATCAGGCCCGGTTTCCACCATTGTTTCAAACGGTCGATCCGCACCGTGAGCAACCAGGCGTCATCCCAGCTTTGGATTTCCGACAGGCGTTCACGCGGCAACGGGCAGACCTTGGCAACGCGCTCTCGAAAAGCCTCCAGACCCTTTTCCTTGAACTCCGCGTAGGAGCCCTTGCGCACCACATAACCGCATTGCCAATAATCGCCGCGGTCGATCAGCACGAAGCCCTGCTGCGGGCCCGCATGTCCCATCGTCTCGCTCGGGTCACCGGGCTGCTTTGAAAGGCGCATCCAAACCACCTCCGTGGGCACGCCGAAACGCTCGATCTCCAGACCGGCTTTTTCCCTGACAATGGAATTGCGGCCATCCGCACCGATGACCAGGTCCGCTTCAATTGTGAGGAGACCTTCCGGTGTCTCGACCATGAGACCACGAATTTTGCCGCCGTTCTGGATGAGTTCCGTCACCGGAGCGTTCATCAACAGTCGAAAATTCTCGAATTGCCCCGCTTTGCCAGCGATGAAATTCAGAAAATCCCACTGCGGCATGAAGGCGATGAAGCGGTTCTTGACCGGCAACCATGAGAAATCCGCGATCGTTACCTTCTCGCCCCCGATTTCCGCATGCAGTTTTTCCGCCCGCGTGTGCGGCAGCGCCAGAAATTCCCTGATAAAACCGAGTTGGTCGATGATATCGAGTGTCGAGGGATGGATGGTGTCGCCACGGAAGTCACGAAGAAAATCGCTATGTTTTTCGATCACGGTGACATCGACATTGGCGCGCGCCAGCAGGAGCCCGAGCATCATGCCAGCCGGTCCTCCACCTGCAATTACGACAGTGGTTCTGATGGACCGATCTGCCTGTGTTTCCACATTTTCCATTGACATCCCCTTGGCACCTAGACGGCAGAACTCATCGCATTCTTTGGGTGCGGCCAGCCATTCACATCCAGACGGAATAGCCACGTTGAACGTGCGAAGATGAAGGCGAACGCCATCGCCGTCCATGTTCCCAAAAGCAGACCCGCCGCCACATCGCTTGGATAATGCGCACCGACGATGACACGCGATACACCAATGACCAAGGCCAAGCCGATGAAGACAAAACGATAGCGTGGCATGAGCATCAGAAACGCGCCGAAGAATGCGCCAGCCGCGGTAGAATGGCCAGACGGAAAACTCTCATAGAGATTGTCACCCGTAAACGGCGTCAGGCTGTAGGCGCCCATTTCCACCAGCAATTCAGGTCTTGCCCGCCCTATGACGAACTTCAGCGCATGAACCAGAATACTCGCGGTACCGATCGTCAGGAAGAAATAGAGGAACAACCGCCATGCCGTTCGAATGCGGCTCGCATAGGAAGAGCTCGTCAGCACCCGTGCGGCGATATAGGCAAGAATAGCGAGAAGACCTGTGCTGTAGAGCATCCAGCGAAACGTGCCGAAATCGGTAATCGCACTGTTAAATCCAACGACCGCACCGGGAAGTGATTGCGCGCGTCGTGAAATCGCAGGGTCGAAAGGGATGAGAACCAGCACGAGAACGAAGGTCGCCGCCAAAATCCAGCCACTGGAAACAAAAAAGCGTCGCATGCCGTTCCTCGTTATGAATAGTCTGGAATATGCTGTTGGTGCAGGACAAAGACAAGTGTGGCTTTCCTCCTTGTTATGCTCATCTTTCGCTTGTAGAGGCTTGCATGACAAAGTTGAAAATAACCGGATTGACATGACGCACCCCAAGCGCCCGAATTCACCCGAAAAGCTGACCATACTGGGTGCCACCGGCTCCATCGGCACCAACACGGTCGATGTCATAAACCAACTGGGCGGACGTGACCGGTTCGAGGTGATGGCGCTGACGGGTGCGGGCAACATCGCACTTTTGGCAGAGCAGACTCTCTCGCTCGGTGCCAAATTGGCGGTGACATCCGAAGACAATAATTACCAAGCCCTGAAAGAAGCATTGGCTGGAAGTGATATCAAGGTCGCCTCCGGGCGATCAGGCTTGCAGGAAGCAGCCGACATGAATGCGGACTGGGTCATGGCAGCCATTGCAGGAACATCTGGTTTGGAGCCGACCCTGGCGGCGGCGCGGCGCGGTGCCAACATTGCCCTTGCCAACAAGGAATGTCTCGTTTCGGCCGGAGATGTTTTCCTTCGTACCGTATCGCAGGGCGGTGGACACATCATTCCCGTCGACAGCGAACACAGCGCCATTTTCCAATGCCTTGAGCCGGCGAACAGGGCGAATGTCGAACGTATCGTGCTGACCGCATCCGGCGGGCCGTTCCGCACCCATAGCCGCGAGGAGATGGCAGGGGTGACCGCCGATACGGCGCGTGCTCACCCCAATTGGTCAATGGGCCTCAAGGTCTCCATCGGCAGCGCCTCGATGTTCAACAAGGCGCTTGAAATGATCGAAGCAAAATATCTTTTTGATCTGCGGCCGGACCAGATCGAAGTCATCATCCATCCACAATCGATCATCCATTCCATGGTGGCCTACACGGACGGATCGGTCATCGCACAGCTGGGCTGCCCGGATATGCGAACGGCCATCGCTTATGCCCTGACCTATCCGGCCAGGGGCGAGATAGACGTCGAGCGCCTGGATTTCACCAAGCTTGCAAGACTGGATTTCGAAGCTCCTGACGAGATCAGGTTTCCAGCGCTGCGTCTGGCAAGAACCGCGCTGGAGCGCGGCGGCGCGCAGGGCGCCGTGTTGAGCGCCGCCGAAGAAACGGCATTTCACGCCTTCGTGGACGGCCAGATCGGCTTTCTGGATATGGCTGATATCGTGGAAACCGTGATGGACCGAATGAATACCGGACACGTCGTGGAAACGGTGGAAGAGGTGTTGGCGGTAGATGTACAGGCACGGGCCTATGCAAACGATGCCATTTCACAGACACAGAAAGCGGCCTGACGCCGTTCAAGGCGTTCCTCGTAAAGCAATAGAGCTCGACGCCGGGGGATAAACCAACGGTCCCGGAAGCTATGAACTCTCGCCGACGGCACCCTTGGGGTTGCCAGCGACATAAAAACGGGTTAGCTCATTTTTGTAATGTTATTACATGACAAAAATGAGGAATTACACATGAATATCCGCTACGCCCTCACCTTCGCGATCGGCTCTCTTCTCCTGTCGTCTGCAACGACCATGGCAGACGATGCGGCAGCATCCGCTAAGTCACATTCGTACAGCCAAGCCCATGATCACTCCGAAGCATCCGAGCAAATTTCGAAGGGTTACTTCGAAGATAGCCAGATCAGGCCGCGCCCGCTGTCAGACTGGGAAGGCGAATGGCAGTCGGTTTATCCTTACCTTCTGGACGGCTCCCTCGATCCTGTCATGGCAGATAAGGCGAAGCATGGTGACAAGACCGCCAAGGACTATCGTGGCGAATATGATGTGGGGTATAAAACCGACGTCGATCGCATCGTCATCGACGGTGAGACCGTGATGTTTCAGCGAAAGGACGCCCGTAGCCAAGCGACATATGTCTCGGATGGATATGAGGTGTTGACCTACAAGAAGGGCAATCGTGGCGTCCGCTACATCTTTAAAAAGAACGGTGGGGACGAGGCTGCGCCGCAATTCATCCAGTTCAGCGATCACACGATAACACCGACAAAAGCCGGGCACTATCATCTGTTCTGGGGGAACGACCGCAAGGTCGTGCTGGCGGAGCTCAGCAACTGGCCGACATATTATCCAGCCTCGCTCGACGCCAAGCAAATCGTGCATGAGATGCTCGAACACTGACGCGACGGCTAATCCCATTAAAAAAGTCGCGGCACATAAAGCCGCGACTTCGATGATATCTCATCCGAAAAGCGATCGATTGTAACGTCAGGCGACTGCTCTTGCCAAAGCGCAACGCGCCCACAACTGGTGAAGAGGTCTGACCAGTTGTTCCAGGTCGGCATCTGTGTGCAACGGCGTAGGCGTAATGCGAAGTCGTTCGGTTTTGCGCGGCACGGTCGGATAGTTGATCGGCTGCACATAAATTCCGTGATCGTCGAGCAGGATATCCGATATCCACTTGCACTTGGCTGCGTCGCCAACCAGCACAGGCACGATATGGCTGGGATTCGGCATGTGCGGAATGCCACTCTTATCCAGCATGGCACGGAGTGTGCGCACGCGTTCCTGATGACGGGCACGTTCAAAAGGACTGGCCTTCAAATGCTGAATGGACGCCACGGCACCTGCAGCCAATGATGGCGGCAGTGCCGTTGTAAAGATAAAGCCGGATGCGAAGGAGCGAATGAAATCACAGAGCGCTTCAGACGCAGCAATGTAACCACCCATCACGCCGAATGCCTTGCCCAAGGTGCCTTCGATAATCGTCAGGCGATCCATCAAACCTTCACGCTCGGCAATGCCACCGCCGCGCGGACCGTACATGCCGACAGCATGAACCTCGTCGAGATAGGTCATCGCGCCGTATTTGTCGGCAAGATCGCAGATTTCCTTGATCGGAGAGATATCGCCATCCATCGAATAAATGGATTCGAACGCAATCATCTTCGGCGCAGATGGGTCAGCGGCCTTCAACTTCGCTTCAAGATCCTCAAGGTCATTGTGTTTCCAGATCACCTTTTCGCAGCGACCGTAACGAATGCCCTCGATCATCGAGGCGTGGTTAAATGCGTCGGAGAAAATGATCAGGCCGGGGATTTTCTGGCCGAGTGTGCCAAGCGTTGCCCAGTTTGAGATGTAGCCGGATGTAAAAATCAGCGCCGATTCCTTGCCATGGAGATCGGCAAGTTCCTGCTCGAGTTTGACGTGATAATGGTTGGTGCCAGAAATATTCCGGGTGCCTCCCGCACCCGCGCCACAGTGATCTATGGCCGCCTTCATGGCCTCGATGACCTTGGGATTCTGTCCCATGCCGAGATAGTCGTTGGAGCACCAGACCGTTACGTCTTTCTTCTCGCCGTCCGCATTATATCGTGTCGCGCGCGGGAAATTCCCCTGCTGCCGCTCTAAGTCGGCAAAGACGCGATAACGGCCTTCTGAATGCAAGCCATCCAGCTCGGTCTTAAAGTATGCCTCGAAGTCCATTCCATGCTCCAGAATTCTTGTCGTCGTTGTCGGCCCACCTCCATGAACCGTCAACCCCCTCGACGCTGTTTGCACGAAACTGCGTCAATTCGCCCTCAGTTTTGAACCATTCCAGAAACACTTATAAGAGATTTTTCAAACCGTAAAATTGATTCACATCAAAGACGCATAAATATTGGAACTTTTACGTTATCTGCCCGTTCAGTAGGGCACAGTCGATTGGGGCCGGGACGCAGCCTGCGAAGGACGCTTCCATAAACACACTCGAGTTGGTAAACATCTGTAGCGGTCGGAGGTAGCAGTCGCCGCAGATGTATTATGGGACGCCTACCAAAGAGCCACAGAGCTCATTGAAACGTTGGAGAGACTTCATGAAAAAAGCCATTATTTTTGCGGCAATCGGTCTGGCGCTTGCAGGCTGCACGCAGACTGAAAAGGGAGCGTCCATTGGCGCCGTTTCTGGCGCTGTTATCGGCGGCGCCGTGACAGGCAACGTCCGCGGCGCAGCTGTTGGCGCAGCCATCGGTGGCGTCGGCGGCGCACTGATCGGTAACGCATCCGAGCCTGGTTACTGCTACTACCGCGACCAGTACGGTCAGCGTTACACGGCTCGTTGCCGCTAATATCGCCAACGATAAAGACACGAAGGCCCCGGTTCTCCGGGGCTTTTGCATTTGTGCCGGAAAAATACGCTTTTTCGGGTGCCAATCCCCCTTTTTGTGATTAAACTGCCCCGTTAACGGACGGGAAACCGGTGGGGCCGATAATACATCCTCAACCATAAAAGTAGCGTATGTCAAACCGACACACTGACCCAAGGAAGAGTATTGCGTTCTGGAAGGCCGGCACTGCAATGGCGGTGGCTGCATCCGTGATGCTATCCCCGGGGTTTGTTCGAGATGCGTTCGCGCTGAAAATCTTTGGCATCAATATTTTCGGTTCCGACGACAAGGAAGAGGAGGTCCTCGACCCGGTTTCTTTCACTGTCACGCTGAATGCCACGGATGCGGACGACAAGCTGCGCAAGAGCCTCGAAAACAGCTCGCTTCTGGTCGCAGAGCCGGAAAAACCTGCATCGGGCGATCTGGGCCTCTTGATCAGAGCCCGCGACGACCGCGAGCGATTGGTGGCGGCGCTGTATGAAAACGCCCGCTATGGCGGCACCGTTAAAATCACGGTTGCGGGCCAGGATATCGATGCCATCCCACCAAATCCGTCGTTCAACCGCGCAGGTCCTGTCCCTGTGGTCATTGATGTCACCTCCGGACCGGCCTTTACGCTTGGCACCATCAAGCTTGAAGGCGATGTCGCTGGCCGCGACCTCACCGAGTACGGCCTTGTAACGGGTGGAGATGCGGGATCACTTGCCATCATCCGTGGCGGCAACAAGCTGATAGAGGCCCTGAAGGCGGAGGGGCGTCCGCTCGCGAAACTCACCAAGCGCGAAGCGGTTGCCAACCATGCGACCAACACCGTTGACCTGACTTTATCTGCCGAAGGCGGTCCGATTGCGCCCTTGGGCGACGTCGCAGTGACGGGCGAGAAGACGGTCGATGGCGACTTCATCCGGCGCTATTCGCGTCTGAACGGTGGTGAACCCTATTCGCCGGAGAAATTGCGAAAAGCCTCCGACCGTTTGCGCAAGCTTGGGGTCTTTTCCAGCATCACCATCAAGGAAGCGAACACACTATCCCGCAATGGCAGCATCCCGCTGACGATCGAGGTTTCGGAAGGCAAGCACCGTTATCTCGGCCTCGGTGCGCAATATTCCACGACCGAAGGCATTGGGCTGCAAGGCTACTGGGGCCATCGCAATCTGTTTGGCAAAGCCGAATCGCTACGCATCGAAGGTGCTGTTTCGCGGTTGGGTGAAGCGTCGAATGTTCAGGACATGGATTATTCGGCCGGGATCATCTTTACGAAGCCCGGTATCTTCAATCCCGAGACGACGTTTACGGCAAGCCTCAAGGCCAAGACTGAGCATCCAGACAGCTACGATGCGAGATCGATCACCGGCTATGGCGGCTTTGCCTATGAGTTCAACGACTACGATACGGCCTCCGCCGGTCTGGAAGTCGAGTGGACGGATGCCGACGACGCATTCGGCAACAACCAGTATCTGACCACCTCCGTGCCGCTGGAATTCGTGCGCGACAGGCGTGACGACAAGCTCAACCCGACCGAGGGTTTCAGAGCCTCGATCTCTGCGCAGCCAAGTTTCGAAGCCTTGAACGGCACGTTCTTCACCTCGTTCGAGGGTTCGACAACCGCCTATAAAGGCCTTGGGTCTGACGATCAGGTCGTGCTGGCTGGAAAGATCGCAGGCGGTCTGCTCGTCGGGGCAAACTCCTTGGAAGACGTTCCGGCAACCCGACGTTTCTATGAAGGCGGCGGCGGATCGGTGCGCGGTTACAGCTATCAGGAAATCTCACCGTATAATGCGGCAGGGGATGCGACCGGCGGGCGTTCTTATGTCGTCTCCTCGGTGGAAGCGCGGTTCAAGGTGACAGAGACCATCGGGCTCGTTCCCTTCGTCGACGCGGGCGTTGTATCGTCCGACCTTGCGCCCGATTTTTCCGATATTCGCGCGGGCGCCGGTATCGGCCTGCGTTATGCGACCCCGTTCGGCCCCTTGCGCCTCGACGTGGCCACGCCGTTGAAAAAATATGAAAATGGAAGCAGCTTCGGCATTTATGCCGGCATCGGACAGGCGTTCTGAGCGATCGTCATTTCACACAAGAACAAGAAAAGTGTAGATTACGTTTGATGACCGCACTGACTCGATTGTTGATAGGGATCGGCTACATTGCTCTTGGCACTGTAGCACTGCTTGTTCTGGCCGTGTTCTTTCTTGGTTACACATCGCCCGGCACACAGTTTGTTGCGCGACAGGTCTCGTCGTTGATCTCAAATCCCGATCAGACAATCGAGATATCACCGCCAAAAGGTCTGCTGACAGGAAACCTCCGTCTGGATAGCGTTACGATTTCCGACCGAGACGGTCCCTATGCCCGGTTGGCAGGCATCGAGGTCGACTGGTCGCCATTTGCGCTTTTGAAAAAGACATTTCGCGCTGAACGGATAGAGGTGGCCCAGGTCGATATCGACAGAGCGCCCCTTCCGTCCACAGAGCCCTCTTCGGAAACCTCCTCCGGCTTTTCGCTTCCCGTCGATATCACCATCGATGATCTGTCTCTGCCTGATATCGCGCTGGGTGAGAAGCTGGCAGGTCGCACCTACGCGCTTTCAGCCAAGGGCCGAGGTACCGCCACCACTAACGCCATTACGCTCGCCCTTTCGGCAAATCGCAAGGATGAGCCTGAAGCACTGGTGAACGCCGATATCGCCTTCGTTCCCAACGAGAATGTACTGAAGCTCAATGCGGCGCTGAGCGAACCGCAGGGTGGGCTTCTGGCCACACTTCTACGCCTGCCCGATGCGCCTGCTGTCGCTATCACCCTCAGAGGCGACGGCGCCCTGTCCGATTGGTCGGGACAGCTTACGGGGGCCGTCGCTGGCAATCCGGTTCTCGATCTGACCGGTCGTCACCAACTCGCAACCGACGGCACGCGCCGGATCGAGCTTCATGGCGGCGGTCAGCCAGATATGTTGTTGCCGCCGATGACGCGCCAACTCTTTGCCGGTCAAACGAAGCTCGACCTTGCGGCCAGCATTGCGCCGGAAGGTCGGATCAGTGTCGAAAGCGGCAATCTGGAAACCGGAAAACTGTTGCTAACAGCATCCGGCGCGATGGATCCGCAAGGACAGAATGATCTTTCCGCCAATCTGATCGGAACGAATGGTCCAGTCGATATCCGCCTGCCGCTTGCCGATGGAGAGCTCTCCGCTCTGGTGAATGGGGTCGACCTTGCCCTGCGCGGCAATGCCGATGCCGCCCGCTTGAACGTCAGCGCGTCTGTACGGTCGCTTGCCTTGCCGCAGGGGCGTTTCGAAGACGTGAAACTGCTGGCCAGCAGCGACGACCTCAATCTGGCAAACCAGACGGGTACGGTGAAAACCAGCCTCAGCATCGCGCAATCCGCCATGACCGCGCCGGATCTGGAACGGGCGATCAAGGCACCGTTGACGCTGAATGCACCCTTGCGTATTTCCCCGCAGACGATTGCTTTCGAAGGTGCGACGCTGGAAAGCGCCAGCGTCGGCGGCACCGGGAGCGGAACCTATGATCTGTCAGCGGGTACCATCACCACCAATCTTCGCCTTTTCGTTCTCCCGGCGGTCCTGCCACCGGCCCTTTCCGAAAAATTCGATACGACGATCGCCATCGACGCTTATCTCAAGAGCACGATTGGTGGGGCGACCCGTGTCGAAAACCTCGTGGTCAAATCTGGAACCATCGAGGCCAATGGTGATATCGCACTCGATAATGGCAATGTGTCTGCCAAGCTGGGCGGACGCCTGCCGGCGCTGGAAAAGCTGACGCCACAAGCAGCCGGATCGCTCGGATTTTCGCTGGAGGCCAGCGGTCCGCTCAACGCCGCCGATTTTCAGATCAGCCTGAATTCCGCCAAAGCGACCCTGGCGGGCCGTGCCCTCGAAGCGCTCAAGGTTTCGGCCAAGGGAAAAGCGGATCTGAACGCGCCGCAGGCCCAGCTTCAGGCAAGCGGTACACTCGATGGGCAGATCATCGACGCTTCCGGTGAACTCCTGCAAGACGGAAACGGAACAGCGATCCCGAAGCTGAACGTCACCGTCGGTCGCAACGTGCTGACTGGCAACCTTCAGTTTACCCCGCAATTTCTGCCGACAGGAAATCTCTCCTTCGACTTTCCCGATCTGTCGTTGCTGGCCGCGCTGGCCGCCCAGCAGGCCGATGGTGACGTGAAAGGTGACGTTGTCGTATCCAACACAGACGGAAAAATCGCTGCAACGATCAAAGCTTCAAGTGGTACCATCCGCCAGGGTACGACCACAATCTCCAAGCTCGCTGCCGATCTGAAGGTCGACGATCTCCAAGCACTGGCCATCAACGGGCAGGTGACGGCGGACACAATCAAAGCCGGTGCAGCCGACATTTCCGGTCTCAATCTGGATATCGATCACTCCGGTTCCGGAACGGCATTCGATCTGACTGGTCGTTACGACAATGCGCCGCTGGCGTTCAAAGGAACGGCCGACACCGCAGCCTCCCCCATGACCGTAAACCTCGATACGTTCACGGCGACACCCAGCGGCATTCCAGTGAAACTGGCTCAACCGACGACAGTTACAATCGATGCGGGCACGGCCCGTATTTCCGGTCTTGTGATTCAGACCGGCAACGGTCGTATCGAGATCAATGGCAGGGCGGGACAGACACTCGATCTCAACGCAACGATCCGTGCATTGCCCGCCAACCTTGCCAATGCGTTCTCACCAGCGCTCGACGCAGCGGGGACGATTTCCGGCACAGTGACGGCAAAGGGCGCAGCGTCCGACCCATCCGTCGATTACGATCTGACATGGGCCGATGCAGCGGTGAGCCAGACACGCTCGGCCGGACTGGGTCCACTCGGCATAAAGGCCAATGGCCGATTTGCAGGCGGCATTTTGCGTCTAGATACTACGGCAACCGGTCAGGGTGGGCTATCGCTGTCCGGTGGTGGCACTTTCGGTATCGCTGGCAACAGACCCATTTCAATGGCCTTCAATGGTGCCCTGCCCTTCGGTGCCGTCGCCGCCCAAACGGCAGCACAGGGCTTCGATGTCAGCGGCAAAGCGGCACTCGACGTGAAGATCGAAGGGACCGCTACAGCGCCCATCGTCACAGGCAGTATCACTACCGATGGGACACGCGTCACCGATGTTCGCCGCAACCTGACCATCAACAATGTGGCCGCGACCATCAATCTCGAACGAGACCGGGCGACGATCGCCCGATTGACCGGCAGACTGGCTGGCGGTGGCACGGTGTCCGGCGCCGGCAGTGTCGGCATCGCGCCGGGCTCCGGCTTCCCGGCCGATCTGACGATTACCCTCAATCGTGCCGCTTATAATGACGGTACCCTGTTCACCACCATCGCAAGCGGCACCCTTACCTTGAAGGGGCCAGTGTTGAACTCTCCGGTTCTCGGCGGCACGGTCACGCTTGAAAAAAGCGCCATCACGATTCCCGAGCGCTTGCCGGCATCCCTGTCGCAGATGGACATCAAACACAAGAACGCACCTGCGGCGGTGCGCATACAGGACCGGAAACTCAATGCGGACAAGGGTGGGAGTGGTAGTTCTTCCGACATCGCCCTCGACCTTCAAGTGAATGCGCCGAGCGGCATCTTCGTTCGCGGCCGTGGCATCGACGCGGAACTGACGGGTAGCCTGACGGTGCGCGGAACCGCTGCAAACCCTGCGGTTTCGGGTGGTTTCCAGATGCGCCGTGGTCGGCTTGAAATCCTCACACGACGCCTGGATTTCACAAATGGTGATATAACCTTCGGCGGCGGTCTTGTTCCCGTCCTCAACATGGCGGCGGAATCGGCAGCCGGTTCCGCCACGGTTACCGTCACGGTCACGGGGAACGCAAACGATCCGTCCTTTGGTTTTACATCCTCCCCTGCCTTACCCCAGGACGAAGTCATGGCGCAGCTGATTTTCGGGCAATCCATGTCCAAGCTTTCAGCACTGCAAATTGCACGACTGGCAGATGCCGCAGGCCAATTGGCAGGCGGACGCTCGACATCGCTTTTCGATAGTCTGCGCAGCAATCTTGGCATTGACGATCTTGATATTTCCACAGACTCTAAAGGTCAGGCGCGTGTATCCGCTGGAAAATACATCAACGACAAGACCTATCTGGAGTTGGAACAGAGCGGCAGCGAGGGCGCCAAAGCCATCATCAATCTGGATGTGGGCAAAGGCGTGAAGCTACGGGGCGCGGCGGGCGCAGACGGAGCAGGTTCAGCCGGTATTTTTTACGAGAAGGAATATTGAACGCCGAGAAAGGAGGGTCGCAAAGATCGTGATCTTCGCCCATTGTCGACATTCGATGCGTGCATTCAGATATTTTTAAATCAGTTATCGTAGATAAATTGTTGTTGCCTTGAAGGGTTTTCACCCGGCAGGTCCGCGCGCAACGGCAAGAGGCTGCATTGAACCCTACGCGTTCATGCTTGGAGTTTCATCTACGTGCTATCTTTTCCTGGAACGCATGCGAAAGCTGTTCTCACCGCGCTCGGTCGCTCGCAAGCGATGATCGAATTCGATACGAGCGGAATGATACTGTCTGCCAACGAAAACTTCTGCCGAGCGATGGGCTATAGCGAAGATCAGATCGTCGGCAAGCACCACCGCATATTTTGCGAAGATGGCTACGCGAAAAGCACGGAATACAGCACGTTCTGGAAAGAACTCGGCGCTGGCAAATATGACGCGCGCCAGTACAAGCGCATCGCAAATGGTGGCAAGGAAGTCTGGATACAGGCTTCGTATAATCCCATCCTGTCGGGCGGCAAGGTCAAGAGCATTCTAAAGCTTGCAACCGTCATTACCGAAGAGAAGATCAAAGCTGCCGAGGATGCCGGGAAGATCGACGCGATCTCGCGGGCGCAGGCCGTCATCGAGTTCACCGCATCCGGTGAGATCATCACGGCCAATCCGAATTTCTTGAGCTGCTTGGGTTATACCCTGAACGAAATTCGTGGTCAGCATCATCGCATGTTCTGCGACGAGAGTTTTCGAAAAAGCGCGGAATATGCGGAATTTTGGCGTAAGCTGGCGGCCGGTGAATTCATCGCCGCCGAGTTCAAACGGATCGGCAAGGACGGGAAAATCGTCTGGATTCAGGCGTCCTACAATCCCATTGTCGATCAGGATGGACGGGTTTTCAAGGTCATCAAATTTGCGACGGACGTGACCGAACGTGTCCGTGCCGTCGACAATCTCGCTAATAGTCTGACCGCATTGGCAAACGGCGACCTCACGGCCGTTATCGACAAACCCTTCATCCCGACTCTGGAAAAGGTGCGTAAAGATCTGAACAGCTCGCTGGAGAGATTACAGGATGCGATGCGCGATGTTTCTGATAGTGCTGTTGGCATAGCCACGGGCTCCCGCGAGGTCAGCGAAGCATCCGACAATCTCGCCAAGCGTACGGAACAGCAAGCCACCGCCGTGGAGCAGACATCTGCTGCTTTGAACGAGATCACGAGAACCGTTGCACAAAACACTGTGCGTGCCGAACAATCGGGAGAACTTGTTGCAAAGACCAAGGCGGGAGCAGAGCGATCCGGTGCTGTGGTCACAAAAGCGATACAAGCCATGGGACGCATTTCTCAGTCTTCCAACGAAATCGGTAACATTATCAGTGTTATCGACGACATAGCATTCCAGACCAATCTTTTGGCCTTGAATGCCGGCGTAGAGGCTGCACGCGCTGGCGAGGCCGGTAAAGGTTTTGCAGTTGTTGCGCAGGAAGTGCGGGAACTGGCGCAGCGCTCCGCTCAAGCTGCCAAGGAAATCAAGACGCTGATCACCACCTCGTCGGACCAGGTAAAGGAAGGCGTCAAACTGGTCGGAGAGACTGGAGAAGCCCTCGACACGATCGTGACACAGGTTGGCGAGATCAATACCAATGTCGTCGCAATTGTAGAAACAGCGCGCCAGCAGGCAAATGGCCTGAAAGAAATCAACCACGCCGTTGAAGCAATGGACTCCAATACACAGCAAAATGCTGCGATGGTGGAAGAAACGACAGCAGCAAGTCGCAGCCTTGCACATGAAGCCCATGCTCTGCAAAAATTGTTAACGCAGTTTAGATTTGGGAAACATTTTTCTGTTACAAATGACAGAATGAAGCTGGAAGAAAAATCTCCGGTTGTTCGTACACCAGGCAGGATGCCAAAATCCGGATACGCGAGCGTCGGTGCGCTTGCACTAGCCCAGAACAAGGATTGGGAAGAATTCTGATGGTTACGATTAATTCTACGAACTTCGGCGGCGATACCCTCGAGATCATCGCGTTTCGTCTGCATGATCAGGAGTTCTGCGTCAAAACGACAACCATCCGGGAAATTCGCGGCTGGGCTCCATCCACTCCACTCCCGCATGCTCCGAAAGACGTCATCGGCGTGATGAACCTTCGTGGCTCGGTTATTCCAATTATTGACCTTGCCTACAAGCTTGGCATGAAAAGCACCGTCGCCAATGAACGCAGCGCCATTGTCGTGGCGGAAGTCCATAACATGGTCATCGGCATGCTGGTGGACCGTGTATCGGACATCCTGACGATCCCTGCAATCCAGGTACAACCCGTTCCAGAAGTTTCCGCATCTTTCGACAAATCCTTCTCCGAAGGCATCATTGCCAACGAACATGGTATGATTTGCTTCCTGAACCTCGCCAAGATGTTCAAGGGTGCAGACCTTGAAGATATGGCCGCCTAGGCCGCTCGACGCACGCGACATCAGATTTATGTTTTAAAATACGCTGCCTGGACACCCGGCGGCGTGTTTTCGTTTGGCTTTCGCCCTCAACCTTAAAGAAAAGAGAAAAAGAAACGTCATCTATAAAATGATCAAGAACAAAACCTTCAGCGATGCTGTGAGGCAACGTTTTAAACTTAGTGACTGCACAAATTAAACTTCGATCGTTTATCTCGTCAACTTAGCATTAATATTATTAATGTCTAATTCAATTATGGAATGAAAAACATCGAATCGACGGACCCATAACAAAAACGCGCGCGACAATGAAGTCACCACTGCCGCGGCATTTTCAGCTTACTTGGAGATAGCATGCTTTGGCTGGGGAAAAATGCTGACAATAAGAGCGTTTTGGACGCGTTATCTGCGTCGCAAGCGGTGATCGAATTCGATCTCAAAGGTAATATTCTGACAGCAAACAAGAATTTCTGCGCAGTGCTGGGTTATGATCTTGCAGAAATCATCGGAAAACATCATCGAGTCTTCTGCGATCCGGATTATACCAACTCGAAAGCCTATTCGGATTTCTGGGCAGGCCTTGGCGCTGGAAAGTACGATGCGCGGGAATACAAACGCCTCCGCAAGGATGGAAGCGAAATCTGGATCGAAGCATCTTATAATCCGGTCTGCCGAAGCGGTAAGCCCTACAAGGTCGTGAAGATTGCAACCGATATCACGGCAAAAAAGCTCAAAGCCGAAGAAGACGACAACAAGCTGCAAGCGATTTCGCGTTCTCAGGCGGTTATCGAGTTCACACCACAGGGTGAAATCATTACTGCCAACGACAATTTCTGTGCGACGCTGGGTTATGGCCTGAGTGACATCGTCGGCAAACACCATCGTCTGTTCTGCGAGCCGACCTATGCAGCCTCTGCCGATTATGCGAATTTCTGGAAACGTCTGGCGGCGGGGGAGTTTATTTCAGACGAGTTCGTCCGGTTCGGCAAGAACGGAAAGGAAGTCTGGATACAGGCCGCCTATAATCCCATTGTCGACGGCAAGGGTCGTGTTGTCAAAGTCGTCAAATTCGCAACAGACGTGACACCGCGCATGAGCGCCATCACCACGCTGGGCTCAGCCCTTCGCCTGTTGGCCAGTGGCGAGCTCCGCCAGAGCCTGAATACACCTTTCGTACCCAGCATGGAAAAGCTTCGTGCCGATTTCAATGAGGTGATGAAGACACTTCGCTCCACCATGCAGACGGTCGCACACAACTCGGCCACCATTGCGTCCGGCTCGGCCGAAATCCGCGTTGCAGCGGATCAGCTTGCACGCCGCACCGAACAACAGGCCGCGTCGCTGGAAGAAAGCGCCGCCGCACTGGAAGAAATCACCACCACCGTCAAGGATTCCAGCAACCGCGCCAACGAGGCCGGAAGGCTTGTTGCTTCCACCCGAAAAAGTGCCGAACGGTCCGGTGAAATCGTCCACCGTGCCATTGAGGCGATGGATGAGATTTCTCAGTCATCCGGTGAAATCACGAGCATCATCAGCGTCATCGACGAGATCGCGTTCCAGACCAACCTTCTGGCGCTGAACGCTGGTGTAGAGGCTGCCAGGGCGGGCGAAGCGGGCAAAGGCTTTGCTGTCGTGGCCCAGGAAGTGCGTGAACTGGCTCAACGCTCTGCCAGCGCTGCAAAAGCGATCAAGGAACTCATCAGCAAGTCGCGCCAGCACGTATCGAACGGTGTGGACCTCGTTGGACAAACGGGCGACGCGCTGAAACAGATTGCCGAACAGGTTGGGCAAATCGATCTGAACGTCGTGGCAATCGTCGAGGCATCGCGCGAACAGGCCAATGGTTTGGCCGAAATCAACGACGCCGTGAACCTGATGGACCAGGCGACCCAGAAGAACGCGGCGATGGTCGAAGAAACCACCGCAGCAAGCCATGGACTGGCACGCGAGGCTGAAAGCCTGCGAGAATTGCTGACACAGTTCCAGGTGAGCGACGGACCTGTCTCGTCGGCACCGCAGTCCAGATACTCGGAAGATTACGATGCACAGACCCTTCCAAGGACCGCATCGGCCCGCCATTAGGCATCACGAGGTCAGCGGATAAAAAGACCATATCTAACGAACTGAAAAAGGCGGCACCGGTGCCGCCTTCTTGTTTTCTATCGGGCAAAACAGTCAATCAGGTAAACAGAACGAACGTCTTCTGCAGGGTAATCCAGATACCCCAGACAATCGGAATACCAACGACTGCCCATGCGATTGCCGCCTTGGCGTCGAAGCCGCCCTTGCCGATGCCGAAAGAACCTGTTGGGCCACTGGTCGCAGCCGTCGTCTTTGCTTGAAGTGCCGCCACTTCGTCATCCGACATATACCACTTGTCTTCGAGCGGCTTGACCATGAGGTTGGCAATCAGGCCCAATACCAGCATGCCCGCCAAGATATACATCGTAAAGTCATAGACCTGAGCACGCGGAATGCCCGCAGCGATCTGTGCTTCACGAATGTAGTTGACGACGACGGGACCGATGATGCCAGCCGTTGCCCATGCTGTCAGAAGACGACCATGGATCGCGCCAACGAACTGGGTTCCGAAGATATCGGCGAGATAAGCGGGGATCGTCGCGAAGCCACCGCCATACATCGAAACGATGATGCAGAGCATGCCGACGAAAAGCGCCTTGTTGCCAAGACCAGCCGCCCAAGGCGAGCAAGCGTAAAGCACGATGCCTAGCGCAAAGAAGGTGAAGTAGGTTGCCTTGCGGCCGATGCGGTCGGACAGAGATGCCCAGAAGAAGCGGCCTGCAATGTTGAACACGGACAGCAGGCCTGTAAAGCCAGCAGCAATCGCTGCGATCTGAGCAAGTTGCTCAGGTGTCAGGTCGGCAAACTTCACGTCAGGAAGACCGATCAGCGAACCGGCAAAGATTTCCTGTAGCATGGGCGACGCCATACCAAGAACGCCGATACCAGCCGATACGTTGAGGCACAGCACCAGCCAGATCATCCAGAACTGCTTGGTCTTGTGGGCGTTCTTGAGATGCACATGGCGGGTTGTGATCATGGAGTTCTTGGCAGCAGGTGCCGTCCAGCCTTCAGGCTTCCATCCTGCCGGTGGAATGCGGTATCCGAACGCACCAGCCATCATGAAGACGAAATAGATCGCCGCCATCACAAGGAAGGTTTCCCAAACGCCGATGGAGGCATCGGTGCGGAAGTGGCGCATCAGAGCATCCGCAAGCGGAGCACCGATCATTGCACCGCCGCCGAAGCCCATGATGGCCATGCCGGTCGCCATGCCGCGACGGTCAGGGAACCACTTGATCAGGGTGGACACCGGAGAAATATAGCCAAGGCCAAGGCCGATACCACCGATGACGCCTGCACCGAACCACATCAACCACAACTGGTGCGTCATGATGCCGATGGCGGCGATGGACATGCCCCCGCACCAGCAGATTGCCGATACGAAACCGGCCTTGCGCGGACCGGCGCGTTCCAGCCAGCCACCCCAGATGGCTGCAGAGCAGCCTAGGAGAACGAAGAAGAGTGTGTAGATCCAGCCAAGGTCGCTGACCCGCCAGTCGCAGGTGGTGGTGAACAGTGCCGAAGCAAGGTTGAGATCAGGGCAGGCAACGGTCGAGGTGATGCCGATTGCCTTGGTGAGCGGCAACCAGAACACCGAGAAGCCGTATGCCATGCCGATGCAAAGATGGATGGCAAGCGCCGCCGGTGGAACCAGCCAGCGGTTGAAGCCAGGTTTTGCGATAATTCTTTCGCGGTCCAGAAGACCTGCACCCGCAGCCCCTGGCGCGAATGCTTCGTTCGTCGCAGTCATTGTGTGTCCCTCCATTCACCACGCGCAGCGCCATGAATTTGGATGTTGCTGTTCGCCTCGGGGCCCGTTGCGTGACCTGCAAGCACAGGCAAGTCCCGCAACGTTCCATCCGAAACAATGTCCCAAGCCCACGGACCAAACTGCGCGGGCGGCTCCTTCTTCGGGACGCTCACACGCAAATGGCCTTATGTGTTGCCAACCCCACCCAGCAATTTGTGTGCCAATAATAAATTGTTTTTTATCAACAGGATGCGCGCCAACGCACGAGCCCATGAGACAATTTGTCCGGAACATCGCGACAAATTGTCCTTATTTCCGCTTGATTTTCGCCGTATTTTCAAACGTGGAACGCACGAGTTACTGGAGTTCAAACGCCTGGGGCAACCAGATCGTAAACACCGTCCCCGAACCAACAGCGCTCCTCACGGTGATCTCTCCGCCCTGTCGCGCAATCAACATCTGGCTCACAGAAAGCCCAAGTCCCGTACCCTCTTGCTGCTTGGTCGTGAAAAAGGGATCGAAAATGCGATCCACGACATCCTCCCCAATCCCGACACCCGTATCGGCCACGCTGATGGCCACACCGCGAGATCCGTGCCGCTCCTCATCGTGGCTTCCAAGCGTCAACGTGCCACCATGCGGCATCGCATGGGCGGCGTTGACGATGAGGTTGACCAGAACCTGCTGCAACTCAGTTCGGTTCATCGCCAGGAGTCCACTCGCCTTGTTGTTTTTGACAACGTCGATGCCGGCGCGGCTCAGCACATGTTTGACGAGTGGCATGCAATCGGAGATCACCGTTTCGGGGTCTTGGCGCTCGACGTAGCCAGCAAATTCTTCCGGCCTTGCAAATTGCAGCAGCTTGCCGACGATTCGACTGATGCGATCCACCTGCTCGTCGATCAGATTGAACTCCGTTCTGGCAACGTCCGTCGTCTTGCCCAGCATGCTCCGCGCGACCTCCAAATTCCCCTGAATGACCGCGATGGGATTGTTGATCTCATGGGCTACGCCAGCGGTAATTTCGCCAATCGTTGCCAGCTTTTCGGACATGACGAGCTGTTTGGTCGTCGCTTCAAGACGCAGATTGGCAAGTTGGAGTTCCTGCGTTCTTTCTTCTACACGTGCATTCAGCTCTTGGTTCCAAGCCCGGAGCTCGCCTTCACGCTGCTGCAGACGTTCCAACAACCCGTCGAGATGAACTGCGACCTGCCCAATTTCATCGCCGGTCGGCGGCAGGCCTGTGCGCGCGCCCAAATCACCATCATCGACCCTGGAGATGGTCTGCGTCATGCGCTCGAGGGGCTTGAAGATGCCCCGCGCCCAGCGCAGGAAAACCGGAATGCTGAGGATCGCTATCCCTAGGAACGCGGCGATGACGGAACCGAGCGTTTCATATTTGGCGCGCGCAAACGGCTCTTCCAGAAAACCGACATAAAGCATGCCGACACGTTTTCCATAACTATCGACCAAGGGCTCGTAGGCAGAGATATACCAGTCATTGACAACGAAAGCGCTGTCCAGCCAGACTTTTCCGGCCCCGAGAACCGTCGCTCGCACCGCCTCAGATACCCGCGTTCCCAAAGCACGCTGATTCTCGAACAGGCGGACATTCGTGCTGATGCGTACATCGTCCAGAAACAAAGTCGCGGTACCCTGGCTGCCCTCCGGCAGGCTGGCTTGCCGATAGACCAGATCGTTGATCGTGTCGATGAAATCCAGGTTCTGATTGAGCAACCTGCCGCCAACCAGCGCCAAGGCTCGACCACCCGGCAAGCGCAAAGGGCTTGCCGCATGGATCATCATTCCACGTGTTTCGAATGTCTGGCCTCTCGCTGCATCGGATGTTGGCGCGACTCCGATCCGCGCCCGATCCGCCAGAAGAGGTGAAAGCCTCGTCAGATCCTCTTCGGAGAAGACATCCATGGCGTAGGATGCTTTGCCGGACAGCGCGGCGGCCCGAACTGGCCAATCCACGCGTGTCTTTTCTTCGTCCGTTCCTGCACTCGCAGAAAGATCGCCATTGCTATCGACCAGAAATAGAAAATCGAGACCAAGTTTTTGGCGGTTTTCCTCCAGAAGTCCGGAAAGTGACGTTCTATTCCCCGCCAAAACGATATCTTGAAGCCGCGCGGAATCTGTAATCGCTTCCAACCGCTCGCCGGTATCTTCAAGGATCGTGACGAGGTACTGGTGCGCAACGGTCAGGTCGCTATTGACCTTGGTGATGAGCAGCGCATCGAGCTTGCCGCTCCACCGCACCATGGTCACGCCCAGAAGCAGGGGCAGAATGACGAGTGTCGGCAACAGGGCGATGGCCAACAGGCGGAACCGGACCGACTTCAAGGCACCAAATACCGTTGCGATTCCCGATTTCTCAGCCATGCCAGGACGACATCTTGCGATCGATCGTTTTGCGGGAAATACCAAGGCGGCGCGAGGCCTCGTCCCTATTTCCTGAAACGTCACTCAGAACAGCCAGAATATGCCGCCTTTCGACCTCTTCCAAGGTGCCAGCAGCGACTGCGGCGGGGGCACCTCCACGCAGATCCATCGGGAAGCGCCCGAGGATGAGGCTACGCTCAACGAAGTTTCGCAGTTCGCGGACGTTTCCCGGCCAGCGATAAGCCAACAGCATCGTGCGCACGGCATCATCAATGGCCACCGGCGGCATACCAAGCTGCTGCGAAAGCTTGTGCATGAAGAGCTCGGTCAATTCCACCACATCGCGCTCGCGGTCTCTCAACGGCGCCAGATAGATGTCCATAACGTTGATCCGGTAGAACAGATCAGCGCGGAAACGCCCCTTTTCCACATCAGCGGCCAGATCGGCATTGGTGGCGAAAATGAAACGAATGTCGATAGGCATTTCGCGCTCTGCACCCACGGGGCGCACCTTGCGGTCCTCGATCACGCGCAGCAATTTGCTTTGCAAGGCAATCGGCATCTCACCGATTTCGTCCAAAAAGAGCGTTCCGCCCTGTGCGTGCAGAAACAAACCTTCGCGGCGGCTCTCCGCTCCGGTGAAGGCACCCTTTACATGGCCGAACAGTTCGGTCTCCAGCATATCTGCCGGAATGGCCGCGCAATTGATCGGCACAAAGGGTTTTCCGGCGCGATCCGATAATTCGTGGATGGAATGCGCCAGAACTTCCTTGCCCGTACCGGACTCACCCGTCAGCAGAACGGAGGTCGGAAGCGGTGCGACACGGCTGATCATGTCGCGTGTCTGCTGGATCGTTGCTGAACTGCCCACCAGGCGATCGCGCAGAAACAAGTGATCTGAAGCAGTTTGCAGCTGATATTTCAAAGCAGAGTTTTCTCGCCGCAAATTGGATCGGTCGAGCGCCCGCGATATAGCATTCAATATCTGGTTTGACCGAAACGGCTTCAGGACGAAATCCGCAGCACCTGCGCGTATCGCCTGAATGGCGGTATCAAGATCGGCATAGGCCGTCATAAGGATGGCATCGGCGTAAAAGCCGATTGCCCGCTGGTCGGCCAACCATTCCAGCCCCGTTTTTTTCGGCATGATGTTGTCGAGGATGACGATGTCGAAGTGCCGCTCATCCAGCTTCTTCGTCGCCTGTGCCGTATCACCCGCCTCATCGACAAAGGCGCAGCGGGTCTCCAGCGTCCTCATCAGAAAGTTGCGCATGCCGGGTTCATCATCGACAATGAGAATGGACGCTTTTGCAAGCCAGGGGCCGAAATCGGTTTCGAGCGCCACCGTTCGCGTTTTCGAGATCAGGTCATGCTGCATGGTGCTCTCCGGGTGCCGCCATCGCGAAACGGTCCGTCAGATGTGTGCATGGAGATTGCAGCGTTGCAGCTTGACGTCGCCAACCGCGCCACATCAGGGCAATGGTGTATGGACGAATATCAAAGCTGCAACGGAAAGCAAAACGAATGATGATCATTAGCACAATTCAGTTTTAAGCCCTTCTATTGTGATGCGATCGGCGCGCGTGAATATCTCAAGATCCTCACCACGGACCAGCGCAACCAATGTCATCCCCGCCTTCTCGGCGGTTTCGATGGCAAGGGCTGTGGGCGCTGAGACCGCGGCCAGAATTGGGCTGCCGAGGATCGCGGCCTTCTGTACCATTTCTACCGAGAGACGGCTGGTGACGACAACGGCACCTGCAGCACCCGGCGTTCCGCTGCGAAGCACGGCACCCGCAAGCTTGTCCAGCGCGTTGTGTCGCCCGACATCCTCGCGTGCCGTGATCAGACCGGTTGCAGGATTGAAAAATCCGGCACCATGCACTCCTCGGGTATGACGAAAAAGGGGTTGCGCCTGATGAAGGGCATCCATCGCGACAACAAGATCATCGGCGTTCAGAGCAAGCCGCGTCATCGAAACGTCGGGAACAGGCCTAACGGCCTGCTCGATGGATTCGATGCCACACAGACCGCAACCCACAGGCCCGGCCATATGACGCCTGCGAAGACGCAACGCATCTGCCTGCTCATCAAACAGCGTAACCTGTACATCAAATCCCTGCTCGGTCCGCACGACCTCAACGGCCTCTATCTGTGATGGTTCGAGGATGATCCCTTCCGTCAAGCTAAAACCGACAGCAAAATCCTCAAGATCCACGGGCGATGCCATCATAACTGCATGGGTAGAGCCACCATAGGAAAAAGCGACAGGCACCTCTTCGGGTACGTCGCGATGGCCGGTCGACACCAAACCACCAAGCCGGGAGATCCGCGTTACCGCTCGATATGCTGGCATCGTCGACATGATAAACCCTTCATTGGTCGGGCAAACGGTTCACAACGACCCGTTGGGTCCCAAATACAAAAAGCGGCCTGTGAGGCCGCTTCAAGTGTTCGATCTGTGGGCAGCCATTCTTACGAACCCACCCGGTGCTTTCAAGCAGCGACGAGAACCTCGTGCAGGTTCGTCAATTCGTAGAGATGCTTTTCGAGCTTGGTCAGATGCTCGTGGTGATGATTGCCTTCTTCGATTTCCGAACGGGCGGCATCGATACGCTTTTGCAAATCATCAGAACTGATGTCGTCAGCAGGCGTTGCAGACTCTGCAAGCAAGGTGCAGCCACTTTGAACGATATCCGCGAAACCACCGAAAACAACATATTTATGCGTTTCGCCGGATGCGAATTTCGCCGTCACAAGACCAGGCTTGATGGTGGTCATGACGGGCGCATGGTTTGGCAGAATCGTCATCTCACCGAGCGTAGCGGGAATGACAACTTCAGTGACCGTCTCGGAAACAAGCAGACGCTCTGGAGACACAAGCTCGAATTTGAAACTGTCGGCCATGGCTATTCACTTCTTTTTCGTTGCGCGACGGACAAAGGCGCGTGCAAAATACCACGCGCCTTCTTTTCGGTATTAGGCGACTTCAGCAGCCATCTTCTTGGCCTTTTCGACGGCTTCTTCCATCGAACCAACCATGTAGAAAGCAGCTTCCGGCAGATGGTCGTACTCGCCGTTGACGAGACCCTTGAAGCCCTTGATCGTGTCTTCAAGAGCCACGAGCTTGCCCGGAGCGCCAGTGAAGATTTCGGCAACAAAGAATGGCTGCGACAGGAAGCGTTCGATCTTACGAGCGCGCGCAACGGCCAAACGGTCTTCTTCAGACAATTCGTCCATGCCGAGGATGGCGATGATGTCCTGAAGAGCCTTGTAACGCTGCAAGGTCATCTGAACCTTACGGGCAACTTCATAGTGCTCTTCACCAACGATCAGCGGGTCGAGCATGCGCGACGTGGAGTCGAGCGGGTCAACAGCCGGGTAAATGCCCTTTTCAGCGATCGAACGCGACAGAACCGTCGTTGCATCCAAATGGGCAAACGATGTTGCTGGTGCTGGGTCGGTCAAGTCGTCGGCGGGCACGTAAATGGCCTGAACGGAAGTGATCGAGCCCTTGGTCGTCGTCGTGATGCGTTCCTGCATCTGGCCCATATCGGTTGCCAGCGTTGGCTGATAACCCACAGCAGAAGGAATACGACCCAGAAGAGCCGAAACTTCGGAACCAGCCTGTGTGAAGCGGAAGATGTTGTCCACGAAGAACAGAACGTCCTGGCCCTTATCGCGGAAGTCTTCAGCGATGGTCAGACCTGTCAGAGCAACGCGAGCACGCGCGCCTGGTGGTTCGTTCATCTGGCCGTAAACGAGAGCAGCCTTGGAGCCTTCGCCGCCGCCCAGCTTGTTAACACCGGATTCGATCATTTCGTGGTAAAGGTCATTGCCTTCGCGGGTACGTTCACCCACGCCAGCAAACACCGAGTAACCACCGTGCGCCTTGGCAACGTTGTTGATCAATTCCATGATCAGAACGGTTTTGCCAACGCCGGCGCCGCCGAACAGGCCGATCTTGCCGCCCTTTGCGTAAGGAGCGAGAAGGTCAACAACCTTGATGCCTGTGACCAGAATCTGGCCATCTGTGGACTGCTCCACGTAAGATGGCGCTTCCTGGTGAATGGCGCGCATGCCGGATGTTACCAGCGGGCCTGCTTCGTCGACCGGCTCGCCGATGACGTTCATGATACGGCCAAGCGTCTCAGGACCAACAGGAACGGTGATCGGAGCGCCCGTGTCACGAACGGCCTGACCGCGAACCAGACCTTCGGTCGAGTCCATGGCGATTGTACGCACGACGTTTTCGCCGAGGTGCTGCGCAACTTCGAGAACCAGACGGTTGCCGTTGTTGTCAGTTTCAATCGCGTTGAGGATCGCAGGCAGATCGCCTTCGAACGCCACGTCGACAACAGCGCCGATAACCTGCTTAACCTTGCCGGTCGCGCCAGTGATCGCTGCGGTTTTCTTTGGGGTAGCTGCCTTAGCCATTATCCTTACCCTCTTTCCTTAACCTCAGAGCGCTTCCGCGCCCGAAATGATTTCAATCAGTTCCTTGGTGATCTGAGCCTGACGTTGACGGTTATAGGAAAGCGTCAGCTTGTTGATCATTTCACCGGCGTTGCGCGTGGCATTGTCCATCGCGCTCATCTTGGCACCCATTTCGCCAGCCACGTTTTCGAGCAGCGCCCGGAAAACCTGAACGGAAATGTTGCGCGGAATAAGGTCTTCCAGAATGGAAGCCGCATCCGGCTCGTATTCGTAAATCGCCGTCGTTGCAGACTGCTCGACCTCAACCGCAGGAGCGGCAGCAGGAATGAGCTGCAGACCTGTCGGAATCTGGCTGATGACCGACTTGAACTCGGAATAGATCAGCGTGCAGACATCGAACTCACCGGCGTTGAAACGCGCAATGATCTTCTTTGCGATACCGTCGGCGTTCTCAAAAGCCACCCGCTTCACGTCACGCAGTTCAATGCGTTCGATGATGTTGGACGAGAATTCACGACGAAGGCTGTCATAGCCTTTTTTACCGACAGTCATGATCTTGACCGTCTTGCCTTCCGCAATCAGCTTGCGGGCACGATCACGAGCAAAACGGGAAATCTGTGCATTGAAACCACCGCAAAGACCACGATCAGCCGTACAAACGACGAGCAAATGCACGTCGTCCTTGCCCGTCCCGGTCATCAGAAGCGGAGCAACGTCCGCCTCGACTGCCTGAGCGATATTGGCAAGAACGGCGCCCATGCGCTGCGAGTAAGGCCGGGCGGCCTCCGCAGCTTCCTGGGCGCGCCGAAGCTTCGCCGCGGCGACCATTTTCATCGCCTTGGTAATCTTCTGCGTCGCCTTTACGGAGGCAATGCGGTTTTTCAGATCCTTTAGTGAAGGCATCCGTTATCCGTCCCAGTCACGAGGCTAATCAGGAGAAAGACTTGGCGAAGTTTTCAAGAGCAGTCTTCAACTTGCCCTTGGTGTCGTCGCTAACAGCCTTTTCCGTGCGGATGGTGTCGAGAATGTCCTTGCCTTCCGAGCGAAGGTAAGAAAGCAGACCCTGCTCGAACTTGCTGATGTCAGCAACGGCGACCTTATCCAGGTAACCGTTCACACCAGCGAAGATCACCGCAACCTGTTCTTCCGTCTTGAGCGGCGAGAACTGTGGTTGCTTGAGCAATTCGGTCAGACGTGCACCACGGTTCAGCAGGCGCTGTGTGGAGGCATCAAGGTCAGAACCGAACTGGGCAAACGCTGCCATTTCACGATACTGGGCAAGCTCGCCCTTGATCGAACCGGCAACCTGCTTCATGGCCTTGATCTGAGCGGCAGAACCAACGCGCGAAACCGACAGACCAACGTTAACAGCCGGACGGATACCCTGATAGAACAGGTCGGTTTCGAGGAAGATCTGGCCGTCGGTGATCGAGATCACGTTGGTCGGAATAAACGCGGAAACGTCGTTACCCTGCGTTTCGATGACTGGCAGAGCCGTCAGCGAACCGTTACCAGCATCGTCACCCATCTTGGCGGCGCGCTCGAGCAAACGGGAATGCAGATAGAAGACGTCGCCAGGATAGGCTTCGCGGCCCGGAGGACGACGCAGAAGTAGCGACATCTGACGGTAGGCAACAGCCTGCTTGGAAAGGTCATCGTAACCGATCAGCGCATGCATGCCGTTATCGCGGAAGTATTCGCCCATGGCGCAACCAGCAAACGGTGCCAGATACTGCATTGGAGCAGGGTCGGAAGCCGTTGCAGCAACGATGATGGAATACTGAAGAGCGCCACGCTCTTCCAGAACCTTCACAAACTGGGCAACCGTCGAACGCTTCTGACCGATAGCCACGTAGACGCAGTACAGCTTTTCGCTGTCCGGGCCGCTGTCATGAATGGCCTTCTGGTTCAGGATCGTGTCGAGAATGATCGCTGTCTTGCCGGTCTGGCGGTCACCGATGACAAGCTCGCGCTGGCCACGACCAACCGGGATCAGAGCATCGATGGCCTTGAGGCCGGTCGACATAGGCTCATGAACCGACTTGCGTGGAATGATGCCGGGAGCCTTGACGTCAACGCGCGAACGACGCGTTGCGTTGATCGGACCCTTGCCATCGATCGGATTGCCGAGAGCATCGACCACGCGACCGAGAAGCTCTGGGCCAACAGGAACGTCAACGATAGCGCCAGTCCGCTTGACGGTGTCGCCTTCCTTGATGTCGCGGTCGGAACCGAAAATAACAACACCGACGTTGTCGTTTTCGAGGTTGAGAGCCATGCCGCGAATGCCGCCTGGGAACTCGACCATTTCACCGGCCTGAACATTGTCGAGGCCGTAAACGCGGGCGATACCGTCACCGACGGAAAGCACCTGGCCGACTTCCGAGACTTCCGCCTCGTTGCCGAAATTTTTGATCTGGTCTTTTAGAATAGCGGAAATTTCCGCGGCGCGGATATCCATCAGCCAACCTCTTTCAGTGCAAGCTTAAGGGTGGAAAGTTTGGTGCGAAGAGACGTGTCTGTCTGGCGTGAGCCAACCTTGACGATAAGACCGCCAAGAATGGATGGATCGACGGTCAGCGCGACCTTCACATCCTTACCAGTAACGCTCTTCAGCGCCGCTTTCAGTTCAGTTTCCTGCGCCTCATCCAGCGCATGTGCCGAAGTAACTTCGGCCGTGATCTCGCCGCGATGGGCGGCAGCAATGTCACGATAGGCAACGACCATGCCGGGAACGGCAAACAGGCGACGATTGCTGGCAACGACCTTGAGGAAGTTTGCAGTCAGACCAGTGATTCCCGCCTTTTCCGCAATGGCGGAAATGGCGCTCGACTGTTCTTTCGCCGAAAAGACCGGGCTCGCAACCAGACGCTTCAGATCTGCGCTTTCGTCAAGCAAGCCCTGAAACTTGTCGAGGTCGGCACCAACCGAGTCAACGACACCCGCTTCCAAGGCCAGCTCGAAAAGCGACGACGCATACCTTTCCGCTACACCGGATGTTCCATGGGAGGTATCTGCCACGGGCACTTTTTCCCTGCTAATCGTTCAAGAAGACCGGGTCGCCTGTTAAGCTTTCCAAATTCTTGAAATCGTTTCAATTTCCCCGAAAAAGGCTGGAATTCCCCCCTGCCTTATCTCGATTTCGCGGTCCGTCTACCATACGACGCCGGGACTCGCAACACGCGTAGTAACGGAAACTGTCTTTTGGGCAAGAGGGATAGCGTTAAATTTTCCGACATCACCCAAGAAACAGCATGAAGCAAGAGCGAATTACCCTTGATCGGCTCTCAAACCCATCCGAAAACATACATGAGCGGTAATATCGCAAGCGCCGAATGCACAACCAGAAGTAAGCAATTTCGCACAGTTGCGCCTCCATCGGACAGGATGGAGAGTACGGCGCCGAAGACAGCTATCGCGAACGATATACCGAACGCAAGGTAGACCATTGGCTGCGCCAAAAGCAAAGCGCTCGCACCAAAGCCGAGATAGAAACCGGCAAGCGAAGAGCGCAGCAGCACGAGACCGTCGCGGCGCTCGGTCAGATATTGCAGGCCGAACAGCCGGAACGTCACCCCCGGTGCAAACATGATGACAAGCCCGATGATCGCCGATATGGCCGCGGCCGAGAAAGCCAGTTGTTCGCCAAATTCCGTTGGAAAATAAAATTCCATATGGTCGTCCCCAAATCAGTGTTCCCCTGTCGCCTTATGGCATGGCGCAGGAATGATCGAAAGAAGGTCAGAGAAAACTTTGCGGATCGATGTCGACCTGCACATGGATCGAGCCGCGCTCCTTGGGGCCGCTGCCCAACATAGCACGCATGAAGGATTGCATGTCCGAATTTCGTTTGCCATGCACCAGCAAGCGGAACCGGTAACGCCCACGGATCAAGGCCAACGGCGCTTCGGCGGGCCCCAGCAACATGATGCCGGACGCTGGCGGCGCAGACGCCCGCAGACCCCGGGCATGCGTTTCTGCCTCGGCGCGCGTATCGGCAGAGATGATGACGGACGCCAGCCGTCCGAAGGGTGGCAGCAGAGCCTTTTCCCGCTCGATCACTTCCCGCTCATAAAAGGCTGCAGCGTCGCCGGATACGATGGCCTGCATGACCGGATGCTGCGGTTGGTAGGTCTGCAACAAGCCATGACTTTTGAGGCCTGTACGACCAGCGCGGCCTGTCACCTGGGACAGAAGCTGGAACGTGCGCTCCGCTGCGCGTGGGTCGCCATTGGCAAGACCGATATCCGCATCCACGATGCCGACGAGCGTCATGAGCGGGAAATTATGCCCCTTGGCCACCAGTTGGGTGCCGATGACGATGTCCGCCTCGCCTTTGACGATGGCCTCCAACTCCAGTCGCAAACGCTTGACGCCCATCAGGTCTGAAGACAGCACGATGGTACGCGCCTCGGGGAAGTGCTTCTCGACCTCTTCGGCAATGCGCTCGACACCGGGGCCGCAAGCGGCCAGATGATCGAACGTACCGCATTCGGGGCAATGGTCCGGCGTCGGTTGATTGTGGCCGCACTGGTGACACTGCAATTGGCTGCGAAACCGATGCTCCACCAGCCAGCTGGAACATTGCGGGCACTGGAAACGATGGCCGCAAACCCGGCAAAGCGTCAGCGGTGCATAGCCACGCCTGTTCAGAAACAGCAGCGATTGCTCACCCTTTTCCATGGTTTTGGCAATGCGGCGCAACAGCACCGGCGACAGGAAGCCACCTCTTTCCGGCGGATGACGACGCATGTCGACCAGATGCAGATCCGGCATTGCCGCGTTACCGAATCGCGTGTGCAGATGGATCGTATTGTAGCGGCCCGAGGTGCCATTGACTTGGCTTTCGACAGATGGAGTCGCGGACACGAGTACCACCGGAAAGTCAGCAATTCGCGCCCGCACTACGGCCATGTCACGCGCATTATAGTAGACGCGATCTTCCTGCTTGTAGGCCGGATCATGCTCCTCATCAACGATGATGAGACCAAGATTGTCGAAGGGCAGGAAAAGTGCGGAACGCGCACCGGCCACCACCCGCACCTCGCCCGTCACAGTCTGCCGCCAAACCTTCTCACGCATGCGCGGCGAAAGATCGGAATGCCACTCGGCAGGCTTGGAGCCGAAGCGGTCCTGAAAGCGCTCAAGAAACGAGGCGGTCAGCGCGATCTCCGGCAGCAGGATCAAAACTTGTTTGCCCTGTCGCAGCGTCTCGGCCACCGCCTCGAAATAGACCTCGGTCTTGCCGGAGCCCGTCACGCCGTCGATCAACGAAACGGCAAATCCACCTTTTCTGACATCCTCTAGAATTTCAGAGGCTGCCTGCTTCTGCGGTCCTTCCAGACGGGGCTCGGTATAATCAGGGTCCGGTTCTGCCACGACGGAGGGCGCTGGTAGGAACACGGTTTCGAAAATGCCCTGCTTGGCAAGACCGTCGATGACGCTGGCAGACACACCGGCAGCGTTGGCGAGACCGCTTTTGGTCCAGGCCTGTCCTTCTGCGGCAAGTTCCAGTACCCGTTCGCGCGCTGGCGTCAGCCGTTCGGGCCGCGCTTCCGTCAGCCGCAAGCCTTCGATCATCGGTTCGGGATCGAAAGCGGCTGGCGCACGCAAGGCCATCCGCGCCACCAGACCGGGCGGTGACAGCGTATAAGCCGCAACCCAATCGATGAAGCGGCGCATTTCCTCGCGCATCGGCGGGCAATCGAATGTTTTCGTAATCGGGCGAAGCTTTTTAGGATCGACGGTCGCGCCGTCGCTTTTATCCCAGACAACGCCAATGACCTGTCGCGGACCCAGGGGTACCTGCACCACAGAGCCCGGCTCGACCACCATATCTGCCGGAACCGCATAGCTATATGGCCCCGGCGCCGGCAGCGGTACCAGAACGGGTACGGCCGAAACAGGGTCGGACGAGGCGGGCTTGCGCTGATCAAACAACGCCCCGAACAGATCGGTCGAATCTTTTGCCATAACGCTGGCGACAATGCCCTCTGGAAACGGGAAAGGGAACCTTTAGCGGACAGCAGCCCTAAATGTCATCTGCATTTTAACCAAATACAGATGGTACATGTTCTAGGATCACCCGGAAACAACAGGATAATCGCCTTGGATGAAATCCTCACCTTTGCCGATCAGGAGCTTTTGAACGAGCGGCAACTCTGGCTATCCTCGCTTGAGGGCGAACGACGGCTGGCGGAGAATACGCTGGAAGCCTATGAGCGCGATACGAGACAATATCTGATGTTCATGACGGGTTACCTCGGCCATCCGACACGCATCAAGGATGTCAGCAATCTGCGCCCCGTCGATCTGCGAGCCTTTCTGGCCGCCCGTCGGAAAGAAGGCGCTGGCGCCCGTTCGCTCGGTCGCCATCTTGCCGGCCTTCGATCTTTCCTGCGTCATCTGGAAAAAAAAGGGCTGGTCAACGCCGCAGGGGCCACCGCGATGCGGTCCCCCAAGCAGCCGAAATCCCTGCCAAAACCGTTGACGGATCGCCAGGCTCTGAAAATCACCACTGCGGATGCACAACTGTCCGACGAGCCATGGATCGCGGCACGCAACGCCGCCGTCCTCGCGCTGCTTTATGGCTGCGGTCTGCGGATATCGGAAGCGCTCGATCTGACGGCATCCGATTTGACTGCGGGAACTCGCAACCTGCGGGTTACCGGTAAAGGCAACAAGATGCGGATCGTCCCGCTCCTTCCAGTCGTTCTGGAAGCCATCGACGCCTACCGCACACTTTGTCCTTACCATCTGGCGCCACACGAACCTCTGTTCCTCGGTGCACGCGGCGGCAAACTTCAACCAGCCATCATCCAGCGGGACATGCAGAAATTAAGGGGCGCATTCGGCCTGCCTGAGAATGCAACCCCGCACGCGCTACGCCATTCCTTCGCCACGCATCTGCTGGCAGGCGGCGGTGATCTTCGCACCATTCAGGAACTGCTGGGACATGCCAGCCTCTCAACGACACAAATCTATACCGGGGTCGACACTGCCAGACTGCTGGAAATCTACGACAACGCCCATCCACGCGCATGACGATCCATGCTTTCGAGCGATGATTAAAAAGAACCAAGCCGTAACGATTTATTAACTATGGACGTTAACCGTCCATGCAAAACCCCGCTCTTATAAGCGAATGCATGAAACGGGGGTGATTCGATGATTGTTCTTTCCAGACCGCAAAACATGACATCCCTGCTGATGGGCCGCATCGGAGACGCGCTGTTATGGCTGTTCGCGTCCGTGCATCTCGTTGCCTTAGCCGTTCTCGTACTGACACTGTTCTCGCTTTCCGAAGTGCAGGCAGCCGAGCCAGCCACTGCTTGTGCAGGCAACGACATCCTTCTCGACATGCAAAAGAACGACACCGTGCGCTATGACGCGATCGTTGCCGAGGCCAAGACGATTCCAAATGGCAAGGGCACGTTCTGGAAAATCGAAAAAGCGGGCGCAGAACCTTCATGGCTGCTTGGTACCATGCATATTTCCGACCCTCGCGTGCTGGCCATGCCGCAAGGTGCCAAGACAGCCTTCGATCAAGCGGCAACGGTCATCGTTGAATCGGATGAAATCACCAGTCAGCAGCAGGCAACCGTAAAGCTGTTGGCAGAGCCCGGATTGACGATGTTCACCGATGGCAAATCCATCACCGACATGTTGTCGAAGGACGATATCGCAAAGCTTGAGGCCGGTCTGAAAGAGCGCGGCATCCCCTTGAACGCGGTCTTGAAAATGAAGCCGTGGATCTTGTCCAGTTTCGTCGCGCTGCCGGCTTGCGAATTTGCCCGCAAGGCGCGCGGCGCTAGCTTCCTGGACATGAAGCTTGCCAATGATGCTTTGGCTGACGGCAAGCAATTGGTGGGGCTGGAAACGCTTCTGGAGCAGATGAAGGCTTTGTCCGACCTTCCCATGTCCTTCCACATCCAGTCCCTGATCGACATGCTGCAACTGGGAGACCGCATGGAAGACGTGATGGCGACCATGATCGACCTTTACCTGAACGGCGAGGTCGGCATGATCATGCCGATGATGAAGAGCATCGACGCCAATCTCGGTGAACGTCAGGATGGATACGACGCCTTCGAGCAACGCATTATCGATGATCGCAACCACGTCATGGCTGATGGTGCGGCACCGCATCTGGAAAAAGGCGATGTCTTCATGGCCGTCGGCGCTTTGCATTTGCCTGGCAAGGTCGGCGTCATCGAGCTTTTGCGTGCCAAGGGCTTCACACTCACGGCGGTCCGGTAGAGCGGCGATTGCTCTAACCCTCTGTAAAGTTAGAATATTCTAAATTTTAAAAATGCGTGCGGCATGCAACTTTCTCGTGCGTAATTCATTCCCTATCGGTGCAACGCCTTGCGTTGTCAGCGACATGTATTTTTTACGAGGGGAACAGATATGGCTGAGGAGCAACCACCTGCCCAGAAACGGGTAGGATTGACAGAGGGCGTCAACAAGCCGGTTTTCATTTGGTCCGTTGCGCTGACGCTGGCATTCGTCATTGCCGGTGTGATCGTGCCGGAAGGATCCGCAGCATTCTTCAGTTCTCTGCAATCCTGGATCGTCACGGAACTGGGCTGGATCTACCTTTTATCCGTCGCCATCTTTCTCATTTTTATGCTGTATCTCGGCTTTTCCAGCCACGGAAAAATCAAGCTCGGCCCCAATCATTCCGAGCCGGATTACAGCTATGGCGCATGGTTTTCCATGCTGTTTGCCGCTGGCATGGGCATCGGCCTCGTGTTCTTTGGCGTAGCGGAGCCCGTAAAACATTTCACCGCACCGCCAACTGGTGATCCCGCTACAGTGGAAGCAGCCCGAACGGCCATGGAAATCAGCTATTTCCATTGGGGTCTGCACGCATGGGCGGTCTACGCGGTCATCGGTCTGTCGCTCGCCTACTTCTCGTTCCGCCACGGCCTGCCGCTGACCATGCGCTCAGCGCTTTATCCGCTGATCGGGGACCGTATCTACGGGCCGATCGGCAATGCCGTCGACATATTTGCGGTGATGGGGACGCTGTTCGGCGTCGCCACATCTCTCGGCCTTGGCGTTCTCCAAGTCAATGCGGGTTTCAACCACGTTCTGGGCTGGCCGATCAGCTTCTGGATCCAACTGCCTTTGATTGTCGTCATTACCGGTATGGCAACCGTCTCGGTTGCGACCGGCCTCGACAAAGGCATCAAGTTTCTATCCAACATGAACATGCTGATGGCAGTCGCCCTGATGCTGTTCGTGTTCGTCATGGGGCCGACGACGTTCCTGTTGCGCGCTTTCGTACAGAACCTTGGCACCTATCTCGACCAATTCGTGTTGCGTACCTTCTACATGTATGCATATGCGCCCGATAAGGGGCCAAGTGATTGGCTGGGTGATTGGACGCTGTTTTACTGGGGCTGGTGGATCGCCTGGTCGCCATTTGTGGGCATGTTCATCGCCCGCATTTCGCGCGGACGCACCATCCGAGAATTCATCGCCGGTGTCCTGCTGGTTCCGACCGGCTTCAGCTTTGCGTGGATGACGGTGTTTGGGGATACCGCGCTTTCCATGCACCTGACGGGCGCCACGACCGCTGTGTCCGACGCGGTCGGAAATGATGTGACCCTCGCCCTCTTCGTCTTCTTGGAGCAATTTCCATTCGGGGTTTACGTTTCATGGTTTGCGATGGCGTTGATCGTGTTCTTCTTCGTCACCGGTGCCGACTCCTCGGCCCTCGTTATCGATACGCTGACATCGGGCGGACGCGAGGATGGACCGACGGCAAGACGCGTCTTCTGGGCCATCGTCTCCGGTATCATCGGCGCGATCCTGCTATCGACCGGTGGGCTGGACGCACTTCAAACCGCCTCCATCGCGGGCGCTCTGCCCTTCACCTTCGTCATGTTGTTGATGTGCTGGGGCTTGTGGAAGGGGCTGCAAAAAGAAGGTCTGCGCCAGAATGCGTTGGTCCAAAGCCTGCGTCCACGCCAATCGGCAAGCTGGCAGCGACAGCTCCAGGGTATTCTCAACCATCCCGGCAAGGCGGAAACAGAGCGCTTCCTACAGGAAACAGCAACCCCAGCCTTGGAAGCGGTAGCACTTGAGCTTGAGAAACGCTCGCTGGTCTCGAAAATGAATAGCGAGGCCGACAGAGTAAAGCTGATCGTGACGCCCGGAGAAGCGGAGGAGTTCATCTACGGCATTCGCATGCGCCGTTATGAGACACCTGGCTACAGCTTCTTCGAAAGCCAATCCAGCCGAAAGAAGGCCGAGTATTATTATCGTGCGGAAGTCTTCCTGTCAGATGGCGGGCAGGACTACGACCTGATGGGCTTCACGAAAGAAGAGCTCATTCAGGACGTGCTCCTACAATATGACAGGCACTTCCAGTATCTTCACGCCATCCGCACCTGACAGCAGGCGCTGGCGCAGACACAAAAAAGGCCGCAGTCCAGACAGGGCTGCGGCCTTTTCGTTGAGCTCGAAAGCTTACATGTGGATCGGTTTGAAGAAGGTTGCGAGTGCGGCTTCCTTCACCGCTTCCGACATGGTCGGGTGCGCGTGGCATGTGCGACCGAGATCTTCGGACGAACCGCCGAACTCCATCAGCACGGAGATTTCCTGGATCAACTCGCCGGCGCCAAAGCCGAGAATATGACCACCGAGAACACGGTCCGTTTCCTTGTCAGCCAGGATTTTCACGAAACCGTCCGTAACCTGCATGGCGCGAGCGCGGCCATTGGCCGTAAAGGGGAACTTGCCGACTTTGTACGCAATGCCCGCAGCCTTCAGTTCCTCTTCCGTCTTGCCGACAGACGCGACTTCCGGCTGTGTGTAGACGACGCCCGGAATGACATCGTAATTCACATGGCCATGCTGTCCGGCAAGAATTTCCGCAAGCGCCACACCTTCGTCTTCGGCCTTGTGCGCCAGCATCGGCCCCTTGACCACATCACCGATGGCGTAGATGCCTTCGACATTGGTCTTGTAGTGACCGTCTATTTCGACGCGACCACGACCGTCGAGGACCACACCGGCTTCCGCCAGACCAAGACCTTCTGTGAAAGGTTTGCGACCTGTCGAGATCAGCACGACGTTGGCATCCAGCGTTTCAGCTGCACCGCCCTTGACCGGTTCGAACACAACCTTGGCGCCTTCGCCAGACTTTTCGACGGCAGTAACCTTTGCACCAAGTTTGAAGTCGATGCCCTGCTTGGCAAACAGGCGCTGCGCCTGCTTGGACAACTCGCCGTCCATACCGCCCAGAATATTGTCGAGATATTCGACAACCGTGACCTTGGCGCCGAGACGTGACCAGACCGAGCCGAGCTCAAGCCCGATGACACCGCCACCCACGACGATCATCTTTTCAGGAACCTTGGACAAGGCAATGCCACCCGTGGAGGACACGATGACCTGCTCATCGATGTCGACCTGTACGCCTGGAATACCGGCAATATCCGAGCCGGTTGCGATGACGATATTCTTGGCTTCGATTTCCTGAACTTCGCCAGCATCGTTGGTCACGGACACTTTGCCAGTGCCGACCACCTTGCCGAGACCCTGAAATGTATCGATCTTGTTCTTCTTGAACAGGAAGGAAACGCCATCGACATTGGCTTTCACCACACCGTCCTTATGCGCCATCATTTTATCAAGGTTCAACGTGGGCGCCGAAACCTCGACGCCAAGGCTATCGACGCCATGGGCCACGTGGGCGAAAACTTCCGATGCGTGCAGCAGCGCCTTGGAAGGGATGCAGCCAACATTCAGGCACGTGCCGCCATAGGTCGCACGCTTTTCGATGACGGCGACCTTCAGTCCAAGCTGAGCCGCTTTGACCGCGCAAACATATCCACCAGGGCCAGTGCCGATAACAACTACATCATAAGCCATAATCAAATCCTCTTTTCTCACGGACAGTTCGCCCGTCATTCGATTTCGATACTCGCCGTTCTGCGCGGCGGCTGTTTCAGTCTGGTTCTTTTCGTCCATCTGCGTTTTCCAAGACAACGAAGTCCGTCAACAAAACGAGAGGCGAACCGGTATCTGAAAGTCCCCAATAGACTGAGTAATATCCATCGCCCCAACCACTGGAAAACATTGCGACATTAAGCGCATTATCTGCCATTGGCCTATGGAGCACCCAATCGTCGTCCTTAAGTTCGGACGCAACGACATCATCATAATAGTTTACACTCGTATCTCCAGCGGTCGATGCTACCGCAGCAATCCTACGGGTCATTTGCGCAAAAGCATCCGAATCTGCGTATGATCCCATACCCGCATCTACCGGATATCCGATGACTGGCATATTCCTATACTCGCCGCGGCCTTCGTGCTTTGCGCTCTCCCACACTGTTGGTGTGCCCTCAGCGATACGAAGCGTCGCAACAGCCACGCGACCAAAGGCCTTATATAGTCTGACAGCATATTGACCTCTTGGTACCTGCCGTTCAAGCTGAGGGAAATCCGGATAAGAAAGAGGGTCGCAAGCGCGGATACGGCCAGAGTGAATTACAACTTCCCCCACATCCAGAGCGCTAATTTGTCGTTTTGCCAATTCTTCTTCATCAAGGGAAACGAGTTTAAAGTTATTTAGCTCATCTCTTTCCGCTTCCCGGATAATAGTTGCCTCTCCTAACTCTGGCTTAGAGGAAGCCCATAAACCTAACCCACCAGCAAAAGTCTTGAGAAACCATCGACGCATCATTCAGGCCGACCTACAAAAACCTCGGCCAACATTAACGGCCAACCGACAAAATTGCAGCTCAAAACAAACTGAAGGGGCTTGAGTCCCAAAGCCGAAGCATCGTTTGATCGCGTTTTCATTCCTCCAGGCCGTTTGCATCTAGGCAGCCTTTTCCGTGGCCAGCTTGATGCCGAGCGCGATGAAGACGACACCGCTGGTGCGGTCGATCCATTGGCTCGCACGGGCAAAAGCTGCGCGCATGCGCGGTGTCGTCATGAACATGCTGACGGCGACGAACCACAGGATAAGGCAGCTTGCCATGACCAAGCCGTAGCCGAATTTGATCGGAACGGGTGTATGGGCATGCACCACCGTCGAGAAAATCGACAGGAAGAAGAAGACGGGCTTGGGATTAAGGGCATTGGCAGCAAAACCAAGCGTGAAGGCTTTCAACCCGGATTGATGCTTTTTCTGAGCAAGCTCGGTGCCATCGATGTCCGGCATTTCCATCTTGCCAGCTCGCAAAGCCTTGAAACCGATATAGATCAGGTAGGCGACGCCAAGCCATTTGACGATGTTGAAGAGATAGATGGACTGCGAGATGATCAACCCAAGACCCAGAATCGTATAGGTCACATGGAACATCAAGGATGTGCCCACGCCAAAGCTCGTGATGATCGCTTCGCGGCGTCCATGCGTCATGGCCTGACGCATCACCATGGCAAGGTCCGCACCCGGCGAAACGATCGCGAATACGAAAATCGCCATCAGAGATGCAAGTTCGATCAGATATTGGTGCATCGGTCCCTCTCCCGTTAAAACAGCAACACGAAGAGCATGAGCGTGAGCCCGATCATTGAGCCGACCCAAATCAGTGAGCGGACATAAGGAATGCCGGCAAGATAAAGCGGAATATAGATGATGCGGCAGACGACCCACAGCCAGGCGCCGATCAGTGCAAGACCAATTGGGTCTCCGGCCATGATGACACCGAAGGCGAGAGCGATAAAAGCAGGATAGGTTTCGCGGAAATTTGCGGCCGCACGTTCGGCTCTGCCAGCAATTTTGCCTTGCACTTTTTTGCCGTCATCGCGAGGGCTTGCATTCCAATCCCGGCCGAACTCCTTCGTCGCCGTCATCGCCTGCAGCATGATGTGACCAATAAGCAGGATAACGCTGATCCCGACCAGAGGCAGAAACGGTGAGGCGGCGAGGAAAGTGGGTTGCACAGACTGCTCCTGAGGCAATTTCAGCGGGATCTCGGTTGAAACCCCGCTGATGGAAAAAGCAGGCCCGATCAGAGATCGAGAACCAGGCGTTCTGGATCTTCGAGGCTTTCCTTGACGCGAACGAGGAAGGTCACCGCTTCCTTGCCGTCAACGATGCGATGATCGTAGGAGAGTGCCAGATACATCATCGGACGGATGACGACCTGACCGCCGATGGCAACAGGGCGTTCCTGGATCTTGTGCATGCCGAGAATGCCCGACTGCGGTGCGTTGAGGATCGGCGAGGACATCAGCGAGCCGTAGACGCCACCATTGGTGATGGTGAAGGTGCCGCCCTGCATGTCTGCCATGGAAAGCGAACCATCACGAGCAGCCTTGGCAAGACGTGCCAGTTCCTTCTCGACTTCGGCAATGGACATCTTGTCGGCATCCCGGATGACCGGAACGACAAGACCCTTGTCGGTACCGACAGCCATACCGACGTGACAATAGTTCTTGTAAATGATGTCCGTACCGTCGATCTCAGCGTTAACGGCAGGCAGTTCCTTCAAGGCATGTGTGATGGCCTTGGTGAAGAAGCCCATGAAGCCAAGCTTGACGCCATGCTTCTTCTCGAACACATCCTTGTACTTGGTGCGCAGGTCCATCACGGCCTTCATGTCCACTTCGTTGTAAGTGGTCAGCATGGCGGCAGTGTTCTGCGCATCCTTGAGGCGGCGTGCAATGGTCTGGCGCAGGCGCGTCATCTTCACGCGCTCTTCGCGAACGGCGTCACCTTCTGCGGAAACCGGACGTGGTGCGGAAACGGCTGCCGGGGCAGCGGCAGGTGCCGACGTGCCCTTGGCAACAGCAGCTAGAACATCACCCTTGAGAACCTGTCCACGCTTTCCGGAACCATCGACCTGATCGGCAGACAGATTGTTTTCGGCGAGAAGCTTACCAGCAGCCGGTGCAGGCGGCATCGAGGTTGGCGCGGGGGCCGAAACAGCTGCTGGTGAAGCAGCGGCAGCCGTAGGCTCAGGAGCCTTTGCGGCTGGTGCGGATGGAGCAGCACCAGCTTCCCCTTCTGCGATCTGGCCGAGAAGAGCGTCGAGACCGACCGTTTCACCATTCTGCGCAACGATCTCGGTCAACACGCCCGACTTTGGCGAAGGAACTTCAACGGTAACCTTGTCGGTTTCCAGCTCGACCAGCGGTTCGTCAGCCTTGACGAAGTCGCCAACCTTTTTGAACCATGTTCCGACAGTTGCTTCGCTGACGGACTCGCCGAGGGTTGGTACGCGGATTTCAGTGGCCATGATCTAGTTCCGTTTCATCATATGTCTGTTTTGCGAGGGTGCGTGTGGGAGAGTGATCACTCTCCCAACGCGTCTTCCAAAAATGCCGCGAGCTGCGCGAGGTGCTTGGACATCAGGCCCGTTGCAGGCGATGCTGCAGCCGGACGACCCGTGTAACGGACCTTCTGGTACTTAGCATCGATGTGCGCCAGAACCCATTCCAAGTAAGGGTCGATGAACGACCACGCACCCATATTCTTCGGCTCTTCCTGGCACCAGACCATTTCCGCGTTGCGGAAACGGGAGAGCTCGTTGATGAGCGCCTTGGCCGGGAACGGATAGAGCTGTTCGATACGCAACAGATAGATGTCGTCGATACCACGCTTTTCGCGCTCTTCAAGCAGGTCGTAATAGACCTTGCCGGTGCAAAGAACGACGCGACGGACCTTCGAATCCTTCTGGAGCTTGATCGGACCATCCTTGATGACTTCGGCATCGTCCCACAACAGACGGTGGAACGAAGATTCACCAGCCAGTTCCGTCAGCGATGACGTCGCACGCTTGTGGCGCAGCAAAGACTTCGGTGTCATCAAGATGAGCGGCTTGCGGAAGTCGCGCTTCACCTGACGGCGTAGGATGTGGAAGTAGTTCGACGGCGTCGTGACGTTTGCGACCTGCATGTTGTCTTCGGCGCACATCTGCAACCAGCGTTCCAGACGGGCAGACGAGTGTTCAGGGCCCTGACCCTCATAGCCATGCGGCAGGAGGCAGACGAGACCGGACATCCGAAGCCACTTGCGTTCACCAGACGAGATGAACTGGTCAAACACGACCTGAGCACCGTTGGCAAAGTCACCGAACTGGGCTTCCCAGAGTGTCAGCGCATTCGGGCGGGCCAGCGAATAACCGTATTCGAAACCAAGAACGGCTTCTTCAGACAGCATGGAGTTTATGACTTCGTAACGGGCCTGCGTCGGCGCAAGGTTTGCCAGCGGAATGTAACGCTCTTCGCTCTCCTGATCGTAGAGAACCGAATGGCGCTGCGAAAACGTGCCGCGTTCGCAATCCTGGCCGGACAGACGGATCTTGTGACCATCGACGACCAGCGAGCCGAACGCCATGGCTTCCGCCATCGCCCAATCCAGACCTTCGCCGGTCTCGATCATCTGGGCGCGGTTTTCCATGAAGCGCTGGATCGTCTTGTGTGCCTTGAAGCCTTCAGGAATGGTCGACAGCTTGCGACCGATTTCCTTCAACTGCTTCATCGGGGCACCGGTCTTGCCACGGCGCTGTTCGTCGGCATTGTCGGCGGCACGCAGGCCGGACCACTGACCATCAAGCCAGTCGGCCTTGTTGGGCTTGTAGCTCTGACCCGCTTCGAATTCCTGCTCCAGATGCGCGCGCCAATCAGCCTTCATCTTTTCGAACTCGCCTTCGGTCAGAAGACCTTCGGCGATCAGACGCTCGGCATAGATGTTGGCGACGGTCTTGTGCGCACGGATGACCTTGTACATCTTCGGCTGCGTGAACGAAGGCTCATCACCTTCATTGTGGCCGAAGCGACGGTAGCAGAACATGTCGATCACGACAGGCTTGTGGAACTTCATGCGGTATTCGGTCGCGACCTTCGCCGCGTAAACAACAGCTTCCGGATCGTCGCCATTGACGTGGAAGATCGGTGCTTCGATCATCTTGGCAACGTCGGATGGATACGGCGAAGACCGCGAGAAGCCGGGGTTCGTCGTAAAGCCGATCTGGTTGTTGATGATGACATGCATGGTCCCGGCAACGCGGTGACCGCGCAGACCGGACAGACCGAGGATTTCGGCAACCACGCCCTGACCCGCAAAGGCCGCATCACCATGCAGCAGCAATGGCAGAACCTTGGCGCGTTCGGACAATGGGATGGTGTCGCCATCCCAAGCCTTGGCAAGCTGATCCTGCTTGGCGCGGGCCTTGCCCATGACGACGGGGTTGACGATTTCGAGGTGCGACGGGTTGGCGGTCAGCGACAGGTGAACCTTGTTGCCATCGAACTCACGGTCCGAGGATGCACCAAGATGATACTTCACGTCGCCAGAACCTTCGACGTCGTCTGGCTTGAACGAACCGCCCTTGAACTCGTGGAAAACGGCGCGATGCGGCTTGCCCATGACGTTGGTCAGAACGTTCAGACGGCCACGGTGCGCCATGCCGAGAACAACTTCTTCCAGGCCTTCCTGGCCGCCACGCTTGATGATCTGTTCCAGCGCCGGGATGAGCGATTCGCTACCATCCAGACCAAAACGCTTGGTGCCCTTGAAACGAACGTCGAGGAACTGCTCGTAGCCTTCGCCCTCGATCAGCTTGGAGAGGATCGCCTTCTTGCCTTCGGCGGTAAACGCGACGCCCTTGTCCGGGCCTTCGATGCGCTCCTGGATCCAGCCCTTTTCTTCGGGGCTCGACATATGCATGAACTCGACGCCGAGCGTCGAGCAATAGGTGCGCTCAAGAATCTCGATCATCTCGCGGACGGAGGCGTATTCGAGACCCAGCACATTATCGATGAAAATCTTGCGATCGTAATCGCTTTCCTCGAAGCCATAGGACTTCGGCGACAATTCATCATAGTCCTCGACGGCGCTCGCGATACCGAGCGGGTCGAGCTTGGCATGCAGGTGACCACGCATGCGGTAGGCTCGGATCATCATGATGGCGCGCACGCTGTCGCGTGTCGCACGAAGAACCTCTGCCTCGCTGACGGTCTTGCCTGTCTCGGCACCCTTGGCTTCAGCTTTGGCCTGAACCTTCTTTTCGATGGCCTTTTCGACGGTGGCCCAATTGCCGTCCAGCGCCGAAATCAAGTCGCCATTGGCAGCGATCGGCCAGTTGGAGCGCTTCCATGAAGCACCCTTGGCCGCCGCTTTCACGTCATCGGGATTATCGGAAAGCCCTTTGAAGAAGCTCTGCCATTCTGGAGATACGGAAGACGAATCCTCCTCGTACCGGGCGTAGAGCTGCTCGATATAGGCTGCATTCGCGCCGTCTAGAAACGACGTGATCTGAAACTGCTCGTTGGCTTCTTGCCTTGCCATGGTGTTTTCGCGGACGTATTCGCCCGCCTCCTCAATCCCGTTGATGACCGTCGCCGGCCTGCCGCTTTGGTCTTCGGTGCGAAAGCATCGACTGTTCTTCTTGCGGCTTCGGGCAGGCTGCCGTTTCCGACCCCTGCCCGCTGCCAGATCTGTTTCAGTCTCAGCCCTTGAGGACTTCGACCAGAGTCTTACCAAGGCGCGCCGGGGAAGGCGAAACCTTGATACCAGCCGCCTCCATGGCCGAAATCTTGGATTCCGCGTCGCCCTTGCCACCGGAAACCACAGCACCGGCATGACCCATGGTGCGGCCCTTTGGTGCGGTACGTCCAGCGATGAAGCCAGCCATTGGCTTCTTACGGCCCTTCTTGGCTTCGTCGATCAGGAACTGCGCTGCTTCTTCTTCAGCAGCACCGCCGATTTCGCCGATCATGATGATCGACTGCGTGGCTTCGTCAGCGAGGAACATTTCCAGGATGTCGATGAACTCGGTACCCTTGACCGGGTCACCACCAATACCGACAGCCGTCGTCTGGCCAAGGCCTTCGTTGGATGTCTGGAACACGGCTTCGTAAGTCAGCGTGCCGGAGCGCGAAACGATACCGACCGAACCCTTGCGGAAGATCGAGCCCGGCATGATGCCGATCTTGCACTCTTCCGGTGTCATGATGCCCGGGCAGTTAGGGCCAAGCAGGCGGGACTTGGAGCGGTCGAGGCGAGCCTTGACGCGAACCATGTCCATGACAGGAATGCCTTCGGTGATGCAGGTGATGAACGGAATTTCCGCGTCGATGGCTTCGATGATCGCATCAGCCGCGCCTGCTGGCGGCACATAGATCACCGATGCGTCAGCACCGGTCTTTTCCTTGGCTTCCGCAACGGTCGCATAGATCGGCAGGCTCTCGCCCTTGGAGCCGGTCCATGTTTCGCCACCCTTCTTGGGGTGAATACCGCCGACCATCTGCGTGCCGTAGTAAGCAAGCGCCTGTTCGGTGTGGAAAGTGCCGGTCTTGCCGGTCAGACCCTGAACGAGGATCTTGGTGTCTTTGTTTACAAGAATAGACATTATTTCAAGTCCCTCAATTAGCCGTTGATCGCCGCAACGATCTTCTTGGCTGCATCGTCCAGATCGTCAGCAGCCGTAATCGCAAGACCCGATTCGTTCAGGAGCTTCTTGCCCAGTTCGACATTGGTGCCTTCGAGGCGCACAACGAGTGGAACCTGCAGACCGACTTCCTTCACCGCGGCGATAACGCCCTCGGCAATGACGTCGCACTTCATGATGCCGCCGAAGATGTTGACGAGAATGCCTTCAACCTTCGGGTCAGCCGTGATGATCTTGAACGCAGCCGCAACCTTTTCCTTGCCAGCGCCACCGCCGACGTCGCAGAAGTTTGCAGGCTCTTTGCCGTACAGCTTGATGATGTCCATCGTTGCCATGGCTAGACCAGCGCCGTTGACCATGCAGCCAATGTTGCCATCAAGCGCCACGTAAGCGAGGTCCCACTTGGACGCTTCGATTTCCTTGGCGTCTTCTTCGCTTTCGTCGCGCAGCAGCTTTACGTCGTCGTGACGGAAAAGCGCATTGCCATCGAAGGACATCTTGGCATCGAGAACGCGCAGATGACCATCAGTCATGACGATCAGCGGGTTCACTTCGAGGAGAGCCATGTCCTTTTCAACGAACGCAGTATACAGCGCCGGGAAAAGTGCCTTTGCGTCTTCAGCAGCAGCCGACGACAATTCGAGAGCCTTGGAGATGGCTTCGATGTTTGCAGCGGTCACACCGGCTTCAGGCTCGATAGCGATCGTGTGGATTTTCTCTGGCGTGTCGTGTGCCACAGCTTCGATGTCCATACCGCCTTCGGTGGAAACCACGAAAGCAACCTGGCCAACCGAGCGATCCACCAGCAGCGAGCAATAAAGTTCGCGGTCGATGTCTGCGCCGTCTTCGATATAGAGACGGTTGACCTGCTTGCCAGCGTCACCCGTCTGCGCCGTGACCAGCGTGTTGCCAAGCATGTCCTTGGCGTGGCTGATAACCTCTTCGATGGACTTCGCAAGGCGAACGCCACCCTTTGCATCGGGGCCGAGTTCCTTGAACTTGCCTTTACCGCGGCCACCAGCATGGATCTGGCTCTTGACGACGTAAAGCGGGCCGGGAAGCTGCTTTGCAGCCGCTTCGGCTTCTTCAACCTTGAGAATAGCGACCCCTTCGGCCACCGGCGCACCATAGCCCTTGAGAAGAGCTTTGGCCTGATATTCATGAATATTCATGGATTAATCCCTGTTTTAAGCCGTAAGGCCATTACTTCAGCGACGGAGCAATATTGATGCAGGCTTCGCAGAGGCCCGCAACCGCGCCGACGGACTTCTGGAAGGCAGCTTCCTCGTCCTTGTTGAGTTCGATTTCGATGATGCGCTCGATACCGCCAGCACCGATGATCGTGGGCACGCCGACATACATGTCGTTGACGCCGTACTGACCGGAAAGGTAGGCCGCAGCAGGAAGAACGCGCTTCTTGTCCTTGAGGTAGGATTCAGCCATTTCGATCGCCGACGCAGCAGGTGCGTAATAAGCCGAACCGGTCTTGAGAAGACCGACGATTTCGGCACCGCCGTCGCGGGTACGTTGAACAATCTCTTCGAGACGCTCGGCCGTCAGCCAGCCCATCTTCACGAGGTCTGTCAAAGGAACGCCGCCAACGGTGGAGTAGCGTGCCAATGGAACCATGGTATCGCCATGACCACCGAGAACGAAGGCCGTTACGTCCTGAACGGAGACGTTGAATTCTTCAGAGAGGAACAGGCGGAAGCGCGCGCTGTCGAGAACGCCAGCCATGCCAACAACCTTGTTCTTCGGCAGGCCGGAGAATTTCTGGAGAGCCCAGACCATGGCGTCGAGCGGATTGGTGATGCAGATGACGAAAGCATTCGGGGCATATTTCTTGATGCCGGCGCCGACCTGTTCCATGACCTTGAGATTGATGCCGAGAAGATCGTCGCGGCTCATACCGGGCTTGCGGGCAACACCGGCTGTCACGATGCAAACGTCTGCGCCTTCGATGGCAGCGTAATCGGATGCGCCGGTCAGCTTGGCATTGAAACCTTCAACCGGCCCGGACTGGGCAATATCGAGACCCTTACCTTGTGGAATGCCATCAGCAATATCGAAGAGGACGATATCGCCCAGTTCCTTGAGGCTGGCCAAGTGCGCCAGCGTGCCGCCGATCATGCCAGAACCAATAAGTGCAATCTTTTTGCGAGACATCGAATGCTTCCTCTTGAGCTTCAATTCAATTTCGCCGCAAACACAAGGCGGCTTTAAATTGTCGCACTCGACTTAGCTTTATTGGGAGGAAATGGCAACAAATAGTTTTGAAGTGAGTATTTTCAATCGTTTAGATGACAAAATACTTACGTAAACGTAAGAACTAAAGTTATAAAAACGTCACACAGTGTCGCGTTTTTCATTGTGCAAAGCGAGATAATCAGCGCTTCGCATCTCAAACAGGCGCGATGCGGTGCGATCAAACTCGAAGCCTTCAGTCCCCTTCCGCTTAACAAGAAGGTCTTCCGGCATGGCTGCGGCGGAGGCAAAGATTCGGATGGTACGATCGTAGAAGGCATCAATCAGGATAATAAAGCGCTTCGTTTCGTTGCGCTTGTCAGCATCAAGCAGAGGAATATGATCGATGAAAACAGTGTCGAACCTGTCGGCGATGGCCAGAAAATCAGACGCACCGAGCGGCTTCTCGCACAGATCGGCGAACGAAAAACGTGCAACGCGCCCAGCGGCCTTCGGTACAACGACGGAGCGTCCCTTGACAGCGATATCGGTCGGCGCACTGACATGACCTTCGGTTAATTGCTGCCAAGCCATATCCATAGCCTTATCGGAAGCCTCGCCCAGTGGCGCTACATAGACAGGCAGGCTCCTGATTTTCTCCATCCGATAATCGGTCGGGCTATTCAGGGTCACGACCTGAACATGCTGCTGTAGCAAATCGACGAAGGGCAGAAACAGGCTACGATTAAGACCGTCCTTATAAAGATTGTCCGGCAAGACATTCGATGTCGTAACCAGCACGCATCCATTGGCGAAGAGTTCGGTGAAAAGCCGCGAGAGGATCATCGCATCAGCGATATCGGTGACCGAGAATTCATCGAAGCATAGCAGCTCAGCCTCGGCTAGCAACTGTGCGGCAACCGGCGGGATGGGATCGGCCTGCTTGGTTTCACCACTTTTCAGCTTCTGGCGATGCGCGTGGACGCGATTGTGCACGTCGGCCATGAATTCGTGAAAATGGCAGCGGCGTTTCTTTTCGATGGGAGCGAGCTGAAAGAACATGTCCATCAGCATCGTCTTTCCGCGTCCAACACTTCCCTCGACATAGAGGCCTTTGACGGATGCGGCAGGGCCTACCTTTTTTGCAAACATCCAGCCGAGCGCACTCTTTTTCTTAGCTGGCTTGCGGATCTTGAGATCGGCCAGAATCCGATCCAGTTGCACTGCCACACCCATCTGTGCGGCGTCGGCCTTCAACTCGCCAGACACTGTTAGTGCATTGAGCTGTTCAACAACACTATGATTGTAATCTGGTAATGGCTTCATACACGCGCCTCAAACGCGAGCACCGTAAAACGCTGCCCGCGTGAAAACATTATCGGCTGAGGCTGAGTGGCTGACCGCTGTTGGTCGTGCCATCGTAACGCGTATCGCCTGTCTTGTAGACCCGACCGATCGTATCGCCGGCGCGGTTCTTGAACTGAACCATCTTGTTGGAGACTTCCCATGAGCCCATGGACGACAGTTCCCCAGCGCAACCGCGGGTACCGCCGCGCGATCCGCTGCCCAGGTTGGTCAGGGTCAGGAACATGTCGCAACTTGCTCCGCCATTGGACACACGCCAGTTGCCAACCATAGCTTCCTTGGTGACGTCCATAGCAGCAGTCGGAGGAGCAGACGCCACATTCGTACCGCCGGGCGCTGCATTGGCAGGCGCATTCGGGAACTGCGAGGAACCGCCGGGAGGCGGTAAAGCGCCGGACTGCACGGACGGCACTGGCTGTGCCTGAAGCGGCGGCGTGTAACCGGGATTGCCGTTCGGGCTGCTGTTATTGTTGTAATCGAAGGAGGTACGCTGGCAACCGGCAAGGCTCATAACGACCACTAGACCCGTCACCACATATCTGAACTGCATTTCAAGCTCCCGATTTTCTGCTTCGGCAAGACCATGTCTACACAAAACGGCTGAATTATTACCAAAGCATTAGCCAACGCAAGCCACTACCGGGATAATTGCAATTTCAGTCGATTTTTACAGACGTGTCCAGCCTCGTTATCATGAAACAGGCCACGATGGGGATCGCGGCCTGTTTGTTTTCGTCCATTATCCACCGCGCTTAGACGCGGCGCTCGACCATCATCTTCTTGATCTCGGCAATCGCCTTGGCAGGGTTCAACCCCTTCGGGCATGCCTGTGCGCAGTTCATGATCGTGTGGCAACGATACAGGCGGAACGGATCTTCCAGATCATCGAGGCGCTCGCCAGTCGCTTCGTCACGGCTGTCGATCAGCCAGCGATAGGCCTGCAGCAGAACAGCCGGACCGAGATAACGGTCGCCGTTCCACCAGTAGCTGGGACAGGAGGCGGAGCAGCATGCGCACAAGATGCACTCATAGAGACCATCCAGCTTCTGACGATCGTCATGGCTTTGCTTCCATTCCTTGGCAGGCGTCGGTGATACCGTCTTCAGCCAAGGCTCGATAGAGCGATGCTGCGCATAGAAGTTCGAAAGATCAGGAACGAGGTCCTTCACGACAGGCATGTGCGGCAGCGGATAGACCTTAACGGTCCCGTTGATTTCTTCCATGCCCTTGGTGCAGGCCAGCGTGTTCGTACCATCGATGTTCATCGCGCAAGAACCGCAGATGCCCTCGCGACAGGAACGGCGAAGCGTCAGTGTCGGATCGACAGTGTTCTTGATGTAGAGAAGAGCATCGAGAACCATCGGGCCACAATCATCGACATCGATGTAATAGGTATCGATACGCGGGTTCTGCCCATCGTCAGGGTTCCAGCGATAAACCCGGTATTCGCGAATATTCTTCGCGCCTTCCGGCTTCGGCCAGACCTTGCCTTCGGTCATCTGAGAGTTTTTTGGGAGAGCAAGTTCAACCATGTCCAGTTCCTCTCAATCAGTAGACGCGAGCTTTAGGCGCGATCTTTTGCAGATCGATACCCTCAGCAATCAGTTCCGTGTGAACCGGACGGTAATCAAGCTTCACATCGCCCTGCTCGTTCACCCAGGCCAGCGTGTGCTTGCGCCAATTGACGTCGTCGCGCCCGCCAAACGGGCCGTCCACGAAGTCTTCACGCGCATGGCTGCCACGGCTTTCCTTGCGGGCCTCGGCACCGTAGACGGTGGTGATGGCGTTGGCCATGAGGTTTTCAAGTTCCAACGTTTCGACAAGATCGGAATTCCAGACCATGGAACGGTCGGTGACCTTGATATCAGGCAATTCCTTCCAGATGGCAGAAAGGCGCTGGCAACCGCTTTCCAGCGATTCCTGCGTGCGGAACACCGCAGCATCGTCCTGCATGGCGCGCTGCATCTTGTCACGCAACACGGCGGTCGGCGTGCCACCACTTGCGTTGCGCAGACGGTCGAAGCGATCCATGATCTTGTCGCAGGCAGCAACGTTGAGCGCTGGAATAGCGCTGGGACGATCGATGACTTCGGCTGCACGAATGGCAGCGGCACGGCCAAAGACCACGAGGTCGATCAGCGAGTTGGAGCCGAGGCGGTTCGCACCGTGCACCGAGGCACAACCCGCTTCACCCACAGCCATCAGGCCTGGAATGATCCGCTCAGGGTTTTCACTATCGGCGTTCAGCACTTCACCCCAATAGTTGGTCGGAATGCCGCCCATATTGTAGTGAACCGTCGGCAGAACGGGGATCGGTTCGCGCGTCACATCCACGCCCGCAAAAATCTTGGCGCTTTCGGAAATGCCTGGAAGGCGCTCATGCAGGATGGCCGGATCGAGGTGATCCAGATGCAGGAAGATGTGGTCCTTGTTCTTGCCGACGCCACGACCTTCACGGATTTCCATGGTCATGCAACGAGAGACGACGTCACGCGACGCAAGATCCTTGGCGGATGGCGCGTAACGCTCCATGAAGCGCTCGCCTTCGGAGTTGACGAGATAACCGCCCTCACCGCGTGCGCCTTCTGTGATCAGACAGCCTGCGCCGTAGATGCCGGTCGGGTGGAACTGAACGAATTCCATGTCCTGAAGCGGCAGACCGGCACGCGCGATCATGCCGCCGCCATCGCCCGTGCAGGTGTGCGCAGACGTTGCGGAGAAATAGGCACGGCCATAACCGCCCGTCGCCAGAACCACCATCTTCGCCGTAAAGCGGTGGATGGTGCCGTCATCGAGGTTCCAAGCAACGACCCCTGTGCAACGGCTTCCGTCATCCGACATGATGAGATCAAGCGCGAAATACTCGATGAAGAATTCGGCATTATGACGCAACGACTGACCGTAAAGCGTGTGCAAAATAGCGTGGCCGGTACGGTCGGCAGCGGCGCAGGTGCGCTGCACTGGTGGACCTTCACCGTAATTCTGCATGTGGCCGCCGAATGGGCGCTGGTAGATCTTGCCTTCGGCGTTACGCGAGAACGGCACGCCGTAATGCTCTAGCTCATAGACCGCCTTTGGTGCTTCCATGGCAAGATACTGCATGGCGTCCACGTCGCCCAGCCAGTCGGAACCCTTGACGGTATCGTAAAGGTGCCACTGCCAGCTGTCGGGCGTCATGTTGTTGAGCGATGCGGCAATGCCGCCCTGCGCAGCAACGGTGTGCGAGCGGGTCGGAAAAACCTTGGTGATGCAGGCTGTCTTGAAGCCCTGTTCGGCCATGCCGAGCGTCGCGCGAAGACCCGCGCCGCCAGCCCCTACAACGATCACGTCATAGGAGTGATCGACATAAGTATAGGCCTTGCCGTTCTGAGAAGGTGAACTGTTGGGTGCCATGACGGGTTATCCTGCGAATGCGATTTTCAGAACGGCGAAAAGGCAGAGACCGGCCATGATCACCGAGAAGAACGTGTTGAGCATCAAAAAGACGAGCTTAGGCACTTCCGCATGCACATAGTCTTCGATGATGACCTGCATGCCCAGCTTCATGTGGATGATGCCGGAGACAACGACAAGAACCATCGTCACGGCAACGAGTGGGTTGGCCAAGGCCGCGGCCACCTCTTCAAAGGGTGCGCCGCCATACATGACGAGGAAGACGACAAAGAAAATCAGAAGCGGAACGTTTGCGACTGCGGTTACGCGCTGGCGCCAGAAATGCTCCGTGCCTTCCCTGGCAGAGCCAAGACCGCGAACCTTATTGAGGGGTGTACGCATATCCATGGTAATATCTCCTCAGCGCACGATCAGGGCGACAACCCAGATCAGCGCGGTCAGACAGATCGAAACCACGAAGGACGCCTTGGCGATTTTCGTGGTGAAATGCTTGTCGAAGCCATGACCCAGATCCCACATGAAGTGGCGAAGGCCACCCAGCATATGGTGAACGAGCGCCCAGGTATACCCAATCAGAACGAGTTTACCGATAATGGAATTCATGGCCCACTGGACCCAGCTGTAGGCATCCACGCCGGACGCTGTCGCGATCAACCACCACGCAACCAACACTGTGCCGAAATACAACGCCGCACCGGTGATTCGATGCACGATCGATGCCAGCATCGTCGGGATGAGCCTGTAGACTTGAAGATGCGGCGACAATGGCCGATTGCTTGTCGTATTCGCCATATGAACCTCACGGCGTTCCGCGCCCATAAAGCGGGCGCCCCAAACAACGCACATGACGGAGAAATGTGCATTGCACCAACCGCGACCTTTAATAGCACGAGGTCATGACCACAAGCACAATTGCCAGCGCGAACGAATTTAATCGATTGTGGCTTGAAGAATCATTGTAATTCGTTGGATCAACAATAAATTCCTGAGCGTTTCCAAGCTGAGACGCTAAAAATAATTTACGTAAACGTCAAAATAATCGGCACCGTATACGCGATAAATCCGGAGAGAAATCGTCATGTTAACACCCCGAATCGCTGCCTCTTTCATCGTGGTGACAGGCGCAATCATAGGCGTTTCTCACGCGAATGCGATGGACAATCTACAGTATAAAAACAGTACCAACCATCATCGGCACCAGTATCGTTCTTATTATGGCGGCGATGGATTACCGTCTTACATCCGTGGGATCGGCACTTATGCAGGCGCCGTTTCAGGTATCCGTGCGCCGCGCAACGGGATCTACTTTGCCGCAGAGGGCACCAACGGAAATGCGACTTTCACGATACCAAGCCCCAACAGACCACGCATCATTCACGTCAACAGAAAGACGATGGGTGCTGAATGCTCATACGAAGCAGGCGTCTGCGTCATCCGTCCCTGAAACGTTTCTGCGCTAGACGAATGTCCAGACCGTGGTTTTCTTCACGTCGCTGTCTTCCAGAACCCGCGTGACAGGCACCTGGTAGATGGCGCAAGGCTCCAAAAGGTTTTGCGGTAAATAGACCCGACCGGGATCACCGATCAGAACCGTGACCCCGTTTCGTTTTAGGGTCGAAAGCCAGGGTGTGAGAAGGGCGGCAAAGGCGCCATCATAAAAGACATCACCTGCCAGTAGCACATCTGCGTCGATGGCTTTTCCGACGATGTCGTTGCTCATGAAGTCGACACGCACATTGTTTTCTGCGGCGTTGAGAGCAATGGCCGTCTTTGCCCAAGGGTCGATATCGACAGCCGTCACGTTTGCCGCACCCGCGAGCGCAGCGCAGATCGCGACAATCCCCGAACCGCTGGCAAAATCGACGACGCGCTTGCCTGCCACCGTCTCGGGATGATCGAGAATATAACGCGCCAACCCTTGGCCACCCGCCCAGGCAAATGCCCAGAATGGCGGCGGCAAGCCGATCTCCTGCAATTCGTCTTCCGTCTTCAACCAGAGTTCATGTGCTTCACTTGCCAGATGCAGCCGAATTTCCGGTACATGCGGCGGCGACATGACTGTCGTATTGCCCCGGATGAAGACGTAAGGATCGGTTTTCAATCCTTTCAGTCCGGAGAGCGCGGAGGCTTGTCGAGCTTGCCCATCCGGCAAACTTCAAGATACTCCTCAAGCAATACAGGCTGTACGGACAGACGCATGGACGTGACAAGCGACATCTCGGCAAGCTTGGGATTGGCCTTCACGTCTTTGAGTGTAACCGGCGTTGGCATATCGCACACGGCCTTGATGTGTACGCAGTCCCAGCGCGCATCACCTTCCGCAGTTGTGTCAGGCCGCGACAACTCACAGACTTCGACGATACCGACGACTTCCAGCCCCTCGTTGGAGTGGTAGAAGAAGCCCTTGTCGCCAATTTTCATGGCACGCATATTGTTGCGCGCTTGGTAATTGCGCACCCCACCCCACTCTTCGCCAGCGTCACCTTTGGCCTTTTGCTGCGCCCACGACCATGTGGATGGCTCGGACTTGAAAAGCCAGTAATTCGCCATGGCTCTCACGCTCCCGGATTGTTGAAGACCCAATTATAGGGCTTCACTTCGACGCTTTCGAACAGACCCGCCTTGGCATAAGGATCGGCATCGGCCAGCGCCTTTGCCGCATCGATATCGGCTGCCTCGACGATCACAAGGCTGCCATTCGGCTTGCCGTCTGCATCCAGAAACGGGCCTGCCATTTTCAGCGTACCTTCTGCGTTCAGCCTGTTGAGGTGCTCCAGATGCACAGGGCGGGTCTCCATACGCACATGCAGATGGTCAGGCTTGTCTTTGCAAATGAAAGCAAACAGCATTTTCGTCTCCTTTTGAGTGCCCTACTCGGTGGTGATGGGCCGTGTCATCAATTGTTGAATGGCGGTCTTGATGTCCAGCTTGCCCTCGATGATCGCCGCAACCGCATCTGTAATTGGCATGTCGACACCGAGCCCATCGGCGAGACGCGACGCAACGGAGGCCGCGTAGGCGCCCTCCACCAAACCGCCATGAAATGTGGCGGCATCGCCGCCCTGCCCCAGCAAAATGCCGAAACGCAAATTACGCGACTGGTGGCTGGTCGCCGTCAGAACCAGATCTCCAAGGCCGGAAAGGCCACGAACAGTATTAGACTGCCCTCCCATGGCGGCGGCGAGACGCGACATTTCCGCGAGCCCGCGTGAAATCAGCGCCGCACGTGCGGAATCCCCGAGGCCCGCGCCTTCGACAATGCCGCCCGCAATCGCCAGCACATTCTTCAACGCACCACCCAGTTGCACACCGATACGATCCGTCGAGGCATAAAGCCGGAACGTACGGCCGGAAATTGTCTGCGCAAGTCGCTGGGCCACACTCAGGTCGCGCGCAGCGACCGCCATGGCCGTCGGCAACCCCTTGGCGATATCGGCCGCAAAGCCAGGACCTGATAAGACCCCGACCACATGATGCGGCAGTTCGCGCTCCAGCACATCCGTCAACAATTTTCCGGATAATCGGTCGATACCCTTGGCACAGGTCACGATAACGGTATCTTTAGCCAGGTAAGGACCGTAATGCCGTGCTGCATCCGCTTGCGCCTGCGATGGTATGGCGAAGAGAACGATGTCAGCATCTTCAAGAGCCTCGGGTTCAGCCGAGTATTTCAAGCCATCCGGCAAGGAAATGCCGGGCAGCGCTGCATCGTGAACGCCATCGGCGGACAGATCCGCCATCAACCCAGCGTCTCGGCCGAGCAACGTCACATTGTGGCGGTTTTCAAGCGCAACGACCACGGCGATTGCCGTGCCGAAAGCGCCTGCACCGATGACGACGATCTTCTCACGCTCCGTCATGCCTTTGCGCCTCGCTTGCCAAAGCCGATCAACGTCTGGGCCTGCGCATCCAGTGGCCAGCGTGAGCGCGGCTGAACATCGAGACTATCAGGCTCCATGCCTTGCGCCATGCGCTCGAGCCCCGCCCAGGCAATCATCGCAGCATTATCGGTGCACAGTTGCAAGGGTGGCGCGATGAACCGAAACCGATGCTTGTCGCACAAGTCCTGAAGCGTGCGACGTATCTCCTGATTGGCCGCAACGCCACCAGCCACGACCAGCGACGGACCTCCATCAACCGATGGAAACTCCTCCACAAACCTTTGCAGTCCACGGCCGATACGGTCTTTCAAAGTCCGCGATACGGCTTTTTGAAAAGAGGCGCAGATGTCCGCAATGTCCTGATCTGAGAGCGGGACAATAGCTGTTGCCGCCTGACGAACTGCGGTCTTCAGGCCGGAAAAGGAAAAATCGAGCCGCGCTTCACCCACCATCGGCCGAGGCAACGCGAAACGGTCCGCATTGCCAGTTTTTGCTGCCTTCTCGACCGCAGGCCCACCGGGATACGGTAGGCCCAAGAGCTTTGCGGTCTTGTCGAAGGCCTCGCCCAGCGCATCGTCGATGGTCGTGCCCCAGCGCTCATATTGACCGACGCCGCGCACGAGAATGAGCTGCGTATGCCCGCCGGAGACGAGCAGCATCAGGTAAGGGAAGGACAGGCCATCCGTCAAACGCGCCGTCAGCGCATGACCTTCGAGATGATTGATGGCGTAAAGCGGTTTCCCTGCCGCCTTGGCAATCGCCTTTCCCGTCATCAGACCGACGATCAGTCCGCCGATCAAACCGGGGCCAGAGGTTGCGGCGACAGCATCGATATCGGCAAGCGTCACGCCCGCACCGGCCAGTGCTTCTTCGATCAGGGTATCGAGTGCTTCCACATGGGCACGCGCGGCAATTTCCGGCACCACCCCACCATAGGCACTGTGTTCTTCCAGCTGCGACAAAACGACGTCAGAGACGATCTCGCCGCGACCGTCAGCATGCCGAACCACCACGGATGCAGCGGTTTCGTCGCAGCTTGTCTCAATGCCGAGGATACGAAGAAAGGGGGTCATCAGCCGGTTCGTTGATTGCGGTGTTTCAGAAACTTGGGTACGAACACCTCCGGTAACAATGGATAGAAGCGGATGCAAACAAAACCTTTTCGAATCGGCACGCGTGGCAGCCCCTTGGCGCTCGCGCAAGCCTTCGAGACGCGAGATCGCCTCGTCGCGGCGCATGGCCTTGTGCCGGAGATGTTCGAAATCGTGCCGATTGTGACGAAGGGTGACCGCATAGCTGATCGTGCTTTGTCGGAGGTCGGCGGCAAAGGACTGTTTACGGAGGAACTCGAGACGAAGCTTCTCTCCGGGGAGCTGGATTTTGCCGTGCACTCCTCCAAGGATATGGCGACGAAACTGCCAGATGGCTTACATCTGTCCGCGTTCCTGCCCCGCGAAGACGTGCGTGATGCTTTTATCGGTCGCACCGCCCCGAAACTCACAGAGTTGCCGCATGGCGCAACAGTCGGTTCCGCTTCGTTGCGCCGACAAGCTCTTATCCGCCGGGTGCGACCCGACCTCAACCTCATCCTCTTTCGGGGTGCCGTTGCAACGCGTCTGCGCAAGCTTGACGAGGGAATGGCGCACGCGACCTTACTCGCCTTTGCAGGTCTCAAACGCCTGAATATGGCTGACATACCGACGCAACTGCTGGAAACGAAAGATTTCCTCCCGGCACCGGCACAAGGCGCCATCGGCATCGAAAGTCGTATTGGCGATACCCGCATCGACGATCTACTCGCTGCCGTCAACCACTGTCCCACTTACGACGCCGTTTCCTGCGAGCGCGCGTTTCTGTCGGTTCTGGATGGTTCATGCCGAACACCGATTGCCGGTTACGCCCAATGCGATGGCGGTGACCTGCACTTTTCAGGCCTCATTCTGACACCGGATGGGCAAACAGAGCATAGTGTCGAAATCTCCGGAAAAAGCGCTCAAGCTTTGGAGCTGGGTAAAAAAGCCGGCGAACACGTCCGCGCTGCTGCAGGAACCGGTTTCTTCGAAAGCTGGAGCTAACGATGCGCGTCGTCGTCACACGCCCGGAAGCATCGGGGTTAAGGACGGCGCAGCTTTTGCACGAGATTGGCCATGAGCCTGTCCTGTTGCCGCTGACAAGTCCGACCCATGATGCAACGGCGGCCATTGCTGCCTTGGCAAAAACACCAGCATTCTTGGCAGTGACGAGTGCGGAGGCGGTTCGTGCCCTTTTAGGCTCAGGCGCAGATCTGGCTGCCAGCCTGCACAGACCCATATTTGTCGTCGGAAATGCCTCTGCAAAAGCGGCACGCGATGCTGGCTTTCAGGCGATTATCTCCGGCGAAAGCGATGGCTCAGCCTTGGCGCACCTCATCGCCGATACGGGCGCCTCCCATCGTGGCACCGTCCTCTATCTGGCAGGCACCCCAAGGGATCAGGGCTTTGAGCGCGCACTTGGTGAATTGAAAGTGCCTTTTAAAACCGTCGAAATCTACCGGATGCAGCCCGTTCCTTGGCAAAGCCACAACCTGAAAAAGCGTATTGCGGATATCCCAATCGATGCAGTCCTGTTTTATTCGAGCGAAGCCGTGCGGATCTTTTTCGAACTGATGGAACGTGAAAAATATCCTGAACAATTTCGTGATTGCAGGATGGTCTGCATCAGCAGCAAAGTACTTTCCCAGGTTCCCGCATCGTTTCAACACGCGGCATTCGCCAGCACTGCACCGAGTGAGTCTCGGATGTTTGATCTTCTTGATCGAGAAGCGGGAACCTAATTCCCTTCCGCCCCTTTCCTTTGCCGTTATCACTGACTAGGTTTAGGTAAATTCAGGCAGAATGAGGTTGTCATGGTATCGGGAAAACCGCCACGCCACTCCAAGTCCACCACTGAACCTGTCACGATCGATCTCGACGCGAAGGACGTGAAGGACATCGGCAAGGACAAGGACAAGGACACGGGGCCCGTAGAGGCCAAACCAGCAACAGGGCCGGAGGCGGTTGCACCCTCTGAGAAGACCTCAGCATTCGGCGCTGAAAAGTCGGACCCGAAACCGATATGGGACAACCAAGTCAGGAAGCCGATCGAGCCAGAGCCTAATCTTCAGAAGGCTGAAGACGTAAAGGCGGATCAAACGGCAAAACCCGCGGCGGCAGGCACGACAACCGTTCCGCCTTTCAAGACTGAGCCACTAAAATCCGACAAACCGACGACGCAGCCGCGACAACCGGAAGCATCTAAGCCGGCGACGGATAATAAAACCTTTGCGGCATCCTCGTCCAACGCCAAAAGCAGCGATAATGGTAGCCGGAATTCTGGTGTGTTATTGGCTGGCATCGTTGGTGGCTTGGTCGCGCTGGTGGCTGCGGGCAGCATGCAATATGCAGGTTACCTGCCTCCGTTTTCGTCCAGCACTGGCTCGTCCGACGAACTGGCATCCCTCAAGACCGAGGTTTCAAGTCTGCGCCAGCAAATATCCAATGCGCCACAAACGACAGCTGACACATCTGCACTTGAAACGCGTATGGCTGCTCTGGAGAGCTCGACAGCATCCGGCGGTGGTGATGTCACTGACAAGCTGGCCTCACTCGAATCCACCCTATCGACCCTACAATCTGAAAAAGCCGCACAAGACGCGGCCAATGCCGACTTGACACGCCGCTTGAGCGACGCGGAAACCAAGATCAACGAACCACGCGACGATATCGAAGTGGCGCGCGCCATTGCGTCTGCGGGCCTGAAGGCTGCTATCGACCGAGGTGGGCCGTTCTTGACCGAATTGGACACCCTGTCACGCGTGACGCCTGACGATCCCGCCATTCAATCGTTAAGACCCTTCGCCAATACCGGCGTTCCATCCCGCTCCGAATTGACTCGCAATTTCCCGGATGTCGCCAATGCCATGCTTGACTCGCTCAACCAGACAGATCCCAACCAAGGCATCGTTGATCGCTTGGCGGAAAGTGCGCTGTCGCTCGTCAAGGTAAGGCCGGTGGGCAATGTGGAAGGGGAAGGTGCAGAAGCCAAGATCGCGCGCATCGAGGACAAGCTTCGCAATGGTGACCTGAAGGGCGCCTCTCTTGAGTGGGATGGCCTGCCCGAGCCTGCCAAGACTGCATCAAAAGATTTCAAGACATCGCTCGATGCCCGCGTGCAGGTCGAGGATCTTGTAAACGGCACGCTGACCCGCGCTATCAGCAGCACCGGCCAGCAGGGGTAAGACATGACAAAGATTATCAGTTTCGTCGTCATCGTCCTTCTCGTCGGCTTTGGTTTCTCTTGGCTCGCAGACCGGCCAGGCGTCCTATCGATTGTCTGGCAAGGCCAATTGATCGAGATGAGCCTCATGGTGGCTGCGTCTCTTGTGGCAGCCCTCGTTGCTGCTGTCATGATCGTCTGGTGGCTGTTCAACACCGTATGGACTTCACCGCACGCGGCACGCCGCTATTTCCGCTCGCGAAAGCGCGATCGAGGCTATCAGGCCCTCTCGACCGGCTTGATCGCAGCAGGTGCTGGAAACGCTATTCTTGCTCGGAAAATGACCGCGCGAACGCAAGGGCTTTTGAACGCTGATCAAGAACCGTTGATCCATCTACTGGAAGCGCAGGCAGACCTGATCGAAGGCAAATACGACGCGGCCCGCCGCAAGTTCGAAGCGATGGCTCAGGACCCTGAAACCCGCGAGCTCGGCCTTCGTGGTCTTTACATGGAAGCCCGACGCCAAGGCGCGAACGAAGCGGCACTGGAATATGCGGAAGATGCTGCAAAGAATGCGCCCTACCTGCCATGGGCGGCGCAGGCGACCCTTGAGAGCAAATCCCGAAGCGGCGAATGGGACGATGCTATTCGTCTGCTCGACCAACAAAAGGCGGCAAGCGTTCTGGAGCGCGGTGAAGCCGAGCGCCTAAAAGCGGTTCTGCTGACGGCAAAAGCCGAAGAGAAATTCGAGAGCGACCCAAAAGCCGCGCGCGAAGATGCCAAGCAGGCGCTGAAACTGTCAAAGGGGCTCGTGCCTGCGGCTCTGGTTGCTGCCAAATCCTATCTGCGCGAAGACAATCTGCGCAAGGCTGCCGCAGTCCTTGAGCCTGTCTGGAAGATTGCGCCGCATCCGCAGATCGCCCAGCTTTACATACGAGCTCGCAGCGGTGATACCGCCATTGACCGCCTCAAACGGGCGGAGCGGCTCGAAAGTCTCAAGCCCAACAATGTTGAAGCCCTTGTTGCCGTTGCTCAGGCATCGCTCGATGCACAGGACTTCGCCCGCGCGCGGAGCAAAGCACAAGCTGCCGCACGCATCGAGCCGCGCGAAAGCACATATCTGCTACTCGCTGATATCGAAGAAGCCGAAACAGGTGATCAGGGCCGCATTCGCCATTGGATGGCGCAGGCACTGCGCGCACCGAGAGATCATGCCTGGGTGGCGGACGGTATTGTCTCCGAAAAGTGGCTGCCTGCTTCTCCCGTCACCGGTCGTCTGGATGCGTTCGAATGGAAAATGCCGTTCGGCCAGATGGAAGGCCCCGTCGAGGATGTCAGCGTCGATGACGCGCTGTCGTCCTTACCCGATGTGGCAAAGCCCGAAATTCGCGAAAAAATTATCGAAATACCTGTACCAGCCAAGGTATCAGAGCCTGTGCTGCAGCCTGACACACCCGTGGTAATCGCTGAAAAGCCAGTGGCGCCAAAACCGATGGTCGCCACCTCTACGGAAAACAAGCAGCTTGAAAGACAGCAGGAACCAGTCGCCTTTTTCGGCGGAGCCCCAGACGATCCGGGCGTGAAGAGGCCCGCTGGTGATCTGGACGAAAAAACGCGACTGAAATTGTTTTAACGAACACAAAGGACCGCCATGCTCGAGCGTATTCAGTCGTTTTTTCATAATCTCACGCAGGGCAGTCCTTCCGAGGATTTTGCGCCCGACGACCTGCGCGTAGCCATCGCAGCACTCTGTTTTCAGGTTATGGAGGCCGACGGTACAGTCTCCAGGGTAGAACGTCAGCGTCTGCGTGAGCTGTTGCAGGAGCATTATGACCTTAGTTCCAACAAGCTGGACGCGCTGATGGAAGCAGGCCGCGAGGCTGGCCGGGAAGCGGTCGACTATTATCGTTTCACTGCCGACATTCGCCGTCACCTTGATGAGGAAAAGCGCGTTGAGCTGATCGGTATCCTCTGGGATATCGTCTATGCGGATGGCGAGCGTAATGAGATGGAAGACCATGTGATCTGGCGTGTCGCCGACCTTCTGGGCGTCTCGGTCCGAGACCGCGTTCTGCAGCGCCAACAAGCCGCCACGCATGTGAATATATCGGATGAAAGTGAAACCGAGAAAGATGCTGTTTGATCCGTCTGATCACAGAGGCAGCCAAGACAGAATCCTGATCGTTCTGCATCAGGAGAGGTCAACGCCCGGTCGGGTTGGGCAAATGCTGATAGAGAAAGGGTACCGACTCGACATTAGGCGGCCCGCATTGGGTGACGATCTGCCGACCACCCTGTCTGCCCATGCCGGTGCGGTGATATTCGGTGGCCCGATGAGTGCAAACGATCCGGACGCATTCATCCAGATGGAAATCGACTGGCTGAAAATCCCGCTTGAAGAAGACAAACCGTTTCTTGGAATATGCCTTGGCGCACAAATGCTCTGCAAGCACCTCGGCGCGAGGGTGAATGGCGACGAGCACGGCAGAGTGGAAATCGGATGGTATCCTCTGCGCGCGACCGAAAAAGGCAACCTTCTCATGTCATCCTGGCCACAGATGGTCTATCATTTTCACCGCGAAGGATTTGAGTTGCCGCACGGGGCAGAGCTGCTGGCCACAGGTGACGCGTACCCCAATCAGGCCTTCCGTTACGGTCGAAATGCCTGGGGTCTGCAGTTTCATGCAGAGTTGACACGCGCGATGATGCAAAGCTGGGTGGTACGTGGCGCTGCGAAATTTGGTATGCCGAACGCGCAGGTTGGAAGCCAGCATCTGGAAGGCCGAATGCTGTTCGACAATGCGCTCAAAGTGTGGCTCTCGCAGTTTCTGGATCTGGTCTTTCAACGTAGATTACAGACAACCACCGTTTCTAGCGACGCAGCACTTCTGTCAGTTTGACACCAATGACGTTGTCCTCGCCGTCGGAGACGATTTCACCACGACCGATGGTCTGACCGTTGACCCGGATTTCAACCGGATCGCCAAAACTCCTGTTCAAGAGAACGACCTGATCTTTGTTGAGGGCCATGAGCGCGGAAACAGAGACCTGCGCGTGCCCGATGACGACTTCCATCGTCAGCGGTATCTCATCGAAATGTTTACCGGACGGTTGCGGCGAGGCGACGAGAGCGCGGCTGTTATCGTGCATCGGTTGGCCCCAATCCGCAAGTTGCGCGCTTACGGCCTGCCGATCCGAAACAGGAGGGTTCAGGGTATGTTCGACCCGATAAGGCTGTTTGAAACTCGCGCCAACAGCTGGCCACGAGAAAGGCGCTGCACCGTCACTTGAATCCATCATGGAACACCCTCGGCATATCGAATCAGCCACATCCATAGGGCCACTGTCATTGTACTGGAGCTGCCGACGCCGTGACTGCTGATTTGCAAAAGAATGACAGTATGATTAACGCGCACCTAACATCCACAGGCGGAGGTTCGCAGACGGCGTTCAGATAAAACGACTGCCTCAAAACGACACACATTTTCAAACTGGTGCAATGTCTTAAGACTGAAAGATCAACCCTGTAACACGTCAGGACATATAGCAGCAGATCTTGGAGTCAAAAATGGACGCAGGTCATTTATTTGGATCAGCGCAAAAACAGCGGCGTGACGGCTGGAAGACCATGTAAATCAACCGCCACTTGCCGGTCGCCGTGTGAATGACTAAATGTCACCCAACAACGATATGGAGACATTGATGCTTGCCCTGTTTCAGACGATCGATCTGGCGTTAAACCTTTATACCTGGATACTGATTATCAGTGCCATCTTCTCATGGCTCTATGCCTTCAATGTCATCAATTCTTCGAACCAGTTCGTGGGAGCGATCGGCAGCTTTCTCTACAATGTCACCGAACCGGCGCTGCGACCCATTCGTCGTGTACTGCCAAACCTTGGCGGCATCGATATTTCGCCGATCATCCTTCTTCTGATCATCTTCTTCATCCGTTCGTTGATGTGGAACACGATCTACCCGCTGGTCGCCTGACCTTTGGTCAGTATAAAAAAATCCTCCGGTTCAAATGCGAACCGGAGGATTTGTCATTTCTATGGATGCGCAATGGCTGACGTCAGCTTTGTGCCTTGTAGCGCTCGATCGCTTCGATGATCAGCTTTTTGGCAACATCTACATTCTGCCAGCCGCCCATCTTCACCCATTTGCCGGGCTCCAGATCCTTGTAGTGCTCGAAGAAGTGCTCAATCTGCTTAAGCGTGATTTCCGGCAGGTCTGTGTAATTCTGGACCTTGTCGTAACGCTGGGTCAGCTTAGGGGCTGGAACGGCAAGAATCTTTTCATCCTTGCCACCGTCGTCTTCCATGATCATCACGCCGATTGGGCGCACATTGATCACACAGCCGGGTACCAGCGGCCGCGTGTTGCAGATCAGGACATCGATCGGGTCACCATCTTCAGACAGCGTGTGCGGCACGAAGCCGTAGTTGCCCGGATAGGTCATAGGCGTGTAGAGAAAACGGTCGACGACCAGAGCGCCCGCGTCCTTGTCCATCTCGTACTTGATGGGGTGGCCGCCGACGGGGACCTCCACGATCACATTGATATCATCCGGCGGGTTCTTGCCGATAGAAATAGCATCGATACGCATTCGCTTCCCTCGATTAGGTGGGTTGGACTGGCATGTCGATACTGGGAAAGTCGCAGCTTTGCAACACGATGATGGCAGTTGCACCAAAACTCATAGTGCCAATTGGTGGTTCTGACCAGCGTTGCGAAGACCGTTAAAAGTGAACTCGACAAACGCTCTCGTCACGATCGTCCGCCAACAGACGATCACTTCATCAAGCAACGCCAGAAAGAATGGGTCTTTAAAAAGCCTACAGGTCGATGATCGTCCCGCGGCCATCGTTCCATACCCGCATGCTCTGTTCCTCACGCTGGTGAGGCTTCACTGGGATGGGAGCTGGTTTAAGGCGGGAGGACAGCAGGCGCGCTGCGCTGAGCACCGCCAACGTCCCCACGAGCGCAACCGTCAAGGAGGCTGTGAAGAGTGCGGCCAACGCCAGAATTGCGATGCTGGAAGCGGCGAAGAAGAATGTACGAATGCCCTGCATGATCCAAACCTTTCTGTCCAGACGAATGTGGGCCTTCTCTGCGTTGCTTGCAAGAGGATGCACACCGCCTATCTGCTTGCGAATGTCACAAAAGGTTGACACAAGTGCGGCATGGCCGATTTTTATTTCAACGATACTGCTCGCCCACGCCGCTCACTTTTGTCGGTGCCCGCCATCAATCTTCGCGCACTTGCAAAACTCGGCACACTGGAATGCGACGGCGTCATCTTCGACCTGGAAGATTCGGTCGCACCGGAGATGAAAGACGAGGCCAGAAATAACCTCCTGACCTTCTTCAGGGAAACACCCCTTGTTGGCCGCGAGGCGATGATCCGCATCAATCCGATCTCCACCACGACAGGACTGAGTGACCTGAAGGTGGTGCTGGCTTGCGCGCCGGATGCGATCCTTCTGCCCAAGGTGGAGCAGCCATCGCATATTCAGGACGTCGCCGATTGGCTGGCAGAGGCGGATGCGCCGGACGGCCTGAAAATCTGGGCGATGATCGAAACACCGAAAGGCATTTTAAACGTTGCCGCCATTGCCGAGGCGTCGCATACGCTGGGCGCGCGGCTGGGTGGCTTCGTGGTCGGCCTGAACGATCTGCGGAAGGAGACGCGCGTTCCTGCGCAGACCGGGCGCACCTATCTCTTGCCATGGTTGATGCAAATCGTGCTGGCCGCGCGCGCCTATGGTCTCGATGTGATCGACAGCGTTTCCAACGAATTTCGCGATCTGGATGCTTTCGCCGAAGAGTGCGGACAGGGTCGCGCCATGGGTTTTGATGGCAAGATGCTGATCCATCCCTCCCAGATCGAAGCTGCAAACCAGGCTTTTGCGCCGGATGAAAAATCCTTGGCAGAGGCGCATGAGATTATTGCGACTTTCGCAAAACCGGAATCTGTGGGATTGAACGTCATCAATTCCAATGGTCGGATGATCGAGCGGCTGCATGTGGATCAGGCGAAAAGGCTTGTGGCAATGGCCGCGATCATCGAACAGATGAAAGGCAAAAAAGCATGAAGGTCTATCGTTTCATCACTGGTCCCGACGACGCAAAGTTCTGTCACCGCGTCACCGAAGCGCTTAACAAGGGCTGGGAACTGGCGGGTTCACCGACCTACGCCTTCAATGCGGCAACTGGCGTGATGCATTGCGGACAGCCGGTCATCAAGATGGTCGAAGGTAAAGAATACCACCCGGATATGAAGCTGGGCGAGCAGTAGGACTCTTGACAACGGCGGATCAACGATCCGTCGCTGCCTCGTCGGCGCTTTCTTCGATGCGCTCCATATCGTCGTCGGAGAGGCCAAAATGGTGGCCGATTTCGTGAATGAGCACATGAGTGATGATATCGCCCAGCGTCTCCTCGTTTTCGGCCCAGTAGTCCAGTATGGGGCGGCGATAAAGGATGATGCGATTGACCATCTCGCCTGTTTCCATGGTGAAGCGTTCTGAAATGCCGCGTCCCTCGAACAGACCGAGCAGATCGAACGGCGTCTCCAGAGCCATGTCCTCGAACACCTCATCGGTCGGAAAATCCGCGATCTCGATGATCAGGTCCTTGGTCAGCGCGCGAAACTCTTCGGGCAAATGGCCATATGCCTCGATGGCAAGCGATTCGAACGCTGAAAGTGTCGGCGCGTGGCGATCCCGCCAATCGTCGGTTTTGTCTATGCGGGCCATTTCTGCTCCTTGTTGAGAGGCCCATATAAACCCTTGCCGACAAAATTTCGAGACCTGTTTGCCACAAGGGACGAAATCCCCTGAGATTCTTGGACATCACGGTTACTTTCCGCCCCCTTGCGACCTTGACAGAAACGGCTTGGTCGCGTATCCGGCACGTGAAATCGAGGGCGTATTGCGTCTTCCGTTCACACCGCTTTATCAAAAGCGGTTTCATCGGCGCGGTTTTTAGAGGCCTTCAGCTTCCAGAACCAAGCTATCCGACTGATAAAAAGACGGCCAGACCGCATTTGCGGGCAGAGCCGGAACGAACATGAAAGGGTAAAAAATGTTCGCAGTCATCAAGACCGGCGGTAAGCAGTACCGTGTAGCGGCCAACGACGTGCTCACAATTGAAAAGTTGGAAGCAGACGCTGGCGCAACTGTAGAATTCACCGAAGTTCTCGTGATCGGCGTTGGCGCTGACGCACAGTTCGGCGCACCTTTCGTTGCAGGCGCAACGGTCAAGGCTGAAGTTGTCGAACACAATCGCGGCAAGAAGGTCATCGCCTTCAAGAAGCGTCGTCGTCAGAACTCCAAGCGTACGCGCGGTCATCGTCAGCATCACACCGTCGTCCGTATCACGGACATCGTTGCAGCCTAATCGGCGCGACACGGGAAACTAGGTTTTTAAAGGAGAAATCCAATGGCACATAAAAAAGCTGGTGGTTCATCGCGTAACGGTCGCGATTCGAATTCCAAGCGCCTTGGCGTGAAGAAGTTCGGCGGCGAAGCCGTCATTCCAGGCAACATTATTCTGCGCCAGCGCGGAACGCAGTGGCATCCAGGCGCCAATGTTGGCCTTGGCAAAGACCACACGATTTTCGCGCTGACAGCCGGTAACGTGTCCTTCCGCTCGAAGGGCAATGGCCGCGTATACGTGTCTGTGGCACCGAAAGCGGAAGCAGCAGAATAAGCCGGTCGCGTCATATGCAGCCGGTGTCTCAATGACCCGGCTGAAGACGTAACAGGTTCAGTCACAAAAAGGGGAGTTGGGGCACCACCCAACTCCCCTTTTTCTTAACCTCATGGAGGGACTGAACCATGCAAGCTGAATTGTTGAGGGAAGACCAATCACGGTCACCCGAAGAACGGCCGAGACCTGATAGGTCGAGGAGCGATTGCCCCGTCTTATTATCGCAAAGGCTCGTTTTGCGCGCGCCTCACGAAGAAGACATTGACGCCCTTGCCCATCTTGCCAACAACGCCAACATCGCGACCATGGTGTCGCGTATGCCGCACCCCTACACGGCCAAAGATGCCGCGGATTTCGTGCGACGTGCAAAAGTGGGCGAGATTGGCAAGTGCGTCTATGCGATTACCCGCATGGAGAACGGCGAGTTTATGGGCTGCTGCGGGCTGGAACCGCAGGAAGACGGCAAGACCCTGGAGATGGGGTACTGGCTCGGCGAACGCTACTGGAACAATGGATACACCACAGAAGCCGCCCATGCGCTGATCGACATGGCGTTCCGAACCCGCGACATCGAACAGATCGATGCCCGTTGCCGGGTCACCAATATCGCATCGCGCCGCGTCATACAAAAGTGCGGTTTTCAGCTTCAAGGTTCCGGTATGGTCGGATCTTTGGCGCTGGGCGGCATGGTCCCAGTCGAATGGTACCGGCTGGACCGCAAGACATGGGTTTCACTGAGAAGCTGGGGAGATATGCGATGAGAACGGCGCACGCAATCACGAAGCAAAGCGCTCCCTCGGTTCTTGAGACAGACCGCTTGGTGCTGCGCCCGCAGCGCCTTTCGGATGCCGGGAGCATTGCGCAATCGCTCAGCGACTTTCAGGTTACCCGCATGCTCGCGCGTGTTCCAGCGCCCTATTACAAGCAGGATGCCCTGGAGTGGCTGATCATCAGGACGTCAAGCACTTCCCTCGAGTGGGACTTTGCCATTACCTGCGGTGACGACACTTTGATCGGCGTCGTTTCGATAGAGCGGCTTCGTGACGAGTGGCGTCTCGGCTATTGGCTCGACCGTGCCCATTGGGGCAAGGGCTATATGACCGAGGCCGTGGCTGGCGTCGTCGAACGCTTCTTTCAGCACATGCCGAACGAGGTGCTCTATTCCGGCATGTTTGCCGATAACCAGGCCTCTTTGCGGGTCCAGAACAAGCTTGGTTTCCAGATCATCGGGTGCCATGAGATCTATGCTATCGCACGCGCAAGCATGGTGACACATCTGGATACCGCATTGGCGGCACATGCTTTTCAAAAGCCGCGACCGTAAACAACATGAGTTAGGGCCGGTTTCGTTGCAAACCGGCCTTGCCCTATCGGTTCTCGCACAACGATAATCTTTGACCTTGAGAGCCCGCACCTATATTTGGAGCGACAGATCCTTTTTAAAAAAAGCAAATCCGCAAATTTTTGCTGGAATTGCCACTAAGCTGACAGAACGGCCAAGACGATGAAATTTCTCGATGAAGCAAAAGTTTATATTCGCTCCGGCGACGGCGGTGCCGGCGCGGTTTCCTTCCGGCGTGAAAAATTCATCGAATTCGGCGGCCCTGATGGCGGTGACGGCGGGCGTGGTGGCGATGTCTGGGTGGAGGTCGTCAATGGTCTCAACACGCTCATCGATTTTCGCTTCCAGCAGCACTTCAAGGCCACCATCGGCCAGCACGGCATGGGCCAAGGCCGGACTGGCGCGAAAGGTGCCAGTGTGGTGTTGCGCGTTCCCGTTGGCACGCAGATTTTTGAAGAAGACAATGAAACGCTGATTATGGACCTGACCAAGGAAGGCCAGCGGTTCCGTTTGGCTGCCGGCGGCAATGGCGGCTTCGGCAATGCCTATTTCAAGTCCTCCACCAATCAGGCCCCGACGCACGCCAACCCCGGCCTTCCCGGTGAGGAAAAGATGATCTGGCTTCGCCTGAAGCTGATTGCCGACGCAGGCCTGGTCGGCCTTCCCAATGCGGGCAAGTCTACATTTCTGGCGACAGTCACCCGCGCACGCCCGAAAATAGCCAACTATCCCTTCACAACGCTGCATCCCAATCTGGGCGTTGCCACCATCGATGGCCGCGAATTCATTCTGGCCGATATTCCGGGCCTGATCGAGGGCGCTCACGAAGGCGTCGGCATTGGCGACCGTTTCCTTGGTCACGTTGAGCGGACCCGTGTTCTGTTGCACCTCGTTTCGGCGCAGGAAGAGAATGTCGGTCAGGCTTACAAGACCGTCAAACGTGAGCTTGCAGCCTATGGCGGCGGGTTGACCGATAAGCCCGAAGTCGTGGCGCTCTCGCAGATCGACGTGCTGGACGAAAAAGAGCTGAAGAAGAAGGCGAAAGAATTGGAAAAGGCCTGTGGCCGTCCGCCGCTTCTTTTGTCTGCTGCTGCCCATATCGGCATGCTGGAGGCCCTTCGCGAGTTGCGCGATATCATCGTATCCGACAGCCGAGGCGGCAACACCGCGATGCCGGATCGCTCCATGCCTGTAGATGACGATATCGAGGATGGAGACGACCGTCTATGACATCGATCTCGACCGCGGCGCGCAAGCCCCTCGGTAGTCACCACCGCATCGTCATCAAGATCGGCTCCGCCCTTCTGGTTGATCGTGCGAGCGGACTGAAAAAGGAATGGCTCAACGCCATCTGCGAGGACATCGCTGCGCTGAAGGCTAAGGGTGTAGATGTGCAGGTCGTGTCTTCGGGCGCTATCGCTCTTGGCCGCACCGTGCTCGGTCTACCCTCGGGAACACTGAAGCTTGAGGAAAGCCAGGCGGCGGCAGCGGTCGGCCAGATTGCACTGGCACGCGCATGGTCCGAGAGCTTGTCGAAATACGATATGGTCGCTGGCCAGATTCTGTTGACGCTGTCTGACACGGAAGAGCGCCGCCGTTATCTCAACGCCCGTGCGACGATCAATCAGTTGCTCAAGATCGGTGCAATCCCGATCATCAACGAAAACGACACGGTTGCGACAACGGAAATCCGCTACGGCGACAATGACCGCTTGGCCGCGCGCGTGGCGACCATGACCGGTGCGGACCTTCTGGTTTTGCTGTCGGATATCGATGGGCTCTACACGGCACCGCCACATCTCGATCCCGAAGCCCTGTTTCTGGAGACGATCGAAAAGATCACGCCCGAAATCGAGGCCATGGCAGGTGGAGCAGCATCGGAACTGTCGCGCGGCGGCATGCGCACCAAGATCGATGCAGGCAAGATCGCAACCGCTGCCGGTTGCGGGATGATCATCGCGTCGGGAAAGACGCTCAATCCATTGAAGGCCATCGAAAACGGTGCACGTTCTTCATGGTTCGCCCCCTCCGGTACGCCCATTACTGCCCGCAAGACCTGGATCGCCGGACAGCTCCAGCCTGTCGGCGAACTGCATGTGGATGCGGGTGCTGAAAAGGCGCTTTACGACGGTAAAAGTCTTCTGCCAGCAGGTGTGAGACTGGTGAAGGGTAATTTCGGTCGCGGTGACGCAGTTGTCATTATCGGCTCGCAAGGTCGGGAAATTGCCCGTGGCCTTGCCGGTTATGATGACGATGAAGCACGGCAGATCAACGGCCATAAGTCTACAGAAATCGAGGCGATCCTCGGTTATGTCGGTCGCGCAGCGATGATCCATCGCGACGATCTGGTGATGACGGGTGCGTCCGTCAACGTAAAACATGCAAACAAGGATGAAATCGATGCCTGAACAGGCCGTGAAGCAGAGCCATGAAATCGAAACGCTGATGATGTCCATCGGCGCTCAGGCAAAGGCTGCTTCCCGACCGTTGTCCATTGCCAGCGCGGACCAGAAAAACCGGGCCCTGCTGGCCATGGCGTCTGCCATCGAGGCATCAGAGGCGAAAATTCTCGAGGCCAATGGCAAGGATGTTTCCGCCGCCAAAAGTGCGGGCATTTCAGGCTCCTTCATCGACCGTCTGGAACTCGATACATTGCGAATTTCCGCGATTGCGGAAGGACTTCGCTCCATAGCAAAACTTCCCAACCCCGTTGGAGACGTGATTGCGGCATGGGATCGGCCCAATGGTTTGAAGATCGAGCGGGTTCGCACACCGCTCGGCGTCATCGGCGTGATCTATGAAAGCCGCCCCAACGTCACCGCTGATGCGGGCGCGCTTTGCCTGAAGGCAGGCAATGCCGTCATTCTGCGCGCCGGTTCTGATTCACAATATTCATCGCGCGCGATCCACGCCTGCCTTGTTGAAGGGCTGAAGATCTCAGGCCTTCCAGAACATGCGATCCAACTGGTACCGGTCACAGATCGCGCCGCCGTCGGCAGCCTGTTGGCGGGACTTGGCGGCACGGTGGATGTCATCGTTCCACGTGGCGGCAAAAGCCTCGTCGCCCGCGTTCAGTCCGAAGCGCGCGTCCCGGTCTTTGCCCATCTCGAAGGCATATGTCACGTCTATATCGATAAATCCGCTGATTTGACCATGGCACGTGATATCGTTTTGAATTCCAAAATGCGACGCACGGGCATTTGTGGCTCGGCCGAAACCCTGCTCATCGATAGCGCAGCCGCATCCACGCATTTGAAACCATTGGTCCAGGTGCTCATCGACGCAGGCTGCGAAGTTCGTGGTTTGCAAGCTGTACAGGATGCCCTTGAGGGCGTGAAAGCGGCAACCGAGGAAGACTGGCGCACGGAATATCTCGATGCCATCATCTCGGTCGCTTTGGTCGACGGTATTTCCGGTGCCATCGAACATATCGGCGCTTATTCTTCCAATCACACCGAAGCCGTGATCGCCGAAGATGCGGACGTGGTTGCTCGTTTCTTCAACGAGATCGATTCGGCCATTCTGCTGCACAATGCCTCCACGCAATTTGCTGACGGCGGTGAATTCGGTATGGGCGCTGAAATCGGCATCGCCACCGGCAAGATGCATGCGCGTGGCCCCGTTGGCGTCGAGCAGCTGACGTCCTTCAAATACCGTGTGCATGGCACCGGCCAGACGCGGACCTGATATGTGACTGACGATCCCGGTCTGGACAAGCGCTACCTTACCATGCCGCATACGGAGCGCGGCATGGTGATCGGCCTTTTCGGCGGGTCGTTCAATCCGCCCCATGCGGGTCATGCACTGGTTGCCGAAATCGCTTTGCGCCGTCTGGGACTGGATCAACTCTGGTGGATGGTGACACCGGGAAATCCCTTGAAAAACAGGGCCGACCTCGCTCCCTTGAAGTGCCGCATCGCGGCCTGCGAAAAGCTCATCAGCGACCCACGTGTCAAAGTGACAGCTTTCGAGCAATCCTTCGGTGTTACCTATACCGCCCATACTCTTGCGCTCATCAAGGCGAAGAACCCCCATGCGCGGTTCATCTGGATCATGGGTGCGGATAATCTGCGGACATTTCACCGTTGGCAGAAGTGGCGCAAGATCGCCGAAACGTTCCCTATCGCCGTCATAGACAGGCCGGGCGCCACCCTCGCCTATCTTTCCTCCACCATGGCGCAAGCCTATAGCCATGCGCGTGTCGATGAAGACGATGCCGGTATCTTTTGGACGAAGACAGCACCGGCCTGGATGTTCATCCACGGCCCGCGCTCGACACTGAGTTCCACGGCACTGCGCAACGAGCATAAATGAAGTATGCGGGGCACATCCTTCGCCCACATCTTGAAAAGTTGACGCTTTGGTGCCAACTTTATTGTGTGCCGCAAGAATCGCGTCGCGCAGTATCTGGTTTGTCATTTCGGAAGGGAAAACCACTGACAACAGTACACACCAAGGGAAGAGCTTTCAGCGCTATCCCAAAGAGCATGGAGAGTGGCGTTGATGCTGCCCGTCGTGCCCTCGGAACCGTCCTTACAAGTGTCGAGGACTCCAAAGCAGAAGATATCGTTTACCTGAATATTGCCGGAAAATCGGCGCTTGCGGACTACATGGTTGTGGTTTCCGGGCGTTCGAACAGGCATGTCTCGGCGATCTGCGAACATCTCATGTCCGACATGAAAGATGAGGGCTTCGGCCATTCGCGCATCGAAGGCCTCGAAAACGGCGACTGGGTCGTGATCGATGCTGGCGATGTCATCATCCATGTGTTTCGTCCTGAAGTCCGAGCATTCTACAACATCGAGAAGATGTGGGCTGCTCCCGACATCGAGGAAGAAACGCTGCACTGATGCGGCTTCCTAGCTGATGCTGACGCATCACCCGCATAGGAATCCGCAGCCCGTCCTGATAGACACGCAACTGGCAACATTTGCGATATGGATGGATGTGTGAATGCGGATTTCAATTTTTGCGGTGGGACGGCTCAAATCCGGCCCTGAAAAGGATCTTGCGTCACGCTATCTGGACCGTTTCGCCAAAACCGGTCCGGCAATCGGCCTGGAATTTTCCCGCATCATCGAGGTCGCTGAAAGTCGTGCCTCGAACGCTGAAACGCGCAAGCGTGAAGAAGCTGCCATGCTGGAAAAACATCTGGTCGATGGCGCCGCTCTCATTTTGCTGGATGAACGCGGCAAGGCGCTCGACAGCCCGGCTTTTGCGGATTTGTTCGGCAATATGCGCGACAGCGGCAAACGCGATCTCGTGATCGCCATCGGCGGCGCGGACGGGCTGGATCCCGCGCTTTATGACAAGGCGTCCGCTGTTTTATGTCTTGGTAAACTCACATGGCCGCACCAACTGGTCCGTATCCTCATCGCGGAACAGCTTTACCGTGCGGTGACGATTCTGTCCGGCCATCCCTACCATCGCGTTTGAAAGCCCCAGCCGCGGGTCTCGCCACAAATCCGGCCATCATATCGCCTAGCACGGCGATGACCCCATTGGCGTGAAGCGCCGAAGCAGCGTATGGTCGCCCATATTTTCGACGGTTAGACATATTCCATGGCAGATGTACCCAGCAGCAACAGGTGGACGACCCTTTCGGGCGTGATCCTTGCTGCCTGCATGGTCACTGCCTATCCCTCCTTTCGGGTCTTTGCCCAAGAGGATGCTGCGCCCGCCACGATACAGGATGCAACCCAGCCTGCAAGTGATCTGGACGCACTCGAAAAGCGCCGTGACCAGAACCGCCAGGATTTGCAGGAACTGGTCGACAGCATTGGCCTGTCCGAAGACAAATCCCGCCAGCTTCAAGACAGCATTGCCGCGCTCAATCAGGATACGGCCAGGATCAAGGACGAACTGATCGCCTCGGCGAAACGTCGCAAGGACCTGGAAGCCAAGATCAGCGACGGCGAAGACCGCCTTGCCAAGCTCGGCATCCGCGACGACGAGGTCAAGGCGTCTTTGAGAGAAAGGCGCGGCGTGCTTGCTGAAGTGCTGGCCGCTCTTCAACGCATGGGGCGTAATCCGCCCCCTGCACTCCTGGTTTCACCGGAGGATGCGCTTGCATCGGTGCGAAGCGCCATTCTTCTGGGCGCCGTCGTTCCCGGTATTCGATCCGAGACAGACAAGCTGGTCGCCGCTCTCAAAGAGTTGACCGACGTGCGCCGCGCTATCGCCAGCGAGAAAGAACAGCTGACGGGCACGATGACGGCGAGCTTGGAGGAGGAAAAGCGGCTAGACCTGCTCCGTCTTGAAAACGAGAAGCGCAACACCCAGACCGCAAGCGATCTCGACGCAGAACGCCAGCGTTCTGAAGAACTTGCGAGCAAGGCAACAAGCCTCGAAGGTCTGGTTTCATCGCTTGAAAACGAGATTTCCTCCGTGCGGGATGCCAAGGAAAAAGAGCGTCAGGAACAGGAAAGACTGGCCGCGTTATCGCAGGCCGAACGGGACAAGGTGCAGGCCCAAACCGACGCCGGAATGCCCGATAAAAACCGCATTGCGCCCGCATATCCGTTTTCGAGTCTGAAGGGCAAGCTGGCCATGCCGGTCTCCGGAGATGTGCTGCGAAAGTTCGGCGATGCTGACGGAACGGGGCATTTTTCCAAGGGAATCGTGGTTGCGACTGGCCCCGAAGCACTGGTAACGGCGCCTGCCGACGGCTTCGTTGTTTTTGCCGGTGAGTTTCGCAGTTATGGCCGCATGATTATTCTCAATGCCGGGGACGGTTATCATCTGGTGCTGACAGGCATGGACAATGTGAGGACTAGGCAGGGCATGTTTGTGTTCTCTGGCGAACCCATCGCCTCCATGGGCGCAAAAAGAGTGGCGAGTGCCGCTGCATTGGCGCTGGAAACTGACAAGCCGACACTTTACATTGAATTTCGAAAAGACGGCGTGCCAGTTGATTCTCAACCTTGGTGGACCGTAAAAAATACCGGAAGGGCGCGCAATGATTCGTAAGGCTTCACTTCTCCTCATTGGTGGACTTATGGGTGCCACAGCGATGAGCGTTATCTACTCGGCAAGCATGCCGGCGCAGGCCGCTGGCCCCTCGACCTATAAGGAGCTGTCGATTTTTGGTGACGTGTTCGAACGCGTGCGCGCCCAGTATGTGACACCACCTGACGATAAGAAGCTGGTTGAAAACGCCATCAACGGCATGCTGAGTTCACTCGATCCACATTCGAGCTTCCTGAATGCTCAGGATGCCACCGATATGCGCTCTCAGACAAAGGGTGAGTTCGGCGGTCTCGGCATCGAAGTCACGATGGAAAACGAACTGGTCAAGGTCATCTCGCCCATGGATGACACGCCAGCTTCCAAGGCAGGCATTCTTGCGGGCGACTATATCTCTGAAATCGATGGTGCACCGGTCCGTGGTTTGAAGCTGGAAGAAGCCGTTGAAAAGATGCGCGGCGCCGTGAAGACACCGATCAAGCTGACAGTGATCCGCCAGGGCGCCGACAAGCCGCTCGACATCACCGTCATGCGTGAAATCATCGCCGTTCGCGCCGTCAAGTCGCGCGTCGAAGGTGGCGATGTCGGGTATCTGCGCGTTATCTCGTTCACCGAAAAAACCTATGACGATCTCGAAAAGGCGATCAAGAAGATTAAGGAAGACGTGCCAGCTGACAAGCTGAAGGGTTATGTCCTCGATCTGCGCCTCAACCCAGGCGGCTTGCTGGACCAGGCGATCAACGTCTCCGACGCCTTCCTGGAGCGTGGCGAAGTTGTTTCGACACGCGGTCGTAACCCTGAAGAAACCCGTCGTTTCAACGCAACCGCTGGCGATCTGACAGACGGCAAGCCGGTGATCGTTCTCGTCAATGGCGGCTCGGCCTCTGCATCGGAAATCGTGGCGGGTGCGCTTCAAGACCTGCGCCGCGCGACGGTTCTCGGAACACGCTCTTTCGGCAAGGGATCGGTCCAGACGATCATTCCACTCGGCGACACCGGAGCGCTTCGTTTGACGACAGCGCTTTATTACACACCATCTGGCAAATCCATTCAGGGTACAGGCATCACGCCCGACGTCAAGGTTGATCAGCCGCTGCCGGAAGAGCTGCAGGGGCGCGTGCGCGCTGAAGGCGAATCCAGTCTGCGTGGTCACATTCAGGGCCAAAGCGAGACGGAAGAGGGCTCGGGTTCGGCTGCATACGTGCCGCCAGAGGCCAAAGACGACATCCAGTTGAATTATGCGCTGGATCTCTTCCGCGGCACCAAGACGGACCCATCATTCCCGCCAAACCCCGAAAAGACTGTCGTCAACAAGCAGTAAGATTTAAGAGCATCGGGTCACCCCGATGCTCCTGTTTCACGCTCCCAGTCAGTCACGGATAGTTCATTGCCTTCAGACCTGCGCAAACCGCTCATGGGTCGAAACAAAAAGAAAAGCGCCGGGTCGTTCTGGCGCTTTTCTGCGCTTGCGGCTCTGATGGTGATTGGCGTCGGCAGTGTTGGCGGGCTATCGGTCTATACGGCGCTTTCGCCAGGCAATCTAAAGGGCAGCTCGACGGCGCCTGACGCCGATATCTCCGTTCCGCCATCCGAAACAACGCCGCAAGCGTCTAGCCCTAACCAGACCGGAGGCGAGCTCGTGCATCAAAGCGGGCGTTCCGGCGCGAATGTCCAGAGAAACACCATGGCGGACGGCAATGTCGTATCCGTCTATTCGCCACGCGAGCGCGACAGCAACGGCCCTGTGTTGATGAGCGGCCAAACATACGGGCAAGACGTGCGCATGGCAGCCCAACCCAATGAGGAACTGCTGGAGGATTCGTCCTTCGGCAGGCTGCCGACGACAGGCCCGGATGGCTTGAGACCCATGGAGCAATATGCCCGGCCATGGTCCGGTGCCAGAGGCACGCGGATCGCCATCGTCGTCGGTGGTCTCGGCCTCAGCCAGACCGGCACGCAGAAAGCCATTCGAGATCTGCCGCCGGAAGTTACACTCGGTTTTGCAGCAAGCGGCAACAGTCTGCAACGCTGGATGCAGGAAAGCCGCCGTGAGGGCCACGAAATCCTGCTTCAGGTTCCGTTCGAACCGTTCGGATATCCCGGCACGAATCCCGGACCGGACACCCTGCTCGTTGCCGGTCCCGCCAAGATCAACCTGGAGCGGTTACATCGCTCCATGGCGAAGATCACCAACTATACAGGCATCGTGAATTATCTGGGTGGACGGTTCATGGCGGATGAGAAAGCGCTGGAGCCGATCCTGAGCGATATTGGCAAACGCGGTTTGTTGTTTCTTGACGATGGCTCGTCTGCTCAATCAAAAAGCGCACCGGTTGCAAAGGCGCAATCGACTGCTGCGGGCTTTGCCGACCTGCAACTGGACGATCAGGTCAACGAGAACGCCATATTGCGCAAGCTGGACGATCTGGAGCGGATCGCGCGTCGCAACGGTTCTGCGATCGGCGTTGCCTCTGCTTTTGATGAAAGCATTGCCGCGATTTCCAAATGGTCGGTCGAAGCCTCCGGGCGCGGCATAGAAATCGTCGGCGTTTCCGCACTTGTTTCGGACAAGGCTGCCCCGTAAGTCTTTCTGCCACAGCACTCCATCCACCAAAGGTCCAAAATGACAATCAAAGCGGACGATCTACCCTACCGCCCCTGTGCGGGTATCATGGTTCTCAACGCCAAAGGGCTGGTCTGGGCCGGACGACGAATTTCGCAAGCTAACTCGGAATTCGATGGCTCTCCTCAACTCTGGCAGATGCCACAGGGTGGCATAGACGAAGGCGAGAAGCCGCTTGTCGCAGCCATTCGCGAACTCTACGAGGAAACGGGCATGAAGACCGTCTCACTGCTCGCAGAAGCCAGCGACTGGATCCATTACGACCTGCCGCCGAAACTGCTCGGCATCGGCCTTCGCGGCAAATATCGCGGTCAGACTCAGCGCTGGTTTGCGTTTCGCTTCAAGGGCGACGAAAGCGAAATACAGATCAACCCACCGCCAACAGGCCATGAAGCCGAATTCGATGAGTGGGCTTGGAAGCCGATGGAAAGCCTGCCGGACCTGATCGTTCCGTTCAAACGTGGGGTTTACGAACAGGTCGTTGCCGAATTCCGGCATCTCTCGGATCAATAAAAAAGGCGGCCAGAGGGCCGCCTTTTTCAATTCCACGATAAGGTAGTTTATTCTGATTCGGCAGCGTCAGCGGAGTCCGCATTGAGCTGGCCATACTTGGCTTCGCCGATCTTGCTCAAGAGGTCGAGTTGCGTTTCGAGGAAGTCGATATGGCCTTCTTCGTCGATCAGCAGCGTTTCGAAAAGCTTCATCGAAACATAGTCGCCCGCATCGTGACAGATGTCGCGTGACTTTTTATAGGCGGCGCGGGCATCATATTCGCCCGCAAGATCAGCCTCCAGAACTTCTTTGACGTTCTGACCGATGCGCAAAGGCGCGACGGTCTGAAGGTTGGGATGTCCATCGAGGAAGATGATACGATCAATGATCTTGTCGGCGTGCTGCATCTCTTCGATGGATTCGGCACGCTCTTTCTTGGCGAGCTTTGTATAGCCCCAATCGTTCAGCAGTCGGTAATGCAGCCAGTACTGATTGACCGCACCGAGTTCGAGGAACAAAGCCTCGTTAAGCTGCTCGATGACTCTTGTGTCGCCTTTCAATGTCCGCTCTCCTGTTATCTTCATGCAATTGTCTCAGGCGGGACATAAAATCAAAAACATCGGCCTCCGTCGAGTGGCGACGGGAATGATATTCTTCAGTCGTCTTGATAATCAGTTCGACCACGGTCGGAAAACAACCACAACAACGGCCGCGCTTGGCCATTGCGTGGTAGACTTTCGACGGGACGATAAGCTGCCAACAGTCCTCATCGAGCATCTCATTGATGACGTCGCGGATATCGTTATCTGTGATGTAATTACAGCTGCAAACGAGCATGGTTCTTTGCCTGTATGACGCAACACGTTGTTTTCATTCTTAAACCAAAACAGGATAGTCAGTGTCAAGAAAAAGATGAGGATCGCAATCGCGCAATTTTTTAGACTCTTTCTAAACTTAACAAAAATCCTCGTATTTTCATTTGGTTAGCATTCTCTGTCGCAAAGATTTGCGTTTTCAAGTTTTCGTCAACACTTCAGAAAAAGCAAAAGGCGATCACGAAAAGTTTACTGATTTGAGACTTCAAACAAAATACTGCCCACCATTCGCGGTCAACGTGGAACCGGTAATGAAGCCCGCATCGTCGGCAGCAAGAAACAGCGCGCAGCGGGCAATCTCTTCTGGCTCGCCGAGCCGTCCCACGGGAATTTGGGGGAGGATGCGCTCGTTGAGCACATTTTCGGGCATCGCACGCACCATCTCTGTCCCGATATAGCCTGGACAAATGGCGTTAACAGTGATGTTGCGCGAAGCACCCTCCTGTGCCAGCGCTTTGGTAAGACCAATATCGCCCGCCTTGGCAGCCGAATAATTGACTTGGCCTGCCTGCCCCTTCTGGCCGTTGATGGACGATATGTTAATGATCCGCCCAAAGCCACGCTCGCGCATACCGGGCCATATGGGATGGGTCATGTTAAAGACACCGTTCAGATTGGTATCCAGCACTTCACGCCATTGCTGCGGCGTCATCTTGTGAAACATCGCGTCCCGGGTAATCCCGGCATTGTTGACGAGAACCTCGATGGGACCGAAGTCAAGCTCGACCTGTGCGATACCCGCCACGCAAGCGTCGTAGTCACGGATATCCCAGCAATAGGCTGGAATGCCCGTTTCACTGCGAAACTGCGCCGCGCGCCCTTCTGTAAAAGCGTAATTGACCGCGACCCTGTAGCCGGCAGCGTGAAACGCTTTTGCGATGGCCGCACCAATTCCGCTCGTCCCGCCTGTTATCAAAGCAACCCGGCTCATCTCGGGGCCTCCCCTTATATCTGTGCGTCAGCCTTAAGATGGGACAAAGTGGCATTTCGATGATGCTGAGGTCAGAGACCTTCGAGGCACATGGCAACACCCATGCCTCCGCCGATGCACAGCGTGACCAAGCCTTTTTTCGCCTGACGACGCTTCATTTCGAAAAGGAGCGTATTGAGAACACGAGCTCCGGATGCACCGATGGGATGGCCGATCGCGATGGCCCCTCCATTGACGTTGACGATCTCGGGATCAAGTCCAAGGTCCCGAACGACGGCACAAGACTGCGCGGCAAACGCCTCGTTGGCCTCCACGAGATCGAGATCGGATACGGACCATCCCGCCTTGGCCAACGCCTTGCGTGATGCAGGAATTGGGCCGGTCCCCATGATTTGCGGATCGACACCAGCTGTCGCCCACGAGGCGATACGGGCCAAGGGCTGGAGCCCCCGCTTGGCCGCTTCAGCCTCGCTCATCAACAATACTGCAGCCGCGCCGTCGTTGAGACCCGAAGCGTTGCCTGCGGTCACCGTCCCTTCCTTGTCGAAGGCCGGGCGCAGCTTCGACATCGTATCCAGCGATGCGCCAGCACGGATGTATTCGTCCGCATCGACGGTTACGTCGCTCTTGCGACCCTTGATGACGAAAGGCACGATCTCATAGGTGAAACGTCCCGCAGACTTTGCGGCCTCGGCGCGGTTTTGAGAGGTGACAGCGAACCGGTCCTGCTCTTCCCGTGACACTTGCCATTGGCGCGCAATGTTTTCGGCTGTAACGCCCATGGCATAGCCGTAAAAAGCATCCGTGAGGCCATCCTTCATCATGGTATCGACCATTTTGAAGTCGCCCATCTTCACGCCGCCGCGCAGATGGGCGCAATGGGGTGCCATCGACATGGATTCCTGCCCGCCAGCAATGATGATGGACGCGTCACCCGTCACGATCTGCTGCATGCCGAGAGCAACCGCGCGCAAGCCCGACCCGCACAACTGATTGATACCAAACGCAGTTGCTTCCTGCGGAATGCCTGCTTTCATGGCTGCCTGCCGCGCTGGATTTTGCCCCTCACCTGCGCTCAGCACCTGCCCGAGAATAACTTCGTCCACCTCGTTTGCAGCAACCCCCGCTCGTTCCAGTGCGGCCTTGATCACCGTCGCGCCCAGGTCATGAGCGGGTGTATTGGCAAAGCTGCCGTTGAAAGAACCAACCGCCGTGCGCGCTGCGCTGACGATAACGATCGAGGACGACGTCATTTCAAAATCTCCCATTTTGCGGCGCGAGATTGTCAAAGCTTTGAAGCCAAGTCAAACCATCTCGACGCGCCTAAGCCTCAACAGCTCATCAGTCCGGTTTCGCGTGAAATTGCTGCGCAAAAAATTGACTGTTGCATCGCACAAAACATTTGTCATGCCGATGGATTTGAGCATAAACTTAAAGGCGGGAAGAGCAAAAACACCTGATAAAAAGAAAATACCAGGATCGCGAGGAGGCGAGCATGGCAAAACACAACGGCGAGACCGTCATTAAGAAATATGCCAACCGGCGGCTCTACAACACCGGGACCAGCACCTATGTGACGCTTGAAGACCTTGCGAAAATGGTAAAGCGCGGTGAAGAGTTCAAGGTTCAGGATGCCAAGACGTCCGAAGATATCACCCACGCGGTTTTGACGCAGATCATCATGGAGCAGGAAGGCAAGACCGGCAACACGCTGATGCCGACAGCTTTTTTGCGCCAACTTATTTCCTATTACGGCGACCAGATGCAAATGGTGGTGCCGACGTTCCTCGAACACTCCATGAAGACGTTTTCCGAGCAGCAGAGTCAGATGCAGGAGCAAATGGGCAAGGCCTTCGGTGACACGTCGGCCAAGAATTTTTCGACGCCATTCGGTTTCATGGAGGAACAGGTCAAGCGCAACACGGAGTTGTTTCGACAGGCGATGCAGGTGTTTACACCATTTCCGATGCCAGCCGCACCGAAAGAGCCCAAGAAACCCGATGCCTCCGAGATCGATGAGCTGAAAGCGCAACTGCGCACGCTTCAGACCAAACTCGATCAGCTCTGAACGTTTCTGTCCTTTTCAGGAACACGCAGCAGCAACAGGAAGCCTGTGCCCAGAAAAAGCGTGAGCATTGCCATGCCCAGATGCGCCGATCCGCTCAGATAGGTGACGATGGAAAAGGACAGGGTCGCCATGAAGCTCGTGGCGCGGCCCGACAGTGCATAGATCCCGAAATATCGGCCCGCCTCTGCAACCGTGACATTGCGTGCAAGGTAGGAACGCGACGATGCCTGAACAGGGCCGAACGCGATGCCGATCAGGATGCCGTAGGCAAGATAAGCCTTCTCCGCCGAACTGGAAAACAGCCCTTCCGTTGTGGATATGGGAAGCGCCAGCAGACCGAAGAGCGTTGAATCGGTGTAGGTGGAAACAATGCCGACGGTCGCAACCAGTAACAGGGCAAGGCTGATCAGCACCGTGTTTCGCGAGCCCAAACGCTGGTCGACAAAGCCTGCGGCAATGCAACTTCCGATCGCTACTATATTGAGAATAATGCCGTAGATGCCGATTTCGAGCGTTCCCCAGCCGAACAATCCAGCTGCGAAGGCGCCCCCCAGAATTAGGACGCCGTTGACGCCATCCTGATACAACATGCGTGCGATCAAAAACCGGGTGATCGCAGGCCGACCTTTCAATTCTCTCAACGTTGCCTTGAGTTCTGTCATGCCCGAATGCACGGCCCGGCCGAAGGGCAGGCCCTTCTTCACATCAGGGGTAAACAGAAACATCGGCAGAATGAAAACGAGGTACCAGAGTGCAGAGATCGGGCCGGTGATACGGGCATCTTCGCCAGCCGCAGGATCGAGCCCGAACAAGGGCGGAATCCCGAGGATCGTTACACCCTTGTCGGGGGCGGCGGCCAGAAACAGCACCACGAAGATCAAAACCACCATGCCGCCCAGATAGCCGAGCCCCCAGGCTGTGTTGGAAATGCGTCCGACATTTTCCGGCGTGGTCAGCCGTGGCATCATGGAATCGTTGAAAACGATGGAAAATTCGGCAGCGATCGACGCCACGATCATGAAGATGACCGGCCAGATGATGGCGGAGCCGGGTGCCGCAAACCACAGCATTGCAAGGCTCGCGATCTTCAGCGTCGCAAAAAAAGCAATCCATGGTTTTCGCGAACCGGATTGATCGGCGATAGAACCGAGGATCGGCGAGAAAATGGCAATGACCACCGAAGAGATGGTTGCCATGTTGCTCCAGGTCGTCTGCGCGGAAATCGGGTCCGCCGTCAGCCTCGCCACGAAATAGGGTCCAAAAATAAAGGTGGTGACGACAGTGAAAAAGGGTTGAGCGGCCCAGTCGAAAAGCATCCAGCCCCAGATACCGCGTTTCGTTACGGTTTGCCCGGTCACAAGGGAAGATGAGGCCATTCGTCACCCTTTGGGCAATTGTATACACCAATTACCTGCCCGGCTATGATGCCGGGCAGGTCTGTGTCTGATATCAGACGTTACGCCCCTGGACTATATCGGAAAGCAATCCGGCGGCAACCGTCAGCCGCGCAAGGTTGGTCTCACCGCTGTCGCTCAAAGCCCCGAGTTCCGACACGATGCGGTTGACCCGCACGCGGTCGGCTGCATACCACGCCTGCACCGGGTTCTTGTCCTTGGCATGTTCCGTCAACGCCGAAATAACGATCCGGCGACGTGACGAGGCGATCTGATCCTGGCTGCGCAGCAGTGCAAGGCTTTCGTAATGGTCGGCTGGCGTTACGCGCTGGCCTGCATCCAACAGCCTTGCCACGCGGAAGGTGGCAGACACCGCCGCATAGCTTTCAGCAGCCCGAGCCAGCGACGTATCGGCCTGTGCGGCAATCAGCATGATCTCAGGGACGTAAACGAGCAAAGAAAGGGTTTCCAGTTCCTGGATCAGCGCTGGGTTTACGTCTTCGATCTCGCTGAAGCCGATCTCTTCCTTGTACTTCGCGGCACCGGCATACAGCGTCTTGATGGCCGTCTTCAAGCGCTCGATTTCATCGACCATCGGTTCGGTGGCTGATGGTGACGTCTGGAGATAAAGCCGTGTCGCATCGGTGTATATGCGCGCCACATCGGCATAGAGCCCGTTCTGCACAATGCCGGAAATGAGACCGTCGAGCTTGTCGATCTCGCTCCACAAGCGCTTTAGACCAAAGCCGTCTTCAACGATCATCGCTGCCCTTACGACCGCCGGTGCCATGAGACCACTGGCGTCGACCATCTTCTGCACGAAACCGGGACCACCACGATTGACGACCTGATTGGCAACGGACGTCGCAACGATTTCCCGGTGGAGACGGTGGCTGGTGATATCTGCCGCATAGGTCTTTTGCATCTTGCTCGGAAAGTAATCCGTCAGGAGATGCTGGAGATAGCGTTCGTCCGGCAACGTGCTGGCGACCAGCGTATCGAACAGCGTCAGCTTCGCATAGGAGAGAAGAACGCCGATTTCCGGTCGGGTCAATGGCTTTCCAGCCGCGTAGCGCTCGCCGAATTCCGCGTCGTTCGGCAGAGTTTCTACCTTGCGGTTCAATTGACCCGCCGCTTCCATTGCGCCCATCAGACGCCCGAGTTCCTCACGGTTTTCCGTGCCACGACGTTCGGTCAGCGAGATGGCCAGTGACTGAAGATAATTGTTGCGCAAGACCAGATGCCCCACGTCCGTGGTCATGGAGACAAGCAACTGGTTGCGCTTGGGCAATGTCAGACGACCGTCATTGACCGGCGACGCCAAGGCGATCTTGATATTGACTTCGACGTCGGAGGAATTGACCCCGGCGGAATTATCGATGGCATCGGAATTGCATCTCCCGCCAGACAGCGCATAGGCAATACGGGCTTTCTGCGTGATGCCGAGATTGGCACCTTCGCCGATGACCTTGGCGCGCACCTCCGTAGCATTGACGCGGATCGGATCATTGGCACGATCCCCCACTTCGGCGTTGGTTTCAACCGCAGCCTTCACATAGGTGCCGATACCTCCGAACCAGAGAAGATCGGCCGGGGCTTTCAAGATCGCCGTCATGATTTCGAACGGCGTGGCCACGGATGTATCGATACCGATGGCCACAACCGCCTCCGGCGTCAGCGATACGGATTTTTCTGAACGAGAAATGATCATCGCACCTTGAGACAGCGTGGATCGGTCATAATCCTGCCAGCTGGAGCGCGGCAAGTCGAACAGGCGCTTGCGCTCGGCGAAAGACTTGTCCGTATCGGGTGTCGGATCGATAATGATATCGCGGTGATCGAAGGCTGCTATCAGCTCGATCTTCTCAGACAACAACATGCCGTTACCGAAGACGTCGCCGGACATGTCGCCCACACCGACCACCTTGAACGGCGTCGTCTGGATATCCGTGTCGATCTCGCGGAAATGCCGTTTCACAGTCTCCCACGCACCGCGCGCGGTGATGCCCATTTTCTTGTGGTCGTAGCCAGCGGAACCACCTGAGGCAAAAGCATCGTCCAGCCAGAACCCGGCGTCGCGCGCCAACCCATTCGCGGTGTCGGAGAAGGTTGCCGTTCCCTTGTCAGCTGCGACGACAAAATACGGATCGTCGCCATCAAGCCTCAACGTATCGGCAGGCGCGATGATATCATCGCCAACGATATTGTCGGTAATTGACAGCAGAGTTCGGATATAGGTCTTGTAGGCTTCCTTGCCCGCGTTGAAAATTTCGTCGCGGTTACCGCCCACAGGCAGCGTTTTCGGATAGAAGCCGCCCTTGGCACCCACGGGCACGATCACGGCATTCTTGACCTGCTGCGCCTTGACCAGGCCTAGGACTTCCGTGCGATAATCCTGCCCGCGATCAGACCACCGCAACCCGCCACGGGCGACCTTGCCAAACCGCAGATGGACACCTTCCACTTCCGTTCCATATACAAAGATTTCGCGAAACGGTCTGGGATCGGGCAACCCGTCCAGAAGCTTGGGATCGAACTTGAAGGCCAGCATGGCCTTTGGCAATCCATCCTCGTTGCGCTGGAAATAGTTGGTGCGCAATGTCGAATCCACCGCATTCACATAGCGGCGAAGGGTGCGGTCCTCATCCAGGTTTGGAACGCCCGATAGCGCTGTCTCGATGGATTTATGCAGATCGGACAGTTTGCGAAGACGCGGTTTGTCGCCAATCTTCGGATCGAAGCCATCTGAAAACAGCTCGAAAATCTTTGATGCGATGGCAGGGTATTTGAACAGTGTTTCTGAAATGTGCTCTTGCGAGTAGACGATGCCCGTCTGTCGGAGATAGCGCGCATAGGCACGCAAAACCGACACTTCCCGAACGCCGAGGCCCGCCGCAACGATCAGACGGTTGAAGTTGTCATTATCGACGGTACCGTCGAATGCCGCCAGAAATGCCTCCTCGAGCCTCGGCCCGTAGATGGCGAGATCCAGCTTGACGCCCGGCTGCACCCTCAATTCCATGTCATGGAGAACGATGGTGCGGTTTTCGTCGCCGGATATGACACCAACATCGAAGGTGCGTTCGCTGATGACGCTGAAACCCAGGTTTTCAAGCAACGGCACGCGCCGAGACAGCGGCAGATGCCCGTCGCGGTGGAAAATCTTGAGCGAGAGAACCCCTTCGGCCTGATCGTCACGGCGGTAAAACTCGATGCGAACAGGCTCTCCGCCGGCAGTCGCAGCGATATCAGGCAGGTCGATAATCGCTTCTTCCGGCGTAAAGGCCTCCTGATAGGCCTGATCGACATCCAGAATGGGCGCGCCGGATGGAGACAGCGCAACAAAATGATCGATCCAGCGGGCAGCAATATCGCTGACAGCATCTTCGAGTTTATCCTGCGCTACGCGTGGCGTCTTGCCGTTCGTGCGGCCGACAATGAAGTGGACGCGCGCAACGGCACCTTCCGGGAAGGCGGGGTAATAGGCCGAGATGTGGCCATCATAGACCTGCGACAGATACGCGCCCATCCGCTCGCGAACATAGGAATTATACTCCTCGCGCGGCACAAAAATGATGACGGACACGAAACGGTCGAAACGGTCGATGCGCGGCAGAACGCGCACGCGCGGACGATCGCTCAGTTCCATGATCTGCTCGATGAACCGAATGAGAAGATCGGCATCGATCTGGAAGAGGTCGTCACGCGGATAGGATTCCAGCGTGTTGTGCAAAATGCGCCCGGAGTGGCTGTTCCGATCGAAGCCGAAATGATCCTCGACCTCGGAAACCTTCGCGCGCAAAAGCGGAATCTGTCTGACCGAACGTGTATAGGCTGTGGCCGTGAAAAGCCCGACGATACGCAGCTCGCCGACGACATTGCCGTCCTCATCGAAGCGTTTGATGCCGATATAGTCCATGTAGGCTCGGCGGTGGACGAGAGATTTGACATTGGCCTTGGTAACGATCAGGAAATCCGGACCGTCGAGGAAGGCCAGAATTTCAGGAGTCGTTGTTACCGCATCCTTGCCCAGACGCAGGACCCGTACATTCGGATCGGTCAACGTGCCCAGACCACTGCCTTCGCCTCGCTCCACCCTCGCATTCTTGCCCTGACCGGAATAGCTGTAGTCGCGCATACCGAGAAAGGTGAAGTTGTCGTTGCGCAGCCACTCCAGAAACGCCACCGCTTCGTCGCGTCCAGACTTGCGGCGGCTCGGTGCGCGCTCTTTCAACTCCGCCAACGCCTCGTCCAATTTGGCGACCATCGGTTCCCAATCGCTGTATGCCGATTGAACCTGCGACAAAACGAAGCGGATGCGCTCTTCCAGAGCCTCGCCTGCCTGCGGTGTCACCGGCGCAATGTGAAGCTGGATGAGACTGATATGGTCCTGGGGAGCATCGATGTCGGAATCCGCGAGCCGATATCCGCCGTCAGCCTTCTCATCTGCAACGAAAATGGGATGAACGGCCAGATAAAGGCTGCGATAGCTGTTGGTAACCTCACCCATCACGGAATCGTAGAGGAATGGCATGTTACGACCGATAATGGTCAGAACAGTCACAGAAATATCACGCGGCGTAACACCCTCTACTTGAGAGATGCCAATATATGGCGTGTCTTTTTTCCAGTACGACAGTTCATTCCACGTATGAAGGGCCGCAGCAGCCAGCATGTCTGGGGTATAATATTGGATATCATCCGTGCTTGCACGACCGAAGATCGCCTCCGGATCCAAAAAAGGCTTACCCGACACCTCAGCCAGTTTTTTGGTTTTTTCGAGTGTTTTGTCGCGTTTTGGATTGTTCCGGTAGCCCATTTTGCCTTTTTCCTCTCAAAGGGTGAGGGTTTATGAAAGAAAATCGAAAAAAATCGTCATTTCCATCAAATTCGAATCGGATATTGGCGCGGAATTATGAAGAGTTTAAGTGGCAATCAATGCTTTAAGTGCTTCATCAGGATTTTATTCGATTGAAAGTGCGACTGACAGGTCTCGCTGGCGAATCAAAAAGCACAAATGGTCAATTCGTGTTAAGCTCAAAGAGGCCCTATTGTGACTCGATAGTCACGGTGGAAGCAAATTATTGATTTCCTCGTATTTTTGTGGTACACCTTAAAAACTGATCCACAGCGTGGCATTTGCGTGCCCAAAAACACCACGAAAGCAATTCATCACTTGCACGCGGTTTCCGTGACATATCGTTCGTTTGTGTTGTCAACCTGCCGGTTGCAATGTGATTTATTTTTGAGCGCACGTCTGTACCAGTACGAAGTCACCTGACGGTTTCCCCCGTCTCATCCGGGCCTTACCGACCCGACCCCGGACCCCCGGGTGCATGCAACAGGGAGTTTTTAGAACGAATGACTATCCAGCAGAAGAAATCTCCAGCGCGTCACGGTTTCAAGATCGGCGAGCAAATCGTTTATCCCGCTCATGGTGTCGGTGCCATTTCGTCTATTGAAGAGCAGGAAGTCGCGGGCATGAAGCTCGAACTGTTCGTCATTGATTTCGAAAAAGACAAGATGCGTCTGAAAGTTCCGGTCGCCAAAGCTGTCACTATCGGCATGCGCAAGCTATCCGAAGAGGACTTTGTCGAGCGTGCGTTGAAAGTTGTCCAGGGCAGAGCTCGTGTCAAGCGGACGATGTGGTCGCGTCGTGCGCAGGAATACGATGCAAAGATCAATTCCGGCGATCTGATCGCCATCGCTGAAGTTGTACGCGATCTCTATCGGGCCGAAAATCAGCCGGAACAGTCCTATTCCGAACGTCAGCTTTACGAAGCAGCCCTTGATCGCATGGCGCGTGAAATTGCTGCCGTTAACAAGATGTCCGAAACAGAGGCGGTCCGCCTTGTAGAGGTCAATCTCAACAAGGGACCAAAGCGCGGCAAGACCGCAGACGAAGAAGACGCACAGGAAGAAGCCGCTTAAACCGGTTTCGACTGCGTTTTTTAAGAACCCGACCTTTGAATTGCATCCCTGGACACTGACGGTCAGTTTCAAGGGTTTCAATTCAAAGGTCGGGTTTTTTATTCAGCTATAATCTTGACCCGTTCACCAGGCTGAATGACTGATGTCGCGCTCATGGCATTGAGAACGCGGAAAAGTTCCAGCTTCCGGTCCGTTCCCATCATCCGGGCAGCGAGGGTAGCAACCGTATCCCCGGGCTTTGTCGTCACGACCCTGACACGCAGCGGCTTCAAAGCCGCAATTTCCGAAGGCGTCATTTTGCGGAAGCTGGTCCGTAAAATAGTGGCGACGCTATCAAGTTGAGCACTGCCCTTCGGTACTGCGGTCAAAAAGCGAAAGATTTGCTGTCCGACACGGATAACAGTCACATCGAAATCCCATTTGTCAGCACTGGCCCGAGCCGTTGCTGCTGGAAGTCCATTGATTTCAATTTCCTTTACCGTCTCCGGAAGCAGCCCAGCGACCCAACCGCTTGTAAGGTAATTCGGAAGTGTCGTTTGCTTGGGATCCGCCACGCCATCGAAACGGATTGCCATTTCACCGGGGCCAGTGGCCAGGACGGCCTCGACCTTATTGTCGATCTGGAAGCCCTCCGGCACATCGAAACGAATGCCAAGGCTACCATGGAGAAAGGTATTGCCACGGACATAACCTTCTTGTGGGCTATCGCCGTAGAGCAAACCATCAATTCCGTTCAGGAACCAGTCGCGACCCTTGTCGCCGACCTGCCCCTCCTGCCCGAAAGCGCGAGCATGGCGACGCGCAAGCTCGATGCGCTGCGGTGTGTTCGGGTGGCTCGACAGGAAGTCGAGGCTTTGATCGCTATCGGGATCTGCGGACGTAAAGCGCGCATAGGCGGCCATCGAATCGAGGAAACGCGGCGACGCAAATGGGTCGTAACCAGCTTCGCCCAACATGCGCACGCCGATCACGTCCGCCTGCAACTCCTGCTGACGGGAGAAGGCCGCAAGACGTAGCTTGCCGCGCGCCAAGGCCTGTTTTCCGGCCAGATCGCTCGACAGCACTTCCGCGACCACGCGGCTGGCAATGACTTCCGCTTCTTCCCGGCGCTGGCGTTCGATACCGTGGTTGGCAGTGACATGCCCCATTTCGTGCGACAGAACCGCCGCCACTTCAGACGCATCATTCGCGAGCGCCAAAAGTCCACGGGTCACGTAAAGATATCCCCCCGGCAGAGCAAAAGCATTGATTGCCGGGGAATTGAGAATGGTGATGCGATAGGACTGCTGTGGATTTTCAGAAACCGCCGTCAGTGCGCCAGTGATGCGTGCAACCAAGCGTTCTGTCTTGTCATCACGATATTCACCGCCATAGCTTGCCACGATACGTGGATGCTCGCGTGCACCCATCTGCGCACGCGGGTCGTCCTTTTGCACCTGTTCGACGGTCTGCGGATTGTCCGACGGCTTGAGCGTTGACTGGTAGGAGGGACTAAAAAGCGACTGGCAAGAAGACAAGAGGAGGCCAGCGGTAACAAGCGCCAAACCACGCCTTGCCGCAGCGCCCCGCTGCCATGGTTTCTGACCGGAGGTGTGGCCCTTCCGAGCCTTCACACACGTCGCCATTACGCTTGTCTGCTCCTAACGTTCCTGATCATCCGTTAACTGCAGACCAGTATACCATATTGCCGAACACGGGCGCTTGAATGCTCAAGCTGTGAAAACGATCCCTCACACGAACGTATTCAAGTAAGAAATTGTTCACATCGTTTTTTCAAGCAGTTACATAAAATTCGCAAGTGCAAAAATAGCGTACCGTCCATGTGATTTTGCAGACTTGACAGTGACCCGCGTCGAAATTGTGACGCGGCCACGCCCCCTCAACCCGACATAAATGTTCCGATCTCTTTCAAATGGGTCGCAGCAAAGAAATCATCGGCGGCCCCCTTAAACAAAACGCGACCGTTCGAGAGAAAAACAACCTCATCGGCGAGACGGCGAATATCATCAGGCTGGTGGGTCACAAGGAGAATGGTATTTTGCATCTCTGCATGAAGTTGCTTCAGCAATGTCGCCATGCCGGCGCGCAAGCCCGGATCGAGCGCAGCGAAGGGTTCGTCGAGCAACATGACGGAGCGTTGACGCACCAGCGCTCTCGCCAGCGCCGCCCTCTGCCGCTCTCCTCCCGACAGCGTAGATGGCATCCGATGTTGAAAACCATTGAGACCGACGCGATTCAATGCCTCCTCAATATTGGCTTTATCGGTGCGCGACAGCCTCAAGGAGGGACTGACGCCTAAGCCGACATTCGTGAAAACATCCAGATGCGCAAAGAGATTATTGTCCTGAAAGATCAGAGAGACGGGTCGTTTTGAGGGATCAAGCCTGCGCATGTCGTGACCATCGATCAGCACGCGGCCCGCATCCGGTGTTTCAAAGCCTGCAACGAGGTTGAGAAGCGTAGATTTTCCAGAACCCGAGGCGCCGATGACAGCGGTGATCTTGTCGCGTGCAAAGCCGCAATCCAGCACGAAGTCCTGCTCGCCGAGCGTCAAAGTCACCTTGTCGAGCTTGGCACCCCACCCTTGCGCGCTCATTCGGTGCCTCTCGATGGTTGTCGCGAGACACCGCCTGCTGCAAGTGCGAGGCAGATAGCAGCCAGAATAAAGGCATAACCCGCAGCGTCATTGGTTCTGTAGCTGCCCATATTGCTATAGACGAGCCAGGGCAAAGTCACGAAGCTTTCGGAGCCGAACAGGGCAACGGCACCCAGGTCGCCAATCGAAAGCGCCATGGCAAACGAAAATGCCATGGCCGCCGGTCGCCATAAAATCGGCCAATCCACGATGCGAAGCCGGGAGAACCCGGAAAGGCCGAGACTGGAGGACAAACGTCCCGTGCGTGACTGGTGGGTTATGAAAGCCGGCTCCAGAACGCGTATGACGAAGGGGAGCGCCATCAGCATGTTGATGACAGCGACAAGCACAGGCGCAAACATGGCCACATCGCCAAAAGGCCGCAGCAGCAGAAACCAACCACTCCCCAGCACTACCGGCGGCACCAGCAATACGAAGGATGAACCGCTGCCCATGGCTATGAAAAGTGCTTTCATTCCGTACCCAGCATGTCGGTCGACAGCAATGGCTCGGCGCGCGCGAATGAGTGCAATGGAAACAAGAATGGCAAGCGAGGCAGAGGCAACCGCGATCAGCAGGCTTGTCATCGCTGCACGCCGAAAGCTGTTGGCCGACAAAAGGCGCCAGAGATCGGCAGAAAGACCCGATGCAACGACGGCTACCAATGGCAACCCGACCAGCAGCATCGCCAGGGTGATCGTCCCCGCGTCCCAAAGGCGAGCTGCGAGCCTTTCTCCATCCAGACGGCGAACACCTCGGCCATAACTGTCTGCCTCTGCGTCTGCCGAAGGCAACAAGGACAGCAACGCCAGCAGAACACCCGTCATGCCGATCTGCATCAGCGACAGTGCAATAGCACGCGGCGGATCGAAGTCGAAGCGCAGTGCCTGATAGATCGCCACTTCGATCGTCGTCGCCGCAGGTCCGCCACCCAGCAGAAGCACCAGCGTAAAACTCGTGGCGCACAGCATGAAGATCAGTCCCGCCACCCCGGGAAGCAGTCTTGAAACGGCGGGCCATTCGATGAAACGAAACGTCGAGACAGGCCCAAGACCGAGGCTAGCGCTCATGCGCCAATATTCCGATGGTACCCGCTCCAGCCCAGCCAGAAAGAACCGCACCGCCAGCGGCAGATTGAAAAACACATGGGCAATGAGAATGCCAGACAAGCCATAGATGCTAAACGGCTGCGCCGCGCCCGCCGACATGAGAAGCGTATTGAAAACACCTTGCCTGCCCCAGATCGCTATAAGCCCCAGCGCACCGACGATCACCGGCAGGCCCATTGGCACGGCCATCAGGCGAATGATGCAGATACGGCCGGGAAAATCTCTCTGCCGGGCAAGCGCAAGCGCAACGGGCAAGCCAAGCACGAGGGACAGAACCGTCGAAAGTGTCGCCTGCCAGAGCGTGAAGCGCAGAATGCGCAGCGTATAGGCATCGAACAATTCAGTCGTCGCCGCGCCGGTGTCGAAGGACAATAGAGCCGTAACAGCAAGACAGATGAACAGAAGAATGGCGGCAAATGCCACCGTTCCACTGACGATAAATCCTAGACTGTCGCGGCGCTCGATCATGATGCTCGGCGATCCGCCTTACTTCACGCTCATGGCCGTAAGCCATTCATCGATCCAGGCCTTGCGGTTCTTCGCCACCTCTTCGGAAGACATCAGAAACGTCTTCGAGGGCTGGACCAATTTGGAGAAGGCCTCCGGCAACGGCGCGGAAGTAGCCGCGACCGGCCTCATCCAGTTGTTTTCAGGGATGGCATCCTGAAACCCCGTGGTCAGCATAAAGGCCAGAAACTGCTTTGCCAGCGCCTGTTCCGGCGCGTTCTTCAAGATACCAGCCACTTCAATCTGGATATAATGCCCTTCTTCGAAACTGGCTGCCTGATAACGATCCGTCTTTTCCGAGACCATGTGATAGGCGGGCGAGGTGGTGTAGGACAACACCATCGGTACTTCGCCCTTGGTAAAGAGACCGTAGGATTCCGACCATCCGGGGGTGACGGTCAGCACGCGGTTCTTCAGTTTGGCCCACGCTTCGGGTGCCTTGTCGCCATAGATCGATTTTACCCAGAGCAGCAGGCCAAGACCGGGCGTAGACGTGCGCGGGTCCTGAATGACGATCTTTTGCGAAGGGTCGCCCTCGACCAGATCCCTCATGCTTTTCGGCGGATTTTTCAGCACCTGCGTGTCGTAGACGACAGCGAAGTGGCCATAATCATAGGGCACGAAGACATCATCGGTAAAACCGCCCGGCACCTTGGCAGCCGAAGCATCGATACCCGATGGCTCGAAAAGTCCGGTCTGCTTGGCCTCGGCGATCAGGTTCGTATCAAGCCCGACGACGACATCGGCTTTGGAGCTCGCACCCTCAAGCTTCAACCTGTTGAGAAGCGCCACACCATCTGCGACGCCAACGAAGTTGACGGTGCAATTGCAGGTTTCCTCAAAGGCAGCCTTGACCTTGGGGCCTGGGCCCCATTCGGAAACGAAACTCTCATAGGTGTAAACCGTCAGCGTCTTCTTATCCTGCGCGACAGCAATGGCTGGCAACAACAAAGACGTGGCAATCAGCGAATGCAGGAATAAACGACGATACATCAACAGCACCTCCTCGACATGGGCAACGGGGAACAGGCGTCTGGATGGAAGCCGTCTAATCCCTCCGCCGGTCTTAACCGGATCAGGTTCTTCGGGTTGGCAACGCCTCTCAGCCCTGTCCTTGAAAGAACAAAGCACCCCGTTAGATCTGAGCAAATGTGTAGTCGGTGATCGGTGAATTAGCAAGATGGCGTCGACGCCAACGGCTTTAGTTTCCCAGCTCCTCGCGCAGCATTTCCAGCTCGAGCCACTCTTCTTCCATGGCCTCGAGTTTTTCGCGAAGCTTCGACATTTCAGTCGCAAGTGTGTTGAAGATAGCCGGGTCCTTGGCGAACAGATTGGGGTCGGCCATGCGTTGTTCGCGCTCAGCGATTTCGAGTTGGGTCTTCTCCATTTCCTTCGGCAGATTTTCGAGTGCGAATTTCTGCTTGAAGGAGAGCTTTCCCTTCGCCTTGGCAGGGTCGGACGCTGTGTTGGATGCAGACTTCGCCTTCTCCTGTTTTTCGGCTTTTTTCTTCTCGTCCGACGCGCCCTTGCGCTGCGCCATCATATCCGAATAACCGCCGGCATATTCGATCCAGCGGCCATCCGGCGCATCCGGATTGGCAGGCGCGATCGTCGAGGTCACGGTCCGGTCAAGAAAGTCGCGATCGTGGCTGACGAGAATGACGGTGCCTGAAAAGCTCGCGACGATTTCCTGCAACAGATCGAGCGTTTCGATATCCAGATCGTTGGTCGGTTCGTCGAGGATCAGAAGGTTGGTGGGCTTGGCCAGAATGCGTGCCAGCATGAGACGCGCGCGTTCCCCACCCGAGAGATTGCGGATCGGCGTGCGGGCCTGTTCGGGCGCAAACAGAAAGTCCTTCATATAGCCGGTGACATGTTTCAGCTCGCCATTGACGAGAAGGTTTTCACCACGGCCATCGGTCAGATATTGCGCCAGCGTATCGTTGGGGTCGAGATCCTCACGCTTCTGGTCCAGCGTGGCGATTTCCAGATTGGTGCCGAGTTTGACTTTACCCGTGTCGGGCTTCAACTGGCCCGTCAGCATCTTCAACAGCGTGGTCTTGCCAGCACCATTGGGTCCGACAAAACCGATGCAATCGCCGCGATGGACACGCAGGGAAAATGGCGTAACGATGTCTCGCTCACCATAGGATTTGGTGATGGCATGAGCCTCGATCACCAGTTTGCCGGATTCACGCCCCTCCGCCGCCGTTGCCTGCACTGAACCCTGCGGTCCCTTATGGCCGCGATAATCGGCACGCATCGCCTGAAGTTCGCCCACACGGCGCATGTTGCGCTTGCGGCGGGCGGTCACGCCATAGCGCATCCAGTGCTCTTCACGCTCGATGGCCTTGCCGAGCTTGTGCTGTTCCAGCTCTTCTTCTTCCAGCACCTTGTCGCGCCATTCCTCGAAATGCGCAAAGCCGCGGCTAAGACGACGCGCCTGCCCGCGGTCCAACCAGACAGTGGCGGTTGAGACTTTTTCGAGAAAACGACGGTCATGCGAAATCAGCACAAGCGCGCTGCGTGTCTGCTGCAATTCACTTTCCAGCCATTCGATGGTTGGCAGGTCGAGATGGTTGGTGGGCTCGTCCAGCATCAGGATATCAGGCTCAGGTGCCATGACGCGCACGAGTGCGGCGCGGCGCGCTTCTCCACCCGAAAGGCTGGACGGATGCTCCTGTCCCGTCAGGCCCAGATGTTCCAGCAGATAGGTGACGCGATAGGCATCATCGCCCGGTCCCAGACCCGCTTCGGCATAGGCCTGCACTGTCTCGTAACCGGGAAAATCCGGCGCCTGATCCAGATAGCGAATGGTGGCGGAAGGGTGTTTGAAAATCTCACCTGATTGCGCCTCGACCAGACCGGCAGCGATTTTCATCAGCGTGGATTTGCCCGAACCGTTGCGGCCGACGAGGCAGATGCGATCGCCCGGCTCGACTTGCAGGTTTGCACCGTCAAGCAGCGGGGTAGCGCCGAATTTCAGCATGATATCGTCGAGTTTCAGAATGGGGGGTGCCAAGGTATCAGGCTCCGGTCAGGTCATAAGGACGGGCAAGCACGATGGCTTTGCCGCTTTTGAGGCGGAGGCGCAAAGGCCCTTCCGCCACGTTGGAAATAGTGCGCGACGAGCCGAAAGCAAGCGCGAAGTTTTCTAGGGGATAGCGTGCATTTTCGATATCGAGGCCTTCCAGCGCGGTAAAACCGGCAACGGAAAACAGGGAACTGGAGGGAAGATCGAGCGCCAGAGTGCCTTCCATCAGAGGATAAGCCTCTTCTTCGCCCGATGTCAGCACCACCTCGAATCCGCGCTCTGCCAGCGAAACCGCATAAAGCAGATGAAACAGCGCGTGGTCCGACCGCTCACCCGCCAATGCTCCGACCAGTGTCAATCGCTGCGCACCCCGGGACAGGGCTTCGGAAACCGCTATCTCGCCGTCTGTTACGCCCTTTGCAGCCGGAAACGGTTGTTTCTCGACATCGGGCCAACCCTCTTGCAGCGCCGTGTCGGACGAATCGAAGTCGCCGACCCAAAGCTCAGGGGTAAGCCCCAACGGTTGCGCGTGACGCATGCCGCTGTCTGCGGCAATCACGCGCGTATCCGCCACCGCCTTTTGCAAGCGATCTGTAACGGTGATGTTGCCGCCGAGCAAAATGGTGAAGTGGCTGGTCGTCATGCCTTGCCATAGCCCGGAACGGTGTTGGATGGAAAGGCAGAAACGCCTTGGAAAGCGGTGATATTGATTTTCTTGAGCGAGAGGATTATGACACCTGCCAGTGGTGATTTGCCGACCGGCTTGCAGCCACTTTAAAGAAGTCGCTAAATGGTCGAGGAAACATCTCATTTCCGAGGACCGGCTGCGATTTCGTTGCCGGTTTTTTGTGTTTATGGCCCTCGCCACCACGGAAGTGAGTTCGACATGCCGATAAAAATTCCCGATACGCTGCCTGCGTTCGAAACCCTGATACATGAGGGTGTGCGGGTACTGACAGAAACGGCGGCCATCCGGCAGGATATTCGCCCGCTCCAGATCGGGCTTCTCAATCTCATGCCGAACAAGATCAAGACCGAGATCCAGATGGCGAGACTGGTGGGCGCGTCTCCGCTTCAGGTGGAGCTCTCTTTGGTTCGTATCGGCGGCCACCGTGCCAAGAACACGCCGGAAGAGCATCTGCTATCCTTTTATGAGACCTGGGAAGAGGTGCGTCACCGCAAGTTCGACGGCTTCATCATCACCGGCGCGCCCGTGGAAAAACTCACCTATGAGGATGTGACCTATTGGGATGAGATGCGGAAGATTTTCGAATGGACGGAGACGAATGTCCATTCGACGCTGAATGTCTGCTGGGGCGCGATGGCGGCCATCTACCATTTCCATGATGTGCCGAAGCACGCGCTGAAGGAAAAGGCGTTCGGCGTCTACCGCCACCGCAATTTGAGCCCTGCCTCCATCTATCTCAATGGCTTCTCGGATGATTTTCAGGTGCCGGTTTCGCGATGGACGGAAGTCCGCCGCGCCGACATCGAAAAGCACCCCGACCTTGAAATCCTGATGGAATCCGAGGAGATGGGCGTTTGCCTGGTGCACGAAAAGAAAGGCAAGCGGCTCTATATGTTCAATCATGTCGAGTACGATTCCACATCGCTCGCCGATGAATATTTTCGCGATGTCGACGCTGGCGTGCCGATCAAGGTGCCGCATGATTATTTTCCGCACAACGACCCCGGTCTGACGCCGCTCAACCGCTGGCGCAGCCACGCCCATCTGTTTGTTGGCAACTGGATCAACGAGATTTACCAGACGACACCATATGATCTGGAAGAGATCGGAAAAGGCCAGAACCAGACCGGAGAGTGAAAATTCTGCAATTGCGTGAGGCCGTAAAATAAAGCAACGTCCGGCCCACATGTGTCGATTGGGAGAATGAAGACGATGAACGATGGTGCAACACGGGAAAATTTCGGACTGACGGCATCGGGCGAAAAGGTCGAGCGTGTCACCATTTCCGCAGACGGACTGACGGCCCATGTCATGACCTGGGGTGCTGTTATCCAGGATTTGCGCCTTGATGGCCACGAGCCACCACTCGTTCTGGGCTTCGACAATTTCGATGACTACCCGAAATACTCCTCCTATTTCGGCGCGACGCCGGGCCGCAATGCCAACCGCATCGATAGCGGCAAGTTCAATATCGATGGAAAGACCTATCAGCTCGATCTGAACGAAAAAGGTGTCACCCATCTACACGGTGGCAGCGACAACATCGGCAAGCGCAACTGGCTGCTGGTGGAACACGGCCCCGACCACGTGGTTCTGCAGATCGTCGATCCCGATGGTCGCGCCGGTTATCCGGGCAATTGTACCGTGACCGCGACCTACACGATCCGGGAAGGTGGTGTGCTGTCTGTTGTGTATGAGACAACAACCGACAAGCCCACCATCGCCAACATCTGCCAGCATTCCTATTTCAATCTCGATGGCGCGCAAAACACGCTTGGCCACGAAATCGAAATCGCCGCCGATCACTATCTACCGACCGATGCGCGGCAAATCCCGACCGGCGAAATCCGTGCCGTTGACGGCACCGTGTTCGATCTGCGCCGTCCCGTTCCCGTCGCGCGGGAAGAGAACGGCGAGCAGGTGACCTACGATCACAATTTCTGTCTGTCATCAGAGCGCGTCGCCAAGCGAAGGGTCGCGCGCGTTACGGCACCAGCCTCGAAAGTATCGTTGGAAGTCCACACGACCGAGCCCGGCGTGCAATTTTACTCGGCTTTCAAGTTGAACACGGGCGCTCCGGGCTTGGAGGGCCGTCACTATGGACCTTTCGCAGGCCTTTGCCTCGAAACCCAGATATGGCCGGATGCGATCAATCACGATGGTTTCCCGAAGGCAATCCTGCGCCCCGGCGAGACGCTTCGTCAGGAAACCGACTACATCTTCACCAAGGGCTGAAATTCCTAGTCCAGCACGCAGCCGACATAAGCGCCTGATCCGCGGGCTCGTCTCTCGATAAGCCCGGCAAGACGCTGCATGCCACGACCTGGTTTACCGGCAACGCGATCGATCGGATTGGGCAGCGCCACCGCCAGAAGGGCCGCCTGTCGCGAGCTGAGCTTCGAGGCGGAGACCTTGAAGTGATATTGCGACGCCGCTTCGATGCCGTAAATGCCAGGGCCCCATTCGGCGATGTTGAGATAGATTTCCATCATTCGCTTCTTTGACCAGACGAAGTCGGACACGACGGCGAGTGGCAGTTCCAGTCCCTTGCGCACAAAGGACCGGCCATTCCATAGAAACAGGTTTTTTGACGTCTGCATGGGGATGGTGCTCGCACCACGCGTGGCTTCACCTTCCAATGCGCTGTTGACCACCGTCTGCATCTGGTTCCAGTCTACTCCGCCGTGGGAACAGAATTGCCCATCCTCGGACATCATCACCGATTGCACGAGCCGTGGCGAAATCTCGTCGAGCGACACCCAGCGTCGATCATAGCCCTGAAACGTCACCAGATCGGCCAGCATCAGCGTCGAAACCGGACGCATGAAAGGCAGGGCATAGAGCGCAATGAGCAGGTAGGGCAAAGCCAGCAGGACGAGAATGAAGAGGAGGATCCGTTTCACGAGGCTTCGCACATCCACATCAGGTTTTCTCCCGCTCTCGACAAGCGTTTCGTGATCCGTCTCGCTGTCCGGCGTGCTGCTCAAAAACTTTGCCCCCACTTCGCTACCCATTGAAACCTTTCATATTCCGCATACACCATCAAGGCTACTGTCGATAACGAAGTTCCACATCCAGATGACAAAAACGATTGCCAGCCTTTTTTCCCCATGCGAAAGAGCCAACCGTCACCTGACATGGTAAGGAAACAGGCAAGATGACATTCGAGACCAGGCTGCGCGACAATGCGGCAAGAACCGAAGCCTTGCTCGGCGAGCTGCTATCCAGCAGACCACGCACCGACGAGATCACCCGCCCGGAAAACCTTCTAAACGCCATGCGCCATGGCGTCTTGAACGGCGGCAAGCGGTTGCGGCCGTTTCTGGTTATCGAAACGGCAGCTCTTTTGGGTGGTGACCCCACCGCCGCATTGCATGTCGGCGCAGCGCTGGAATGCCTGCACTGTTATTCGCTGGTGCACGATGATCTTCCTGCCATGGACAATGATGATCTGCGGCGCGGCCAACCGACGGTTCACAGGAAATTCGATGAGGCGACGGCTATTCTGGCGGGCGATAGCCTGCTGACGCTCGCCTTCGATATTATCGCGTCACCGGACACCACCCTACCCGACGATCGCAGAGCCACACTCGTCCTCGCATTGGCGAAAGCAGCGGGTATCGGCGGCATGGCGGGCGGACAGGCACTCGATCTGGCCGCCGAGAGCCAAGCCCCCGACGAGGATGGCGTGATTACATTGCAGGCGATGAAAACCGGTGCCCTGATCCGTTTTGCCTGCGAAGCCGGTGCGATCATCGCCGGAAGTGATCCGACCGAGCGAACGCGCCTGCGCAGCTACGGCGAAAAGATCGGCCTTGCTTTCCAACTGGCCGACGATCTCCTCGATCTCACCTCAGACGCCGCCACCATGGGCAAGGCGACCGGCAAGGATGCTGCCCGCGGAAAGGGAACATTGGTTGCCCTGCGCGGATCGGACTGGGGTCGAAGCCGCCTGCGTGAACTGGTGTCAGAAGCCTCGGATCTGCTCTCCCCCTATGGCAAACGCGCGGATATTCTGATCGAGACCGCTCGGTTCGTTGCCGAGCGCAAAAACTGACTGCCATCGCCAGACCAGTCAGCTCCTGTTTTTAAAAACGCTCGCCAAAAATCGCTTGATCGATGACCTTGATCATCATATGCATGTTTATGCACGATTTAGCCGAATGATTCCGAATGAACAAGCCAGACCATTTTGTGAGCGAACGACAAGCGCTGATCTACGCCCAGTTACAACAGCACGGCCGGGTGCTGGCGCAGGAACTGGCGCAGACGTTCGACGTCTCGGAAGATACGGTCAGGCGCGATCTGCGCGAGATGGCGGCTCGCGGAGAATGCACGCGCGTTTACGGCGGCGCGCTTTTGGCGACCAGAACAACCGTCCCATTGAAAACCCGCATGACGGAAATGCCGGATCGCAAGGCGACGTTGGGCCGAACTGCGGCTCGCCTCTTACAGGACGGGATGACCGTTTTTATCGATGCGGGCTCCACCAATCTGGCTATTGCTAAAAATCTTGGGGTGGGTTTGAAGCTTACCGTGATCACCAGCACGCCGGTCATCGCGGCCGAACTTGAAGGAAATACGGACATCGATCTCATTCTGATCGGTGGCCGGGTCAATCCTGCCATCGGCGCGGCCATCGATGCGACGGCCATACGGCAGTTGGAACAGATGCGGCCCGATCTCTGCATCGTCGGCGTCTGCGGTCTGACAGTGGATGGACTTTGTGCCGAAATCTATGAGGATGCCACCTTCAAGCGGCTTGCCTGTGAAGCCAGCACAAGGACACTTGCCGCCATAACCTCCGAGAAGCTGGGGGTACCCTCGGCTTTCCATGTTTCCCCACTGTCTTCGACGCTTACCCTCGTTCTTGAGAAGGATGCCGATCTCACCATGGTCGGCGCTCTCGCTGGGACGGGAGTCAACATTCATCAGGCTGGATCGTCGTCCGGCACCTCATCTCACACGCATGCACCGAAGGACCAGTCCCGATGACCGGCACTGCCACGCAAACGCCCATGACCGCACGTACCCCCTATATGACGAGAACACGCCTCGGCGTATCCCTGCTGTTTCTGATGAACGGTTTCATGATGGGATCCTGGGCTCCGATGATCCCTGAATTCGCCAAGCGTTTTTCGCTGAGCGAAAGTACTCTGGGCCTCGTCATCCTGGCCTACGGCCTCGGGTCTCTGTCCTTTATGCCCATTGCGGGCTCTCAGATCGGCCGTCTAGGTTCACGAACCGTCACGCTGACGGTCGCGCTGATCATGGTGCCGACGCTGCTGTTGATCACCATGGCGAATCCATTATGGGCGGCTGTCATCGCCGTCTTTATCTTCGGCGGGCTGACGGGAGCCATGGATGTTGCCATGAATGCCAATGCAGTCGTGGTGGAACGCAGCATGCGCCGAGCGATCATGTCGTCGTGTCACGCATTCTGGAGTCTGGGCGGCCTTCTCGGTGCTGGCCTCGGCGGTTTGCTGATCACCAAAATTGGCATCTACGGACATGCCATAACGCTGACGATCATTGCAGCCGCCATGCTGGCCGTCGCTTGGCTACGGGTACAAATCGATCGCCCTCACCCGGAAGAAGAACGCCCCAAGGGTGGACTACCCATGACCCCGCTGCCGTGGATCATCGGCATCATGGCGCTGTTTTCGATGATCCCGGAAGGTGCCATTCTCGATTGGGGCGCGCTTTATCTCCGCAATGAACTCAGCGCCTCCGTCACCCTTTCCGGCTTCGGATTTGCAGCCTTCTCGCTGACCATGGCCATCATGCGCTTTGCAGGGGATCTGGTGCGTGATCGCTTCGGAGCCGTCCGCACTTTGCAATTTTGTTCCGCCATATCGATCGTCGGTCTCTTGATTGCCGGTTTCGCACCCAATGCCTTCATCGCGATTGCCGGCTTTGCGATTGCCGGAATCGGCATTTCCAACATGGTGCCGATTGCCTTTTCGGCGGCCGGCAACATGCCGGGCATGGCACCGGGCATCGCCCTGTCGGTCGTAACCACCATGGGATATTCCGGCATTCTGGTCGCGCCATCGGCCATCGGCTTCATCGCCGAGCATACCGGGCTTGCAGCCGTGTTCATCGGTCTGCCGCTTTTGCACGTGGTCGTTTTTCTACTGGCCAAGCTTGCACGTCATGCGGATGGTGCGAGCGGCCACTGACCGTCCAATTTCGCAAAGTTGATATGCGCGCACCGGCAAGGTCTCGAATTTCGCCATGATTGCGGTAAAAGTGGAGTTGATCGCTTCGATGTTGACAAGGCGCTCGCCGTGTTCCACCTGAATGATCAGATTTACCGCAATTATCAGAGAAAATCATGACGTCACACGCCGACTACGATCCCAAGCCGCGCCGGTCCTCGGTTGCTGTCGATGTTGGTGGTGTGATCGTGGGTGGCGGGGCGCCGGTCGTGGTGCAGTCCATGACCAACACCGATACAGCCGATATCGACGCCACGGTGCAGCAGGTGGCAGCCCTGTTTCGCGCCGGTTCCGAAATCGTCCGCATCACCGTGGACCGCGATGAAAGCGCAGCTGCTGTTCCGAAAATCCGGGATCGCCTGATGCGCCTCGGCCTCGATGTGCCGCTGGTGGGGGATTTCCACTATATCGGCCACAAGCTGCTGGCCGATCACCCCGCCTGCGCCGAAGCACTGGCGAAATATCGCATCAATCCCGGCAATGTCGGCTTCAAGGACAAGAAGGACAAGCAGTTCGGCGACATCGTCGAAATGGCGATCCGGTATGACAAGCCGGTGCGTATCGGCGTCAACTGGGGTTCGCTCGATCAGGAATTGCTGACGACCCTTATGGACAAGAACAAGGATCAGGGCTTTCCGCTGTCGGCCCGTCAGGTCACGCGCGAAGCCATCGTCCAGTCGGCATTGATTTCCGCAGAGCTGGCCGAAGAGATTGGCCTGCCGCGCAATCGCATCATACTGTCCGCCAAGGTCAGTCAAGTGCAGGACCTGATTGCAGTCTATTCCATGCTGTCTGAACGCTCCGACCACGCGCTGCATTTGGGCCTCACAGAAGCCGGCATGGGCTCTAAAGGCATCGTCGCCTCCTCCGCGGCCATGGGCTACGTGTTGCAACACGGCATCGGCGATACCATCCGCGTGTCTTTGACCCCCGAGCCGAACGGCGACCGCACGCGCGAAGTGCAGGTTGCTCAGGAAATTCTTCAGGTTATGGGTTTCCGCCAGTTCGTTCCCGTCGTTGCGGCCTGTCCCGGCTGCGGACGCACGACCTCCACCGTGTTTCAGGAACTGGCGCAAAACATTCAAAACGACCTGCGCAAGAACATGCCGGTCTGGCGCGACAAATATCCGGGTGTCGAGGCGCTCAACGTTGCGGTCATGGGCTGCATCGTTAATGGCCCCGGTGAAAGCAAGCATGCTGATATCGGCATTTCACTTCCAGGCACCGGCGAAAACCCAGCCGCTCCCGTTTTCATCGATGGCGAAAAAGCGCTGACGCTCCGTGGTCCTGATATCGCCAAGGATTTCGAGGCCCTCGTCATCGACTACATCGAGAAACGTTTCGGCCAAAAGGATGCGGCAGAGTGAGTTTCGACCCTGAAAATGCCGAAATTCATCTATCTTACCTAACGTGAACTCACGGAGCACTGGAATTCATGATCAAGAAGTTTATCGTTCTTGCGCTTGCCGCAACCTACCTCTCTGCCTGCACCACAACCGACCCTTACACGGGTGAGCAGAAAGTTTCGAATATGGCGGGCGGCGCTGGTATCGGCGCCCTTGCAGGTGCTGTCGGCGGCCTGGCCATCGGTGGCGGCAACAAGGGTCGCAATGCCCTGATCGGTGCCGGTATCGGCGCGCTGGCCGGTGGCGCCATCGGTGGATACATGGACAATCAGGAATCCGAACTTCGTCAGCAGCTTCAGGGAACGGGCGTTTCCGTGACCCGTCGTGGCGACAGCATCGTTCTGAACATGCCCTCAAACGTCACCTTCGCGACGGATCAGGATCAGGTCATTCCGCCATTCTATCCGACGCTGAACTCCGTAGCGATCGTTCTGAACAAGTTCAACAAGACCTATATCGACATTAACGGCCACACCGATTCCACCGGTAGCCTTGCGCACAATCAAGGCCTGTCCGAGCGTCGCGCCGCTTCTGTCGCCAATTATCTCGGCGATCGCGGCGGTGTCGACCAGCGCCGTATTTCCACCATGGGCTTTGGCCCATCGCAGCCGATTGCCTCCAACGCATCGGCAGATGGCCGCGCCCAGAACCGTCGAGTGGAAGTGCTGATTTCGCCGCTGACACAGAACGGCTGAGGAAATTCGGCAAGGCTCGCTCCGGTGCGCCGCCCTCATACGTAAAAAGAGCCCAGGATGCGCTGAACATCGTGGGCTCTTTTTTGTCTAACGGTCCTATGGCCGGAAAGCGCCTATCAGGCTGACTTCGCAGGCAATGACAACACGGGCGCACCTGTCTTTTCGTCGTCGTTGAGCAGACCACTGGCGCGCAGCAGCGAGGAAAAGCGACCGCCACGCATGCTCAGCTCGTCGAACGTACCCTTTTCAACGATGCGACCGTTGTCCATGAACAGCACAAGATCGGCGTCACGCACGGTCGACAGGCGGTGGGCAATAATGAAGGTTGTTCTGTTTTTGCGCAGAGCATCGACGGCGTCCTTCACGCGTGCCTCGGTTTCCACGTCGAGCGCGCTGGTCGCCTCATCGAGAACGAGGATAGGTGCGTTCTTCAACACGGCGCGGGCGATGGCGATACGCTGGCGTTCGCCGCCCGACAGGCGGTTGCCGCGCTCCCCGACCTGCGTCATGTAACCGCTCGCCCTGCTGTCGATAAAATCGGTGGCGGCAGCCGCAGCCGCAGCTTGCGTGATCTCGTCGTCGGTCGCGGTATCACGTCCCAGGCGAATATTGTCACGAATGGAGCGGTTCAACAGACCAGCGTCCTGGAACACCGTGGCAATGGAGTTGCGCAGAGACTGACGGGTAACCGTCGAGATATCCGTGCCGTCAACGAGAATCTGACCGTTATTGGGATCATAGACCCGCTGCAGCAAGTTGATGAGCGTGGTCTTGCCAGCGCCCGTCGGACCGACGATAGCGATCGTTTCACCCGCATTGGCGGTGAAGGAAACATCGTGGACGCCCTGCTTGGTGTTCGCAAAGCCGAAATCGACGTTGCGGAATTCAACCTTGCCGGAAACCTGACCGAGTTCGATCGCACCGCTTGGCTCTTCCCGTTCCTGCACGGAATCTTCCAGCTTGAAGAAATCGACAAGCTTGGCGCGCGCTTCGAAAATCTGTGTGGCGAAGGCGCGCATCTGATCGAGACGACCAATAAGGAGGTTGGCAAAGCCGATAAAGGCAATGACGTCACCGACCCTGAGTTCGCCGTTCTTCACGAGGATAGTACCGATGATGAGAATGATCATCATGGATAGGGTCGATGCCGTGCGGTTCAACGCACTGGCAAATGCCCACCAGTCAAGCACGGGGTACTGGGCGCTGAGAAGACGTTCGGTGAACGACTTCAATGCCTTGGTCTCTGCTTCGATGCGGTTGTAGCTATGCAGCACCGACACATTGCTGATGGAATCGCTAACGTGTGCGAACACGGAATGGTAGTGCTCCTCGACGGAGGCCTGACCTTCCTTGGTACGCTCCATGACCCACTTGCCGATGAACCAGTAGACGGTACCCAGTGCGATCAAAACGCAGCTCAGGCGAAGGTCCATGGAAATCGCGGTTGGAATGAGCAAAGCCAGGGCCACGAAAGTCGCCAGATGGGTCCGCATGAATTCAAGCCACAGACCGAACAGTGTTTCGCTGGCGCGAAGGAGCGTATGCAGCGCATTGGATGTGCCCCGCAGATGGTGCCAGGATAGCGGCATGGAAATGATGCGGCCAAACGCTTCTGTCAGAAGCGAAGCACGACGTCCGTGGGCCAGGCGATCAGCCTCACGTGCGACGGCAACGTAGGCGATAGTGTTGAACACACCGAAGGCGGCCCACAGGATCAAGATATTGGTTGCATCAGAACCAGACGAGATCGCATCGATGATGCGCCCGAACAAAATAGGTTCTGCGATGGTGATCGCAGCGAGGATAACGTTGGCGATGACGACAACGGCGACACGCAGCTTGTTGTCGGAGAGGTATCGCAGGGCGCGAGTATAAACCTGAAACAGTGTCAATTCTCAAATCCTGTCTTCGTATCCATCGTGTAGCGCTGTTTTATGAAGCGCAAAACTCCGTATCGTTTTATTGAACGACGCAGATGTTCAAGTGATTGTTTATGGCTTTTTCTACATGAATGGGCGCTTAACGGCCACGACAAACCTAGAAGCGCCTCAAATAGTGTCTCACATCATGCGGTCAGGAGAGGCTGCTCATATGTCCGACGACGAAGCGATCGGTAGAACCATTGCCGCGTCGAAAACCGGTGCCCGAATCGAGACTTTAGTAGCAAGGAAGGGCTATGCACCCCTTAAACGCGAGCATTGTGTGTCGTTTCGGTTGACTGCGGAGAAATCGCGGCCACAATGCAAGAAATGGCATTTTGGCTTTAAATATTGCTAACCATATTGGGGACAACGTCTCGTTGGGGAATTGTCCGAAACACGGCGCCTTCAAACCGTTCAAGGTTGTTTTATTTATTTCAGGGTATCCACTTCAATGCACGATGTTTTTCAATTTTTGACGGTGTGCAGCGAAGCAAAGTCACAGCACCGGCTCCTCTCCATTTTTCACGACCTCATCCGCAGTCTGGGCTACGAATATTACAGGGTCGTGCGCCGCGATTCAGAGGATCTGACGCTGACGGGTAATGTTTTGGCAGATCATCTGCCGGCGGGTTGGCGGGAGGTTTATCAGGAAAGGAAATACGGCAGTATCGATCCGGTCAAGCGGTCTTTCGGGCTCTTGAACCAGCCGTTCCGATGTCGTGATGTGGTCGGCCTTTTGCCGCAGGCAACGCAACGAAAACGGGCCGCCAAACTGTTCCAGGATGCCGCCCGGTTTGGTCTGCGAGAAGCCTATGCTTTTCCGGTTCATGGACGCAACGGCTTGCTTGGCGGCTCCTTCATCTTGGGTGAAGGGCGACTGTTTTCCCATTCAGAACTGTTCATCATCGACACGGCCATGCGTGTTGTATTCTGGCGCCTGCTGGAATTTGCGGGGCAATCCAACGACCTCCTCTCCATTCCCGATCCGTCTATCACGCAATTTACCCGTCGTGAGCTGGATGTGTTGATGCTGCTTGCGCAGGGAAAGACATCCCCCGAAATCGGTAAAATCCTGTCGATTTCCAGCCACACATCCGATTGGTACATAAACGGCATACAGCGCAAGCTCGAGGCTAAAAATCGCCAGCATGTGGTAGCGCTTGCACTTCGACACGGCATTATCTCGTAAATTTCTCTCGACACACGATCCGTACGAACAAAGATAAAAACGCCCTTTCCAACCGTGACAATTACTGCTTAATTTCGCGATGCAGCAAATACATTTGCTTGCGAGTTTGGGAGGCCGTCTTGAAAATATCGAAAATCCTTGTCGCCAATCGTTCAGAGATTGCGATCCGCGTATTCCGTGCTGCCAACGAACTGGGCATCAAAACGGTCGCTATCTGGGCAGAAGAGGACAAGCTTTCGCTGCATCGGTTTAAGGCGGATGAAAGTTACCAGGTCGGCCGTGGCCCACATCTGGCCAAGGACATGGGACCGATCGAAAGCTATCTGTCGATCGAGGAAGTCATCCGGGTAGCCAAGCTTTCGGGCGCTGACGCCATCCATCCCGGTTACGGCCTACTGTCCGAAAGCCCGGAGTTCGTTGAGGCCTGTAATGAGGCCGGTCTGATCTTCATCGGACCAACCGCAGATACGATGCGCCGTCTTGGCAACAAGGTTGCCGCGCGTAATCTGGCGATTTCCGTCGGTGTACCCGTTGTTCCGGCAACCGAACCTCTGCCGGATGACATGACAGAAGTGGAGCGGATGGCCGAGGAGATTGGTTACCCGGTCATGCTCAAAGCCTCCTGGGGCGGCGGTGGTCGCGGCATGCGTGCTATCAGAAAAAAGGAGGACCTTGCCCGCGAAGTGACCGAAGCCAAGCGTGAAGCGAAAGCGGCATTCGGCAAGGACGAAGTCTATCTGGAAAAACTTCTCGAGCGCGCGCGCCACGTCGAAAGCCAGATTCTGGGCGATACGCATGGCAATGTCGTGCATCTGTTTGAGCGTGACTGCTCCATCCAGCGCAGGAACCAGAAGGTGGTCGAGCGTGCACCAGCGCCTTATCTTTCAGACGAACGCCGTCAGGAACTGGCAAATTATTCGCTAAAGATCGCTGGTGCCACAAACTATGTCGGTGCCGGTACGGTCGAATACCTGATGGATGCAGACACAGGCAAGTTCTACTTCATCGAGGTCAATCCACGCATCCAGGTCGAGCACACGGTGACCGAAGTCGTCACCGGCATCGATATCGTCAAGGCGCAGATCCACATTCTTGAAGGCGAAACCATCGGCACACCCGAGTCAGGTGTGCCGGCGCAAAAGGACATCCGTCTCAACGGTCATGCGCTTCAGTGCCGGATCACGACGGAAGACCCGGAACACAATTTCATTCCTGACTACGGTCGCATCACCGCTTACCGTTCGGCGTCGGGTTTCGGCATTCGTCTGGACGGTGGCACGTCCTATTCGGGCGCGATTATCACCCGTTATTACGATCCGTTGCTGGTCAAGGTCACCGCCTGGGCTCCGCAGCCGAACGAAGCCATCGCGCGTATGCATCGTGCGCTGCGCGAATTCCGTATTCGCGGCGTGGCGACCAACCTCACCTTTCTAGAAGCCATTATCAGCCATCCGAGCTTTGTCGGAAACACCTACACGACGCGCTTCATTGATTCGACGCCTGAACTGTTCGAGCAGGTTAAGCGGCAGGACCGCGCGACGAAGCTTTTGACATATCTGGCAGATGTGACCGTCAACGGGCATCCCGAAACGAAAGGCCGCGTTAAACCGGCCATCAATGCACCCGTACCGATTGTTCCCTATATCGACAAACCGACACCTGATGGCACAAAGCAGCGTCTCGACACTCTGGGCCCCAAGGGTTTTGCCGAGTGGATGCGCAATGAAAAGCGTGTTCTGGTAACGGATACGACCATGCGGGATGGTCACCAGTCGCTGCTGGCGACCCGCATGCGTACCCACGATATTGCCCGCATTTCCAGCGTCTATGCCAAAGCGTTGCCGCAGCTCCTATCGCTGGAATGCTGGGGTGGCGCGACCTTCGATGTGTCCATGCGCTTTCTGACCGAAGACCCATGGGAGCGGCTGAACCTTATCAGAGAAGGCGCGCCGAACCTGTTGTTGCAGATGCTTCTGCGCGGGGCAAACGGTGTCGGCTACAAGAACTACCCCGACAATGTCGTCAAATATTTCGTTCGCCAAGCGGCAAAGGGCGGCGTCGATCTGTTCCGCGTCTTCGACTGCCTGAACTGGGTCGAGAACATGCGCGTGTCGATGGATGCGATTGCCGAGGAGAACAAGCTCTGTGAAGCGACCATCTGCTACACAGGCGATCTCCTCAATTCCGCCCGTCCGAAATACGACCTCAAATATTATACAGGTCTCGCCGCCGAACTGGAAAAGGCAGGCGCCCACATCATTGCCGTGAAGGACATGGCCGGGTTGTTGAAACCGGCCGCCGCAACGGTCCTGTTCAAGGCTCTACGCGAGGCGACCAGTCTGCCGATCCACTTCCATACGCATGATACGTCCGGCATCTCTGCCGCGACGGTTCTGGCGGCAGTCGATGCGGGCGTCGACGCCGTGGATGCGGCTATGGATGCGCTGTCCGGCAATACCTCGCAGCCTTGCCTCGGCTCCATCGTCGAAGCTCTCAAGGGCACAGAGCGCGATACGGGCCTCGATACCGAGTGGATCCGCCGCATCTCCTTCTATTGGGAAGCGGTACGTGGCCAATATGCGGCCTTCGAAAGCGATCTCAAGGGACCGGCATCTGAGGTTTATTTGCATGAAATGCCGGGTGGGCAGTTCACCAATCTCAAGGAACAGGCCCGTTCGCTGGGTCTCGAGAGCCGCTGGCACGAGGTCGCGCAGACCTATGCCGACGTCAACCAGATGTTCGGTGATATCGTCAAGGTCACGCCGTCCTCAAAGGTTGTTGGCGACATGGCGCTGATGATGGTCTCTCAGGACCTCACGGTTGCTGATGTCGAGAACCCCGACAAGGAGGTTTCCTTCCCTGATTCGGTCGTTTCCATGTTGAAGGGCGATCTCGGCCAGTCACCCGGTGGTTGGCCACAGGCATTGCAGAAAAAGGCCTTGAAGGGAGATCAACCCTATACGGTTCGTCCCGGTTCGCTTCTGGAAGATGCCGATCTCGACGCAGAGCGCAAGGAGATCGAAACCAAGCTGGAGCGCTCCGTCGATGATTTCGAGTTTGCCTCTTATCTGATGTATCCAAAGGTCTTCACCGACTTTGCATTGGCCTCGGAGACCTACGGCCCGGTCTCGGTTCTGCCGACGCATGCGTATTTCTACGGCATGGAGGATGGTGAGGAGCTGTTTGCTGATATCGAGCGTGGCAAGACGCTCGTCATCGTCAATCAGGCGTCATCCGGCACCGACGACAAGGGCATGGTCACGGTCTTCTTCGAGATCAACGGCCAGCCGCGGCGCATCAAGGTGCCGAACCGCGCGCAAGGTGCATCCAGTGCAGCCGCACGTCGCAAGGCCGAACCCGGAAATACCGCTCATGTCGGTGCGCCGATGCCGGGCGTCATTTCCCGCGTCTTCATCAATCAAGGGCAGGATGTGAAAGCAGGCGATGTGCTCGTTTCTATCGAAGCCATGAAGATGGAAACCGCACTTCATGCCGAGCGCGACGGCAAGGTTGCCGAAGTTCTCGTCAAGCCAGGCGATCAGATCGACGCGAAGGATTTGTTGATCGCTTACGGCGAATAGATCTGTCCTCTGAAACTAAAAAGCCCCGGATCACTCCGGGGCTTCGTCTATTCTGGTGTTTGAAACGAGCGATCAATAATTGTCGTCTTCGTCGTCATCCTTGCGGGTAGACTTAAGCGAGCTGAGCTTGGCAAAGACGGCGTTGGCGTCGATTTCTTTTTCTTTCTCTTCTTCACGCTCATATTTGTAGCCGAGACCTTCAGTTGCTGCGGCTGGCTGCAAGGTAGCGTCGAGCTCCGCAGCTGTTGGCAACGGACGGCCGCGCGATGCGCGCTCGACTTCGAGGTCGAGGTCGATCTGACTGCAGAGACCGAGCGTAACCGGGTCCATCGGCGTCAGGTTAGCCGAATTCCAATGGCTGCGATCACGAATCTGTTCGATGGTTGACTTGGTCGTACCGACGAGGCGCGAAATCTGCGCATCTTTCAATTCGGCGTGATTGCGTACCAGCCACAGGATGGCGTTTGGGCGATCCTGGCGCTTGGAAACTGGCGTATAACGCGGTCCACGACGCTTGGATTCCGGCACACGAACCTTTGGCTCTGAAAGCTTGATCTTGTGATTAGGATTGGCGACCGCACGCTCGATTTCATCGCGGGATAACTGCCCGGTCGAAATCGGGTCTAGCCCCTTGATGCCCTGCGCAGCTTCGCCATCGGCGATAGCCTTGACCTCCAGGGGATGCAGTTTGCAGAACGTGGCGATCTGCTCGAACGACAATGCGGTATTATCCACCAGCCAGACGGCCGTCGCTTTGGGCATGAGCAATGTTTGAGCCATAGATACAGTCCTTCTGTCCGTCCGCTCCGGGGGCGCGGGACGTGGATGTTAAACCACTAATTTCCGGGATATGACCGGTCTATAGCCGGATTGCATCAGAATTGCAATTCTTTGCGAGACAAATGACCTTTGTCTAATTGCCTGAGGTCACCGAACTGCTATGAATCTGGCACATGACTGGAGAACAGGAGTCTCCGGTGATCGCAAGACGAGACGCGGCCTGAGGAGGAAATCATGTCTGCCAAAATCTATCCTGTTCTGCAATCTGCGAAGACGAGCACGCTGATCGACAACGCCCGTTACCTGAAATGGTACGAGGAGAGCGTTGATGACCCTGACAGGTTCTGGGGCAAGCACGGCAAGCGGATCGACTGGTTCAAGCCGTATACGAAGGTGAAGAACACGTCGTTTACGGGCAAGGTGCCGATCAAGTGGTTCGAGGACGGGCTGACGAATGTCTCGTATAATTGCATCGACCGTCACCTGAAGACCCATGGCGAGCGCACCGCGATCATCTGGGAAGGCGACAATCCCTATATCGACAAGAAGATCACCTACAACCAGCTTTACGATGCGGTGTGTCGTCTGGCCAATGTGATGAAGAAGCACGGCGTCAGGAAGGGCGACCGCGTCACCATCTACATGCCGATGGTGCCGGAGGCGACCTATGCGATGCTCGCCTGCGCCCGCATCGGTGCTGTCCATTCCGTCGTCTTCGGTGGTTTCTCGCCGGATGCGCTGGCTGGCCGCATCGTCGATTGTCAGTCCACCTTCGTCATCACCTGCGACGAGGGCGTGCGCGGTGGCAAGCCGATCCCGCTCAAGGACAATACAGACAAGGCGGTCGACATCGCGGCCAGGCAGAATGTTAAGGTCGACAAGGTGCTGGTCGTGCGCCGCACCGGCGGCAAGACCAGCTGGTCACCCGAGCGCGACCTCTGGTACCATCAGGAAGTCGCCAGCGTCAAAGCCCATTGCGAACCGGCAAAGATGAAGGCGGAAGACCCGCTGTTCATCCTCTACACATCAGGCTCCACCGGCAAGCCCAAGGGCGTGCTGCACACGACAGGCGGCTATCTGGTCTATGTGTCGATGACGCATGAATACGTATTCGATTATCACGACGGCGATATCTACTGGTGCACCGCCGATGTCGGCTGGGTGACGGGCCATTCCTATATCGTCTACGGGCCGCTTTCCAATTGCGCGACGACCGTGATGTTCGAGGGCGTGCCGAACTTTCCCGATCAGGGCCGCTTCTGGGAAGTTATCGACAAGCATCAGGTCAACATCTTCTACACGGCACCCACGGCGCTTCGCTCGCTGATGGGGGCGGGCGACGAGTTCGTCAAACGCTCCTCGCGCTCCTCCTTGAGGCTTCTCGGCACGGTCGGAGAGCCGATCAACCCGGAAGCCTGGGAGTGGTATTACCATATCGTCGGCGAGGATAAGAGCCCGATCGTCGACACCTGGTGGCAGACGGAAACCGGCGGTATTCTGATCACGCCGCTGCCGGGTGCGACGGACCTGAAACCCGGCTCGGCCACACGGCCTTTCTTTGGCGTTCAGCCGCAACTGGTCGATGCCGAAGGCAAGGTTCTGGAAGGGGCCGCCAATGGTAACCTGTGCATCGCCGATAGCTGGCCGGGACAGTCCCGCTCGGTCTACGGCGATCACCAGCGCTTCATCGAGACCTACTTCTCGACCTACAAGGGCAAATACTTCACCGGCGATGGCTGCCGCCGCGACGAGGACGGCTATTACTGGATTACCGGTCGTGTCGATGACGTGCTGAACGTCTCCGGCCACCGCTTAGGCACGGCGGAGGTGGAATCGGCGCTCGTGTCCCACGCTAAGGTCTCGGAAGCCGCGGTCGTCGGCTATCCGCACACCATCAAGGGACAGGGCATCTACTGCTACGTCACGCTGATGGCGGGCCAGACCGGCGACGATGCGCTGCGCGCCGAACTCGTCAAGCATGTCCGCAACGAAATCGGCCCTGTCGCCACGCCTGACAAGATCCAGTTCTCGCCGGGCCTGCCCAAAACCCGCTCGGGCAAGATCATGCGCCGCATCCTGCGCAAGATCGCAGAGGACGACTTCGGAGCGCTCGGCGACACATCCACACTCGCAGACCCAGCCGTCGTCGATGACCTCATCGAAAACAGGCAGAATAAGGTGGAGGCAGCGTAAGGATATTTGCCTTTACGGAAAAGCACCCGGCCACCTCACAGTCGCCGGGTGTTTTCTGGAGAAGGTCAGCGCAGTGAGATCAGAGAAGCCCGCGCTTTGCCAGATTGCGCATGAGCGCCACCGTACCGAATGTCCATGGTGGGCAATCCGATGTGCTGGCAACCCAGTTGATAAGTTTGCCGAGCTTTGGCGATGAGATTTCCACCCGGTCACCTTTGGCATGGGTGAAGCCAAGCCCCGGCCCATGGCGGTCCTTGACCGGCGCAAACATCGTTCCGAGAAAAAACACCGCACCATCCGGATACTGATGATCGCGATTGAGAAGCTGAGATACGAGATTTTCGGGTGACCGGCTGATCGCTTTCATGGCGCTGACGCCGGTCATGGTGAAATCATCTTTGCCCTCGACGGCAAGCGAAATCTCCGAGGTCTTGACGTCCTCAAGGGTGAAGCTCTCATCGAACAGACGGATAAATGGACCGATCGCGCAGGAGGCGTTGTTGTCCTTGGCCTTGCTCAAAAGCAGCGCCGACCGCCCCTCGAAATCACGCAGATTGACATCGTTGCCAAGGGCGGCACCGACGATGCGGCCATCCGATGTTATAGCCAACACCACTTCCGGTTCGGGGTTGTTCCACTGCGATTTGGGATGAACGCCGATCAGTGCGCCACAACCGACAGACGACATCGGCTGCGCCTTGGAAAATATCTCGGCATCGGGGCCAATGCCGACTTCGAGATATTGCGACCAGAGACCCGTATCCTGTAGCAGCGACTTGACCTCGGCGGCCTTGTCGGAGCCCGCCTCCAGGCCTTTCAGATTGTCACCCAGAACAGGTGCGAGTTTCTGGCGGATGTCCTGAGCTCGCAGAGGGTCGCCCTTCGCCTGCTCTTCGATGACACGTTCCAGCATACTATCCGCAAAGGTCACGCCAGCGGCTTTCACGGCCTGTAGATCGTTGGGAGCGAGCAATTCACCGGCAGAGCCATCCAGAAAGGCCTCAAGCGTGCCAAGAGCTGGAAACTCCTGCAACGAAGACAGTGAAGCCAACAGATCCGATCTCTCGAGCAGTTCCGAAACAGTGGGCGCCAGCCTCGACAAATCGTAGAGCACACCGGCCTTGTATAGAACGGGGCAAGGGCCCTCTTCGGATTTCGACCAGACGCGGCCTATCAGCACCGCACGTGCATGATCCTCCGGCAAAATCAGGGTCGGATCGACAATCTCTCTACCAGCCACACTCTTTCTCCCGTTACCAATTGATACGGCCATCGTACCGACTTGCCAGAATGTATGACAACCACAATTTTTTTCGGCATACCCGCCAACGTCCGCTTTTGCGGCAAAGCCCACCGCGAGTCGATGCCGATGGACATTATTTGACGATGCTGTCATATGCTTGCCTTCGTCAAGAGATCATATGACATAAGATTATCGCGAGAATAGCGGCCGTGAATTCTGGTGCGTCGCCCATCGAGCGGTGACTGAAATGTCGTTCATAAATAGCGAAGTGGCGCAGATATCGGCCACTTCAGCGTGAAAGGAAGCATGTTCATGAGCATCCATCAAAACCTTATCGGCGGAGAGTGGATCGGAGCCGAGACTTCGAAAAACATCAATCCGTCCGACACGAATGAGGTCGTCGGCCTTTACGCGCAGGCAAGCGCCGAAGATGCCAAGCAAGCCATTGCTGCGGCCAAGGCGGCATTTCCGGCATGGTCACGCTCCGGCATTCTGGAACGCCATGCGATTCTGAAAAAGACCGCAGACGAAATTCTCGCCCGCAAGGAAGAACTCGGCGCGCTTTTGGCACGTGAAGAGGGCAAGGTTCTGGCCGAAGGGATTGGCGAGACCATCCGTGCCGCCCAGATTTTCGACTTCTTCGCGGGTGAAGCATTGCGTCTCGCGGGCGAAATCATTCCATCCGCGCGCCCAAACATCGGCGTTGAAGTGACCCGGGAGCCGCTCGGCGTCATCGGTATCATCACACCGTGGAATTTCCCGATTGCCATTCCGGCCTGGAAAATCGCACCGGCGCTTTGCTACGGCAACACGATCGTCTTCAAGCCTGCCGATCTCGTGCCCGGTTGCGCCTGGGCCATCGTCGACATCCTGCACCGCGCAGGGTTGCCGAAGGGTGTGTTGAACCTGGTCATGGGCCGTGGCTCCGTCGTTGGTCAGGCCATGCTCGACAGCCCGCATCTAGCCGGCATCACCTTTACCGGCTCAACCGGCACCGGTCAGCGCGTTGCTGCGTCCTCGCTCCCATTCAACCGTAAATTTCAGTTGGAAATGGGTGGCAAGAACCCCTTCGTGGTTCTGGATGATGCCGATCTGGACGTTGCCGTCGAAGCGGCCGCCAATTCCGGCTTCTACTCAACCGGACAGCGCTGCACGGCGTCCTCGCGCCTCATCGTCACAGAGGGCATCCACGACAAGTTCGTGGCAGCTTTGACAGAGCGCCTGACGAAAATCAATGTCGGCAATGCGATGGACAAAAGCACCCATGTCGGCCCCGTCGTGGATGAAAAGCAGTTGAAGCAGGACACCGATTACATCGAGATCGGCAAACAGGAAGGCGCGAAGCTGGCCTTCGGTGGCGACGTCCTGAAGCGTGACACGCCCGGCTTCTTCCTTCAGCCTGCCTTGTTTACCGAAGCGACCAACAGCATGCGCATTTCGCAGGAAGAAATCTTCGGACCCGTCGTCGCCGTCATCCGCGTCAAGAATTACGACGAGGCGCTGGCCGCTGCAAACGACACGCCGTTCGGCCTATCATCTGGCATCGCCACCACCAGCTTGAAGCATGCGACGCATTTCAAGCGGAATGCGGAAGCGGGCATGGTCATGGTCAATCTGCCGACGGCGGGCGTGGATTTCCACGTGCCGTTCGGCGGCCGCAAAGCGTCTTCCTTCGGTCCGCGCGAACAGGGTCGCTACGCAAGCGAGTTTTTCACCACAGTAAAAACCGCCTACACGCTGGCTTAAGACGCTTTACAGAAAAACGATCCCCGGCACAGTCCGGGGATTTTGCCTCTTTCTTGATGATAATTTCTGACTATGCTCACCTTGCAAAAGCGTCAGTAAGCAGGAATGGCATGACAGATATTTCGATGATCGAGGCCGCCCGTCAGCGTATCGGCTCGCAGGCAATCCGCACACCTTTGCTCTCGTCTCCCTTTCTGGACGATATCGCCGGTCGAAAAGTCTTCGTAAAAGCCGAATGCCTGCAACGGACAGGATCGTTCAAATTTCGGGGTGGCTGGTCTGCTGTTTCAGGCATAGCGCCAGAGATACGCCAACGCGGCGTCATTGCCTTTTCGTCCGGCAACCATGCGCAGGGTGTGGCGCTTGCGGCCGCCTTGCACGGCGTCCCCTCAATCATCGTCATGCCGCACGACGCACCGAAAATCAAAATCGAAAACACGAAGGCATTCGGCGCTGAGGTAGTGTTATACGATCGTGCCAACGAAGACCGCGACGCAATCGGCGCAACGCTTGCACAAGAGCGCAACCTCACACTCATCAAGCCATATGACGAGCCATTGGTGATCGCAGGTCAGGCAACAGTCGGCCTGGAAATCGCCGAACAAGGCGGCGAATACGGGATCGATGAAGCCGACATTCTCGTACCCTGCGGTGGCGGTGGGCTGACCTCCGGCATTGCGCTGGCTTTGGAGGCGAGGGCACCTCGATACACCGTCAGACCCTGTGAGCCTGAAAATTTCGATGACGTTGCACGCTCACTGGCATCTGGCAGAATTGAACGCAATGAGGCCCTAACCGGCTCCATCTGCGATGCGATCGTCACACCTCAACCCGGCAACATCACTTTTCCAATCATGAAGAACTGCTGCGGCAAGGGCATTGCCGTGACCGACGATGAGGCCCTGCGGGCCATGGTGCTGGCCTTTTTGCGACTGAAGCTCGTCATCGAACCCGGCGGCGCTGTGGCTTTGGCCGCCGCCTTTTTCCACGGTGCGGAACTGGAGACCGACACGGTGATTGCTGTTGCATCCGGCGGCAATGTCGACCCCGCCATCATGGCGTCAGCTCTGTCGCGTTTCTCGTGATCAACGAAGACGCAAGAACACCTCTTCGGCGATGGAGAGCGATGCCGTCAGGCCTGGACTTTCGATGCCAAACAGGTTGACGAGACCCTTGATGCCGTGAACCTCCGGCCCATCGATACGGAAATCCACCGCAGGATCGTCCGGTCCTGAGATTTTCGGTCTGATACCGCTATAGGAGGGCGACAACGCGTCATCCGGCAATCCCGGCCAATAGCGCCTGATCGCTTCATCGAACCCGGTCGCGCGTTGCGGATCGACGGCGTAATCGATCACATCGATCCATTCGATGTCAGGGCCGAACCGCGCCTGCCCTCCCAGATCGAGCGTCAGATGAACACCCAGACCATGGGCATGTGGCGCGGGATAGATCAGATGCGAAAAAGGTGATTTGCCGGAAAGCGAAAAATAAGAACCCTTGGCAAAACGCGCCACCGGAATGAGCGCTTCTGAAAGCCCCCCTATTTGCCGTGCTACCTGTGGGGCGAAGAGGCCCGCCGAATTGATAAGGGTCCGGCAGGCCAGTTGCATCGGCTCTTCGCCACCCACGAAGACCTTAAAGCCCTCGCTCGTCTGCTCGGCGCGGAGGAACGGCGCGCGATATGCGACCGAAGTGCCGGCGTCTTCCGCGTCACCAAGGAGGGCCAGCATGTAGCCATGGCTGTCGATGATACCGGTGGAGGGCGATAGCAGAGCCGCTTCGCAGGAAAGCGCGGGCTCGATGTTGCGTGCCTCCTCGCTGCCGATCAATCTGAGATCGTCGCAGCCATTGACACTTCCACGATGATGCAGGTCCTCGAGAGTGGCAATTTCCGTTCTATCGCTTGCCACGATCAACTTGCCGCAGCGGCGATACGCAACCCCGTGGCTTTCGCAGAAAGCATAGAGCTTAGGCCTGCCCTCGACGCAAAGCCGCGCCTTCAGGCTGCCTTTCGGATAGTAGAGACCGGCATGGATGACCTCGCTGTTGCGCGACGAGGTGTGCGTGCCGAAGGCGTCTTCCTTTTCCAGCACGATGACCGACATGCCAGCCTGCGCCAGATGCCGTGCTGTCGAGAGGCCGATGGCCCCCGCTCCGATGATGATGACGTCGATATCAGTCAAAGCGCCCAAACGTTAATTTAGTGTTGAACCGGAAGTGACGTTGCGCGTTGCTATCAACAGAACGGGTAGATCGATGCGTGTTGGGAGGCAAGTCGCGATCTGTATTTTCTCCGATGAGACCCACTTATAGAATTTTATCTCTACAGAAAGACTAGGGAATAGAGATATTCTCTGTGTCATAGACCACAAGGCCGGATGATCCGGTCAACGTCAACGAGGGAGGATGCGATGTCTTATTCCAAGTCTGGAAAAATCAAAGATTTTACGCCATCGTCTGCGCAGCCAATCGGCTGGCAAGCCACACTCCACACCGCGATTGTCGGGTTGTGCTTTGCCTTTGTCGTCGCCGTAATCTTCGGTCTTGTACCCTGACCCCTCCCGACAGGACTAAAAAAAAGGCTTCCAAGCGGAAGCCTTTTTCTTTTGCGCCTACCCGGCCTTGAGATAATCCTCGGCAAGTTCCACCCAGAAGGCCGTGCCGATCGGCAATATGTCGTCGTTGAAATCGTATTTCGGATGATGCAGCGGCGGATCGTTCTCAGTCCGCTTGGATCCGAGAAAGAAATAGGCGCCGGGTCGCTCCTCCAGCATGTAGGCGAAATCCTCCGCTCCCATGGTCGGACGCGGCATCTCCACGACTTTGTCCGATCCTGCAAAGCGCGTCGCGAGATCCGCGATATAATCGGCTTCGCGTTTGTGGTTGACGGTCGGATTGTATCCACGCTGATAATCAAGCGTGACGCTCATTTCGTAGCTGGCAGCCTGCCCCTCGGCGATCAGTCGGATGCGCTTTTCGAGCTCGTCGCGCGCCTGCGGATCAAACGAGCGGATGGTCAGCAACATCTCTGCTTTTTCTGGAATGACGTTACTGGCAATTCCGGCATAAAATGCACCCACCGTCACCACTGTCGGCGTAATCGGGTGGATGTTGCGCGACACGATGGTCTGCAATGCCATGATAATGCTGGCACCGGCGACGATGGGGTCGAGAGCGCTTTGCGGCTCCGCGCCGTGGCCACCATAGCCGTTGACGGTTATCTTACACTCATCGACCGCCGCCATGATCGGCCCATCGCGCAGCACGAAATGCCCGAACGGCAGGCTAGGATCATTGTGGAGCGCAAACACGGCATCGCAGGGAAAGCGCTCGAACAGCGCCATCTTCGATCATGATGCGAGCGCCACCAAAATTTTCTTCCGCAGGCTGGAAAATCAGATGCAGCGTACCAACGAAATTGCGCCGCTCGGCGATAATCTTCGCGGCACCCAGCAACATGGCGGTATGCCCATCGTGGCCGCAGGCATGCATGACACCGGGATTTTGGCTGGCGTACTCCGCGCCAGTTTCTTCATTAATGGGCAGCGCGTCGATATCGGCACGAATGCCCAGAGAACGTTGGCTGTCACCATTTTTCAACGTCGCGACAATGCCCGTTCCGGCCAGACCACGGGTCACCTCATACCCCATCTCGTCCAGTTTCAACGCCACGAAATCCGACGTCTTGAACTCTGACAGCCCGATTTCTGGGGTGCGGTGAAGGTGATGACGGATCGCCACCACCTCGGGCATGTGGTTGGCAAAAGAGGTATCGGGCTTGGTGTGCATCGTCATATTTCATGTCCGGTCGCATCGTTTGGTATCGATATCTGCATAGCAGCATACGCTCACGGTCGAAAGGCCAGACGATCGGGCAAGGCATTCGCCGCTTGCACATAAAGTCGACAGGTGGCATGGAACAGATAGCGCCTTTTAATCATTCCACCCCTCAGGCTGCCTCCACATTTTTAAGGAGCGCATATCGCGGGGCTAAGGACAAGATCGGATTAGGCAAAGCATGACGTGTTTCGCTTTTGGGGAGTCTGCGACGTGTTTCATGAGTGCGACATCGCGATGCCGCGACACGCTCAACTTCTCACATTCACCCACCAAAGCCGTTGACGGCGTGCTCCCGTGGCGCCGAAAATCGCCATGTTGGTAAGCAAGCTGAATTCCCGAAGATCATCGCCCGCTGGTTCGCGATGGTTCAGCAAAGGTTCAGGATCAGCACGAGATAAAGCTGCCAAGTTGTTTCGATCCCTAAAAGCAATCTGAAACAAATCCCGGTTAAGACAAGCCACCCCTCACAAGAGTGCAGAATACGAGCCGATGTCATTTCATATTACGCCGACCGCCGCCGCCCGTGATTCAGAAACAAAGCAGATCGATCATAATGATTCGATCCGTTCCGCGTACTTCACGATTGAGGAGTTGAGGAACTGCGGGGCCGAGCTTTCCACATCCGGAGCCCAGGATCTGCCCGGCTTCATGGAGTTCGATTTCTTCGCGCGCCATCGTGAAAACGAAAAGGAAATCCTGCGGGTCTACCGCTCGACAGCCGTGGATTCAGAAAACGGGGCGACGATTACACCAGCCGCAGAGTGGCTGCTGGACAACCATTATGTGATCGAAGAAGCCATCCAGGAGGTCCGCCGCGACTTCCCGCGCAAGTTCTATCGTCAACTGCCGACTGTGAAGGTTGGCAACTCGACGATACCGCGTGTCATGGCACTCGCCTGGATTTACGTTGCCCATACGCACAGCACGATTTCACGCGAAAGCATGACGGCGCTGGTCGAAGGCTACCAAACGTCGAAGACCCTACAGATCGGAGAGCTCTGGGCTCTGCCATCCATCCTGCGGTTCGTCCTGATCGAAAATCTGCGCCGCATCTCCATCCGCGTCGAGCGTTCGCGCCGGATGCGCCAGAAGGCAAACGAGGTGGTCGACGAGATCATCCGTCTCAACGATGCCGACGCATCCGCTGCCCTGCTCAAGCAGATCGAATCTCTCGTCAGCGACCCGACCTTTTCCACCCAGTTCCTCTATCGCCTCAGAAACGGATCGCAGACATCAGGTTTTGCGCTGAACTGGCTCGAAGAGCACCTGAGCAGCATTGGCACCGACGCCGAAAACATCATGATGGCGGAGCATAACCGCCTTGCGTCCGGCAATGTGACGATGGGCAACATCGTCAAGAGCCTGCGCGAAATCGACGATACCGAATGGTCCGTCTGGTTTGAGGAAGTCAGCCATATCGACAAGGTTCTGCGTGAGCAGACCGATTATGAAACGCTCGATTTCGGTTCGCGCAACACCTATCGCAATACGGTCGAACTTCTGGCGCGCCGTTCGCCAAAGACGGAGATCGAAGTGGCGCAGGCCGCCGTCGATATGGTCACGGACGCCGTAAATTCCAGCGAAAAACAGCCGCATGCGCCCAATGTCGGAAGTTTTCTGATTGGTGAACGTCGTGAAGAGCTGGAAAGAAAAATACAATACAATCCGCTCGTTTCGCAACGCATCGTTCGCTTCATGAGCAAATTCAACTGGGTGTCCGTCGCGGTGCCGGTTATCGCTCTAACGGCTTTGGCGCTTGTCATCGTAGGCTGGTTTTTGGCAGACGCTGGCATGCCCTGGTATGTCATCACGGCATTTTTGTTGATGTTCGCTCTGCCTGCATCGGAAGGTGCAACGGGACTGTTCAACACGGTCGTGACTTCTTTCGTCAAACCGTTTCGTCTTGTTGGCTATGAGTTCAAGGAAGGTATTCCCAAGGACGCCTGCACCCTTGTAGCGGTGCCCTGCATGATCACCAGCCGCGACAGCGTCGACGAGATGATCCGCAACATCGAAGTGCATTACCTCGCCAATCCACACGGCGAAATTTATTTCTCGCTGATCAGCGACTGGCGCGACGCACCGTACGAACAATCGCCCGAAGACGTCGAAATTCTCGAATATGCCAAGCGCGAAGTGGCAGCTCTCAGCGCCCGTTATGCGTTCGATGGCAAGACACGCTTTTTCCTTCTGCATCGTCGCCGCCTCTACAATCCGGCGGAAGGCAGCTGGATGGGCTGGGAACGCAAGCGCGGCAAGCTGCATGAACTGAACATGCTGTTGCGCGGCGACAAGGACACGACCTTCCTCAACGGCGCCAACATGGTGCCTGCGAACGTCAAATATGTCATGACGCTGGATGCCGACACGCGCCTGATGCGCGATGCCGTCACCAAGCTCGTCGGCAAGATGCATCACCCGATCAACCGCCCGGTCCACGACCCCGAGACCGGCCGTGTGGTCCATGGCTACGGCCTGCTTCAGCCGCGCGTGACGCCGTCGCTCACCACCGGCAAGGACGCCTCCGTCTTCCAGCGCGTCTTCTCCATCAATCGTGGTATCGACCCGTACGTCTTCACCGTTTCAGACGTCTATCAGGACCTGACCTCCGAAGGCACCTTCACCGGCAAAGGCCTTTACGATGTGGACGCTTTCGAGACAGCCCTGAAGGGCCGTATCGATGAAAATGCCGTTCTGTCGCACGACCTTCTTGAAGGCTCGTTTGCCCGTTGCGCTCTGGTGACGGATGTCGAACTGGTCGAAGACTTTCCGACCCGTTATGAGGTAGAAGTGTCGCGTCAACACCGCTGGGCGCGTGGCGACTGGCAGTTGCTTCCCTACATCATGGACATGAAGCGCGGCGTGACCGGCATTGGTCGCTGGAAGATGATCGACAATCTTCGCCGCTCGCTGACCCCGATTGCCTGGTTTGCAGCGTCTGTCCTCGGCTGGTATTTCATGGGCCCGGTCGGCGCATTGATCTGGCAGATTCTATTGATCTTCTCGTTGTTCGTCGCGCCGACGATTTCTCTGGCAGCAGGCCTCGTACCACGCTCCACCGATATCGTACCACAGGCGCATTTCCACACACTATGGTCTGAAATCCGGGCTACCAATGCACAGGTTGCGCTGCGTATCGTCTTCATCGCCGATAGTGCTTGCATGATGGCGGACGCCATCGTCCGCTCGCTCTATCGCCTGTTCGTCAGCGGCAAGCTTATGCTGGAATGGCGCACGGCTGCGAGCATTCAAGGCAGCGCACAGGGTAGCATTCTCGATTATTACCGACAGATGTGGCACGCGCCTGTCGTTGCCCTGATCGGCCTCGCCTTCGCAGCGCTTCCCGGCGATAACGCCTTCCTAGTGGGCCTGCCCTTTGCCTTGCTGTGGGTCTTTTCGCCAGCAGTGGCTTGGTTCGTCAGCCAGTCTGCCGAAACCGAAGATCGTCTATTCGTGTCGGAACATGTGTCGAGCGAATTGCGCAAGATCGCTCGCCGCACGTGGCGCTATTACGAAGCCTTCGTCACTGCAAACGAGAACTATCTGCCGCCGGACAACTATCAGGAAACACCTGAGCCGATGGTTGCGAGCCGCACCTCGCCCACCAACATCGGCGTCTATCTGCTATCGGTCATCTCGGCCCGTCAGTTCGGCTGGATCAGCTTTTCTGAAACCGTCGAGCGGATGGAAAAGACCATCGAGACGGTCGAGAAGATGGAGAAGTATCGCGGTCATCTCTACAACTGGTACCACACAGACACGCTCCAGACGCTCGGGCCCAAATATGTCTCGGCAGTCGATAGCGGTAACCTCGCCGGTCATCTGATCGCCATTTCTTCGGCATGCCGCCAATGGGCGGAGGCGACGTCGGCTCACCTTCAAGGCAATCTCGATGGCATCGGCGATGTCGCCGGTATCCTGCGTGAAACGCTGAAAGAGCTGCCGGACGACCGTAAGAACTTGCGTCCGCTGCATCGTCGTCTGGAAGAGCGCATCATCGGGTTTTCCAACGCCTTGGCCTCCGTCAAGCGCGAACACGAATTTGCATCGATCCGCGTCATCAATCTGGCGGTTCTAGCACGCGACATTCAAAAACTGGCGTCCAACCTCAATCTCGAGGTCAAGAACGAACAGAGTGCTGAAATCACCCGCTGGGCACAGTCTCTTGTCGATTGCTGCGAAGCGCATATTTCCGACAGCGCGTTTGATCTTTCCACGATCGATCCGCTGCGTGACCGCCTGATGTCGCTCCAGGAACGCAGCCGCGATCTCGCTTTCACGATGGATTTCGCTTTCCTTTACCGCAAGGATCGCCGCCTTCTTTCCATCGGTTACCGAGTGGACAGCAAGGAACTGGACGAAGCCTGCTACGACCTTCTGGCATCCGAATGCCGCCTCACCAGCCTGTTTGCGATTGCCAAGGGCGATCTGCCGACAGAACACTGGTACCGTCTCGGCCGTCAGGTTGTTCCGATCGGCGCGCAGGGTGCTCTGGTCTCCTGGTCAGGCTCGATGTTCGAATACCTGATGCCACCGCTCGTCATGCAGGAACGTCACGGCGGTATTCTGAACCAGACCAACAATCTGATCGTCAAAGAACAAATCAACCATGGTCGCCGTCTCGGCACGCCATGGGGTATTTCCGAAGCCGCCTTTAACGCACGCGATCACAACATGAACTACCAGTACACCAACTTCGGTGTGCCGACGCTTGGCCTCAAGCGTGGTCTGGGCCAAAATGCCGTGATCGCGCCCTACGCCTCCATCCTTGCATCGCAGTACGATCCGGATGCAGCTCTCGAAAACCTCGAGAAGTTGCGCAAGCTGGGCGCACTCGGCCAGTATGGCTTCCATGATGCGGTAGACTTCACGCCGACCCGCGTACCAGATGGCAAGGTCTGTGCCATCGTCTACAACTACTATGCCCACCACCATGGCATGTCGATTGCAGCCGTTGCCAACGTCGTTCTCGACGGTGTGTTGCGCGAACTCTTCCACGCCGACCCGGTGATCGAAGCGGCCGAACTGCTGCTTCAGGAAAAGGCGCCGCGCGAAGTGCCTGTGATGAGTGCCAAATACGAGCCGGAAACACCCGGTAAGGAACAGGCAGACCTGTTGCGCGCAGAGGTGCGGACAATCGCCGATCCTGCTGTGCGTGACCGTGACGTCGTGTTCCTGTCCAACGGCCACTACTCGACCATGCTGACGGCAACGGGGGCCGGTTACTCCAAGTGGAATGGCCTGGCTATCTCGCGCTGGAAGGCAGACCCGACCGAAGATCGTTGGGGCACGTTCCTGTTCCTGCGCGATACGACATCGGGCGAATGGTGGAGTGCGACAGCAGAACCGCGCGTTGCCGAAGGTGAAAAGACCAAGACGGTCTTCACCGACGACAGAGCCGAATTCCACAAGACGGTTGGCGACCTACAAAGCGTGGTCGAATGTATCGTTGCGACCGAGCACGACGCCGAAGGCCGCCGCGTAACGCTCCTCAATGTCGGCTCTGAAGACCGCTACATCGAAGTGACCTCCTATATGGAGCCTGTCATTGCCAATGACGACGATGACAGCGCTCATCCGCTGTTCTCGCGCATGTTCGTGCAGACGGAAATCGGCAAGCGTGGTGATGTCATCCGCGCCTGGCGCAACAAGCGCAGCCCAAGCGAGCCGAGCACGGTCATCGCGCATCTGGCGGCAGACAATGCTGGCCCTTCCCGGCCGACCGAATTCGAAACGGATCGTGCCAAGTTCCTGGGACGTGGCCGTTCGCTCGGTGAAGCGGCAGCCTTCGATCCGGGTGCGACCCTGTCGGGAATGGACGGGTTTACGCTCGACCCGATCCTGTCGTTGCGCCGCGTCGTGCGCGTGCCTGCGGGCAAGAAGGTCAGCGTCATCTTCTGGACCATCGCTGCACCAAGCCGCGAGGACGTCGACAAGGCGATCGATCGTTATCGCCACCCCGATGCCTTTGCGCATGAACTTGTACATGCCTGGACCCGTACACAGGTGCAGATGCGCCACGTGGGCGTGTCTTCGCAGCAGGCGGCAGCGTTCCAGCATCTGGCCCGTTATCTCGTCTATCCCGACATGCACCTGCGTGCCGATGCCGATACGCTGAAAACGGGTCTAGCCTCACAGCGTTCGCTCTGGCCATTGGCAATCTCGGGCGATTTCCCGATCTTCAGCCTTCGTATCAACGACGATATGGACATGGATATCGCGCGCGAAGCCCTCAGTGCGCATGAATATCTGCGCGCCCGTGGTGTCATTTTCGATCTCGTCATCGTCAATGAGCGCGCGGCCTCCTATGCTCAGGATATGCAGCACGCGCTGGACTTCATCTCCGAAGCGCAACGCCGCATCAATCCGGCAGACGGTGGCAGACAGCACGTCTTCTCCGTTCGTCGCGATCTGATTGACGAAGAAACATGGACGGCTTTGCTGGCAGCGTCCCGTGTCGTTCTCCACGTTCGCAACGGCAAGATCGTCGATCAAGTCAACCGCGCCGTCTCGTTGTTCGCAGCCCATCGTGGGCCTGAAGGCAGCGAGTTGGCTGGCGCACGTCTTCCTGCCAAGGTCTTCCCGGTCGCAGAAGCGATCGAAGATGCGCAGGATCTGGATTTCTGGAACGGCTTCGGTGGCTTCACCAAGGCTGGTGACGAGTATGTCGTGCGTCTGCACGGTGGCCAGGCCACACCGCAGCCATGGATCAACGTCATCTCCAACGAACGTTTCGGCTTCCATATTTCGGCCGAAGGTGCGGGTTTCACCTGGAGCCGCAACTCGCGTGACTACCAGCTGACGCCGTGGAGCAACGATCCGGTCGTCAACCGTCCGGGTGAAGCGATCTACGTCGCAGACGTCGAAAGTGGAAAGGTGCATTCGCCCTTTGCAGCGCTGTCGCGCAACCCGCAAGCGGTTTTCGAAACCCGTCACGGCCTTGGTTACTCGGTGTTCAGAAGCGTCGAAGACGGCCTCGACATAGAAGTGACGCAGACCGTCGATCGCGAAAAGCCGGTTAAGCTGTCGCGCCTGACCGTACGCAATGTCGGCACCCAGAACCGCCGCTTGCGAACCTATGGGTACGTCGAATGGGTCCTTGGCAACAACGCACAGAAGTCGGCACCTTTCATCCTCAGCACGCATGACGAGGAAACCGGTGCACTGTTTGCATCCAACCCTTACAGCATCGACTATAACGCCCGTGCCGCCTTCCTTTCCATGGAAGGTCCAGCGAACGCCTTTACCACCAGCAAACGCGAGTTCATCGGTCGTTACGGCTCGATCGTCGCGCCGCAAGCCGTCGTTTCAGGCGCAGCCCTTTCCGGCACCCTTGAACTCGATGGCGCACCCTGCGCCGCCGTCATGCAGGAAATCCACCTGAAACCCGGTGAAGAACGCCATGTAATGTTCTATCTGGGGGATGCCGATACCGCAGACGAAGCCCGCGATCTCGTCAAGGACATCCGCCAGTCGGACTTCGATGCAGTGCTCAATGCCAACAAGGACTATTGGAAGGGCTTCACCGGCCAGTTGCAGGTGTCCACACCGGATGCCGGCTTCAACCACATGGTCAACAGCTGGTTACCCTATCAGGCGCTCGCTTGCCGCATTCTGGCCCGCACTGCCTTTTACCAATCCAGCGGTGCCTTCGGCTTCCGCGACCAGTTGCAGGATACGCTAGCATTCCTTCTCTACCAGCCGGACCTTGCCCGCGAACAGATTCTGCGCGCAGCCGGACGCCAGTTCGCGGAAGGTGATGTCCAGCATTGGTGGTTGCCGTTGACGGGTGCCGGTGTGCGCACGACCATCTCAGATGACGTCGTTTGGCTCGCTTACGCCACCCATCAGTACATTGCCGCCACCGGCGACAAGGCCATCCTCGAAGAAGACATTGCGTTTCTCAAGGGTCAGGCTTTGACGCCCGGTCAGCACGATGCCTTCTTCCAGCCGGAGACCAGCGAAAAGACGGCAAGCCTCTACGAACATGCCGCGCTGGCGCTTGATCTTGCCATCCATCGCACAGGTGAAAACGGCCTGCCGCTCATTCTGGGTGGCGACTGGAACGACGGCATGAACCGTGTGGGCGTGGCTGGCAAAGGCACCAGCGTCTGGCTCGGCTGGTTCCTCGCAGGCACCTTGCGTGACTTCATCGAAATCGCGCAGGAACGTCGTGATCTCGACCGGGTCGAAAAGTGGAAGACACATCGCGACAAGCTGCGGGCAGCACTCGAAACCGCTGGCTGGGACGGGGAATACTATCGTCGTGGTTACTTCGATGATGGCACGCCGCTCGGCTCGATCACCAGCGAGGAATGCCGCATCGATTCGCTGGGCCAGAGCTGGAGCGTTCTATCCGGCGAAGGCGAAGAAAAGCGCTCCGTTCAAGCGATGGACGCGGTCATGAAGGAACTTGTCGATGAAGAGACAGGCATCATCCGCCTCTTCACGCCGCCCTTCTCCCGCTCTCCGCAGGACCCGGGCTACATCAAGGCCTATCCGCCGGGCGTCCGTGAGAACGGCGGTCAATATACCCACGCGGCAACCTGGGTTGTTCTGGCCTTGGCCAAACTGGGCCGCAACGAAGATGCATGGAAGTGCTTCTCCTTGCTCAACCCGGTCAACCACGCCCTCGACCGACCATCTTCAGAAACGTACCGTGTGGAACCCTATGTGGTCACCGCGGACGTCTATGGCGCCGGCGCCTACGCGGGTCGTGGTGGCTGGAGCTGGTACACCGGCTCTGCCGGCTGGCTCTACCGCGCGGCCGTCGAAGGTATTCTGGGCATCACGCGCGTCGATGGAAAGCTGCACATCGCACCGTCATTACCGCAGGCCTGGGATGGCTTCTCGGCAAAGATCACTCTGGAAGGCAAAGTCCGCGAGGTCGCCGTGACGCGCAACGAAGGCTCGGCGGAAGTCGAAGTGTTGATCGACGGTAAGCCGGTCTCCGGAACCGGCAAGGCCATCGCCTTCGATTGATAAAAAAGGGCTTCGGCCCCGTCCCCTCAACAAAAAGCCACGGCACCGAAAAGTGCCGTGGCTTTTTTGTCTTGAAAAGAACGGCCTCAGCGCGTGCCGAAAATGGCCGACCCGACGCGCACGCTGGTTGCACCAAATTCGATGGCCGTCTCGAAATCACCCGACATGCCCATGGACAGCTTTTCCAGGCCACATTCCCGGCCGAGTTTAGCCAGCAGCGCAAAATGCGGGCCGGGATATTCCTCTGCCGGTGGAATGCACATCAACCCTTCCACATTCAGCTTCAATTCGTCGCGGCACATGCCCACGAAAGCCACCGTCTCACGCGGGTCGATGCCCGCCTTTTGTGGCTCCATTCCGGTATTGACCTGCACATAAAAGCGCAGTGTCTTTCCCTGCTTGTTGCACTCATCGGCAAGCGCACGCGCGATCTTTTCACGATCGACTGTCTCGATGACATCGAACAACGCGACAGCATCGGCCGCCTTGTTGGATTGCAAAGGACCGATCAGATGCAGTTCGATGCCGTCTGTCTTTTCCTTTAATGCAGCCCACTTGCCCTGCGCTTCCTGCACCCGGTTTTCACCGAATATGCGCTGGCCGCAATCGATCACGGGCTGGATCATGTCGGCATCGAAGGTTTTTGAGACAGCAACGAGGTTGACGCTACCGGCCTTCCGGTCCGCTTTTTCCGCAACCGCCGCAATCCGCTGCGTGACATCTTCAAGGCGCGCTTCGATTTCCATGTCAAACCTTCACTTTAGCAAGCAATAGGGGTTTCAGTAGCCGCCACTTGCCTTGATGCCAAGCAACAATGTCACCATTTGAACCCTGCTGACCAAGATTGCGCCATCGCACGCCCTGCCAAACTTGACGCATAGGCCGTTTCGTGGTGAAGGTCAGCGCGAATTTTCCCCTTGATACCCGGATTTCAGAAGTATGGCCATCGAACGTTATAATCCTCGCGACGCCGAGCCGCGCTGGCAGCAAAAATGGAACGAAGACAATGTCTTCGTGACCGACAACAGCGACGCCCGCGAGAAATATTACGTTCTTGAGATGTTTCCATATCCATCCGGCCGCATCCACATGGGCCATGTGCGCAATTACGCGATGGGTGACGTGGTGGCGCGCTACAAGCGTGCGCGCGGCTACAACGTTTTGCACCCCATGGGCTGGGACGCCTTCGGCATGCCGGCTGAAAATGCGGCCATGCAGAACAAGGTCCACCCGAAGGACTGGACCTACCAGAACATCGCAACCATGCGCGGCCAGTTGAAATCCATGGGTCTGTCTCTGGACTGGACCCGTGAATTCGCCACCTGCGATGTTGAATATTACAGCAAGCAGCAGGCGCTGTTCATCGACTTTATGGAAAAAGGTCTGGTTTACCGCAAGCAGTCCAAGGTCAACTGGGATCCGGTCGATCATACGGTTCTGGCCAATGAACAGGTCATCGACGGTCGTGGCTGGCGCTCCGGTGCGCTGGTGGAACAACGCGAACTGACGCAATGGTTCTTCCGCATTACCGATTTCAGCCAGGATTTGCTGGATGAGTTGGACCAGCTCGACCAATGGCCGGAAAAAGTCCGCCTGATGCAGAAGAACTGGATCGGCAAGTCGGAAGGCCTGTCGCTGCGCTGGCAGACGGTTGCTTCAACTGCGCCCGCGGGCTTTGACGACATTACCGTTTATACGACGCGCCCTGACACGCTGTTCGGCGCATCGTTCCTTGCCATTGCAGCCGACCATCCGCTGGCAAAAAAGCTGTCCGAAAACAACGCCGAACTGGCCGAATTCTGTGACGAATGCCGTCGTCAGGGCACGTCCCTGGCTGCGCTGGAAACGGCGGAAAAGCGTGGTTTCGACACCGGTGTAAAGGTCGCGCATCCGCTCGATCCGTCGTGGGAACTGCCGGTTTATATCGCCAATTTCGTGCTGATGGATTACGGCACCGGCGCCATCTTCGGCTGCCCGTCCGGCGACCAGCGGGATCTGGATTTCGCCCGCAAATACGATCTGCCTGTGGTCGCCGTGGTGATGCCGGAAGGCGAAAATGCCGCCACCTTTACCGTGGATGATACGGCTTACGTCGATGACGGTGTGATGATCAATTCGCAGTTCCTGGACGGCATGACGACCACGGATGCCTTCGAGGCCGTGGTGTCGAAACTGTCCGCCCAAACGCTTGGCACCGAGCCGCAGGCAGAACGCAAGGTCAATTTCCGCCTGCGCGACTGGGGTATTTCCCGCCAGCGTTACTGGGGCTGCCCGATCCCGGTCATCCATTGCGAAGTCTGCGGCGTGGTTCCTGTTCCCAAGAAGGACCTGCCGGTCAAGCTGCCTGATGATGTGACCTTCGATGTGCCCGGCAATCCGCTGGATCGCCACCCCACATGGCGGCATGTCTCTTGCCCGCAATGCGGCCACGATGCGCGTCGCGAAACCGACACGATGGATACGTTCGTCGATTCCAGCTGGTATTTCACCCGCTTCACGGCACCATGGGAAGAACAGCCGACCGATCCGAAGGTCGCCAATCGCTGGCTGCCGGTCGATCAGTATATCGGCGGCATCGAGCATGCGATCTTGCATCTGCTCTACTCGCGCTTCTTCACCCGCGCCATGAAGGCAACCGGCCATGTGGATGTGAAGGAGCCCTTCAAGGGCCTTTTCACGCAGGGCATGGTGGTGCACGAAACCTACCGTCTTGGCGAAGGCCAGAACGGCCAGTGGGTCGTGCCTGCTGATATTCGCATCGAAGAAAATGAAGGAAAACGCCGCGCTTTCCTGCTGTCCGGCGGTGAAGAGGTTCAGATCGGCTCCATCGAAAAGATGTCGAAGTCGAAGAAGAACGTGGTCGACCCGGACGATATCATCGCATCCTATGGTGCCGATACCGCCCGTTTCTTTGTGCTGTCGGATAGTCCGCCAGAGCGCGACGTCATCTGGTCGGAATCCGGTGTCGAGGGCGCGCACCGCTTCGTGCAGCGTGTCTGGCGCATCGTCGGTGAAGCTGCGGAAGAACTGAAGACGGTAAAGCCTGCGCCCGCATCGCAGGGCGAAGGCCTTGTTATATCAAAGGCCGCTCACAAGACGCTGAAAGCCGTTCAGGATGACCTCGACAAGCTTGCCTTCAACAAGGCGATTGCCCGCATCTACGAACTGGTCAACACGCTGGCAGGTCCCTTTGCCGAGATTGCCAATGGCGGTAAACCGGAAGACGTGAAGGCTGCCGCCCGTGACGCCGCTGAAATTCTCGTGCGCCTGATCGCGCCGATGACGCCCCATCTGGCTGAGGAATGCTGGGTGGCGCTCGGTAACGAAGGCCTCGTCGCTCAAAGCCCTTGGCCTGAATTCGTACCCTCCCTCACCCAAGAAAATGATGTGGTCATGCCGATCCAAATCAATGGCAAGAGGCGTGGCGAATTGACAATCGCGCGCGATGCGGATCAAGATGCCGTCTGCGCAGCCGTGCTTGAACTGGACGCCGTCAAGACGGCGCTCGCAGGCGCGACGCCCAAAAAGATCATTGTGGTTCCACAAAGGATTGTGAACATTGTTGTCTGATGCCTATTCCAGATGGGGCCGCATAGCAGCCGCAATCTCCGTCGTTTTGTTTGCTGGCGTTCTTGCCGGGTGTCAGGTGCGCCCGCTCTACGGTGAAGCCTCCGGTACCCGCCAGAAGCTGGAAAGCGTCAGCTTTGCCGGGGCCAGCGATCGTATTACCCAGGAAGTGCGCAACCATCTTGTCTTCTTAGCCTATGGTGGCGCAGGCGCCCCGAAGACCAAGGACTATACGGTGAAGCTCACCGTCAGTTCCAGCGCCACATCGACCGAGGTCACCGACGACACCAGCCTGTCGATCAGTCGCAACAACTATGACGGCCCGTATCCGGGCCGCGTCAGCATGACCGGCACCTACGTCATCACCCGCGTTTCGGATGGCAAGGTCATGCGATCAGCCACCCGCGCCGTGACCGCCATGCTCGATTTACCACAGCAGGAATTCGCAAAGATTCGCGCCATTCGTGATGGTGAAAACCGTGCAGCACGGGAGCTTGCCGAAATCATCGGTACGGATATCGCCGCCACTCTCAGCCGCTGAGATCCGTTTCATGACGGAAATCAAGTCGCATGAATTCGAACGCTTCGCCGAAAAACCGGCGGAGCGTTTTCGCATTTTTGTTCTCTACGGTCCAGACCGCGGCCTTGTCTCAGAACGAGCGTCGCTCATAGCGTCAAAAACCGGCATTGATCCCAACGATGCCTTCGCATCGCTAAAGCTGAGCGTATCCGATCTTCACGGCGATCCAGGTAGACTTCTGGACGAGGTCAACGCCATCGGTCTTTTCGGCGGCGAGAAACTCGTCTGGGTCAAGGGTGCTGCTAACGAGAAGGCACTCGTCGATGCGCTGCAGGTTCTCGCTGACAGTCCACCAGAGGCCAGCTTCCTCATCATCGAGGCGGGCGACCTCAAAAAGGGAACCGGACTTCGCAAGATTGCAGAACCGTCGCGCGCCATTGCCGCCATTCCCTGTTATGCAGACGATGCGCGTGCTCTCAATGCTCTCATCGATCAGGAACTTTCGACAGAACATCTGCGCATCTCGCCAGCGGCGCGACAGAGGCTGACAGAATCGCTCGGCGGCGACAGGATCGCCTCGCGCAACGAGGTCCGCAAACTCGCACTGTATTGCCGTGGCCATGATGTGATCGAGGAAGACGATGTGATGGCCATCATAGGCGATGCCAGCACCGTCTCGGCCGACGATGCCGTTGACGCCATTTTAAAAGGCGACCGGAACGCCTTCTTCCACGCCACGCAAAAGATTATCGCGTCAAAAACGCCGATCTTTCTGGTACTGCAAGGTTGCCTGCGCCAGTTCCAGCTGCTTGACCAGATGCGGGCTGAAATGGACGACAAGAAACAGCAGGCCGGCCAGGTCATGCTGACCTTGGGACGCGGCATTCACTTCCGCCGCAAACCCGTGATCGAGCGGGCCCTTCGGACGTGGCAGCCGGCGGCGATTGCGCGTGAGATGAACCGATTGCAGGCAGCGATCCTGCAAAGCCGCCAGCGGCAAAGCCTGGAGGAAAGCGTCGCCTTGCTGACACTCCTCTCCACCACTCTCCAATCCGCCCGCGCCGGATAACACCAGCAGACACTAAAAAGCCTCCGCGGCGCGAACCGGAAGGCTTTCTTTCACATGTTATTTTTTGTTAGTCGCCCTTACCCGGCTCTGCCGAGAAGTAGAGATCAAGCTTACCTACGACGCCGTCCATTTCCTTGGCTTCCGCCAACGGGTCACGCTTGACCGTGATATTAGGCCAGATTGCCGCGTATTCGGCGTTGAGCGTCAACCATTTGTCGAGACCTGGTTCCGTATCCGGCTTGATGGCTTCTGCGGGACATTCCGGTTCGCATACACCACAGTCGATGCACTCATCGGGGTTGATCGCCAGAAAATTCTCGCCCTCATAGAAACAGTCCACGGGGCAGACTTCGACGCAGTCGGTATATTTGCATCGTATACAGTTGTCGGTCACGACATACGTCATGAGGAACTCCAGATATGCAGGCCGAACCAAAGGGCTTGAGAGGCAAGCCTCCGCCCGGAATTCAGACAGGGCAATTTTGCAAGTGAGGTAATGCCTTTGTCACAATATAGCAAGGACAAACGGTTTCAAAAAAACGGCTCATGTGAGTGAATTATTCCAACGCACGGCAATGTGTTTCACCGGACTCTTTTTGATGCGACGGTTATTGTTCGGAGCCTTCCCCGCTATCCAGGATAAACCGGTCGAGCGCACGTCGTTCTTTCTTCGTCGGGCGCCCGCTGCCCGGCTCTCGCATTGCCTGCTCGAAAGGCGTTATATGGTCGTTTGGTGCAGGTGGTGGCGTCTGGTCGTCATAGAGAAGCTTTGCTTCCTCATAAGGGCCACGTCGCTCGCCGGAGGCCAGAACGACAAGAATGCGGCTTGAACGCTCCAAGGACAGTTCCAGCCTGTCACCCAGCTTCAGCAAATGACTCGATTGGCGCACCGGATTGTCGTTCACCCTGACATTGCCAGACCGAATATAACTCTGGGCAAGCGAACGAGATTTGATAATCCGGGCGAAGAACAGCCACTTGTCGAGACGCTGACGGCCTGCATCCTGTTGCTGCTGCTTCTCAACCATTGAGCATTTCCAGGATAAATGTGCCTCGGCTTTCCATCCAGACCTGCAATAAAAAAAGTAAAGCCTTTCGCTCTTTTCAGAAGGCGAAAGGCTTTATCCTTATTTTTTCAGCTGGTCTTTCAGGGCTGCGAGCTTGGCAAAAGGCGAATCCGGATCCAGCGGCTTCTCCTTGCGTGGTGGCTTGGCTTCGAAACGCTGCTGACCCTGCGGCTTGCCGCCCCGGTCGTTGCGATCAGGCCTATCCTTGCGCTCGCCACGATCAGGGCGATCATTGCGATTGCTGTTGTTGCGGTCTGGACGACCATTGTCGCGTTTGCGATCTCCGTCACGCTTGCGGTCGCCATCGCGGGCAGCACCATCACGCGGCGCAGCTTTTCGCTCTTCAACGCCCTCTGCACGACGTTCGCCTTGGCCACGGTTGCCGGGACGTCTGTTATCGCTGCGCTGGGTGTCGTTACGACCACCAGGACGCCACAGCAGAACCGGCTTCGGCTCGGCGACTTCGGCAGGCGCCGCGTCGGTTGCTGGTGCTTCAGCCGTCTCGGCCTGAGTTTCCTCTACAGGACCGTCTGCAACCGTTTCGGTCGTCGGCGCGTCCTGTGCAGGTATCTCCGCGTCCGCGTCGTCATGCGCTGACGTTTCTTCAGATGGCGCAGCGCCAGCAGACGCTTCAGCCTTTGCAGCATCAGCGTTCTGACCAAGGAATGTAGCGGCCTCTTCTGCGCTGATCTGATCAGCGCGGTAACCGAGACCCTTCAGAATTTCTTCCATATCGTCAAGTGTCGCGCCGAGAATGGACAGCATGGCTGTGGTTGTCGTGAAACGACGACCATCATAGGCACCTTCTGGCCGTGGCTGCGTGCCAGGCTTCCACTGCAACAGCGGACGGATGAGATCGGCCAAGCGCTCCAGAATGTCGATCCGCACGGCGCGCTTACCAAGGAAGCGGAAGCCGGCGAGTTTGTAGAACATACGCTCATAGCTTGCGTCCGTCACGACAGATGTACGGCCAGCGGCAAGAACCGGAATGAGATCGCCATAGCCGGGCGTGCCCAGACCATCGTTCTTCAATGCCCATAGAAGTGTCACCAACTCTGCCGGAGCAGGCTTTAACAGCGCGGGCAGGAAAACATGGTAGGCGCCGAAGCGAATGCCGTAGCGGCGCATGGAGGCGCGTGCGTCCTGATCCAGCGTCTTGACCTCTTCGGTCACGTCGCGACGGAACAGCACACCCAGATTTTCCACAAGCTGGAACGCCAGACCCTTCGCCAGACCCTGAAGGTCTTCGGCACGGGAAATATCATCCAGCGGCTTCAAGATGGTTGCGATTTGGTGGTTCACAAAACGCTCGATGCGGGCAACGGCGTGGTCGCGCGCATTGCCGCTCAACTGTTCGTCGGCCAGCATGATGACACGCGGCTTCATGATATTATCGCCAGACGTCAGACGAGCGACTGGCTCACCCAGCCAGCGGACCAGACCATCAGAGCTTAACGCAAGATCGCCGTTGCCACTGGCATGCAGGCGCGCAGCACGCGCCTCATATTCCAGCGCAAGCGCCTTTTGCGCTGCGCCTTGCACAGCCTTGGCATCTGGCCCTTCAGCTCCGGCTACCGGTGTAAACCGGAAACCCGCCAATTGGCCGACATGATGTCCTTCAACAAAGACATCACCATTCACACTGATTTCAGCTTCAAGCATCGCATTCTCTCTTAGGCGCCTCATGAGCACAGATGTCCTGCGATCAACAAAGCGTTTCGTCAACCTTTCATGTAAAGCATCGGACAATCGATCTTCGATTTCCCGAGTCTTTTCTTGCCAGTGTGTCGGATCGGCAAGCCATCCTGGGCGGTTTGATACATACGTCCATGTTCTGATCTGCGCAATCCTTGCAGAGAGCGTATCGATCTCTCCGTCGGTGCGGTCCGCCCGCCGCACCTGTTCGGCCATGAAATCCTCATTGACCGCACCGCGTTTCACGAGGTCGAAGTAGAGTGTCGAAATCAAGTCGGCGTGCTGTGCTGGTGCGATACGGCGAAAATCCGGTAAGGCACAGGCTTCCCAAAGTTTTTCCACGCGCGCAGCGTTGGTGGTTATGTCCACGATTTCGGGATACCGCGCAAGATGTTCCAGTGCCTGCTGGTCGATTGCAGGGAGTGCACGTGTCAAACCCTGAACGGTCGGCGCTGCATCGAGACTTGCGCACAAATTGATGATCGATGAATAATCAAAGTTCTTCGTGCGCCATTGCAGAACTTTGACCGCATCGAACTGATGTGATTCGACCCGGTGGACAAGCTCGTCATCAAATGGATCGACTTGGCCCGTCACGCCGAATGTGCCATCGCGAAGGTGGCGACCAGCGCGTCCGGCAATCTGTCCCATTTCACCGGCATTCAGGTTGCGAAACTGATAGCCATCGAATTTGCGATCCTGCGCAAAGGCGACATGATCGACATCGAGGTTGAGGCCCATGCCGATGGCATCGGTCGCGACGAGATATTCGACATCACCGTTCTGATAGAGCCCCACCTGCGCATTTCGAGTACGCGGCGACAAAGCACCCAACACCACAGCCGCACCACCACGCTGACGGCGTACCAACTCGGCAATGGCGTAGACCTCGTCTGCGGAAAACGCGACGATGGCGGTACGCTGTGGCAGACGGGTGATTTTCTTCTGACCGGCATAAAACAACTGCGAAAGCCGGGGACGCTCGACCACGACGATACCAGGCAAAAGCTTTTCCAGAATGGGCCGCATGGTGCCAGCGCCCAGAAGCAATGTCTGTTCACGTCCGCGAAGATGAAGAATGCGGTCGGTGAAGATATGGCCGCGCTCGAGATCACCAGCCAGTTGCACTTCATCGATGGCGACGAAAGCGGCTGTCGTCTCACGCGGCATCGCTTCGACGGTACAGACGAAATATTGCGCTTTGGGAGGACTGATCTTTTCTTCGCCGGTAATCAGCGCAACGTTGGGCGCCCCGACCTTCTCGACAAGCCGCGTGTAGACCTCGCGGGCAAGCAGCCGCAAAGGCAGGCCGATGACACCGCTTCCATAGGCAACCATGCGCTCGATGGCATAATGCGTCTTGCCGGTATTGGTGGGTCCAAGAACGGCCGTAACACCGCGGCCGCTCAAGATCATGGGACGAGAATTCAACGTATTATCCGTAAGTTCGACTGAACTGTTGTTTGAGAACCATTCGGAAACGTTCCGTCCGCCTCTGACAACACACATGGCAATCGCAACGCTCAAAGGCAAGGCATAACCGAGCGAAAGGCGCGTTCGCCTCGGTTTTTGCCATCCAACCACGACTTAGAACATGCTGCGAACGAATCAGCGACGAATTGCTAAAGTTGCGGATTCAGCTTTTGTTCACGGCAATATATGGCCTACCCGAACCCGCTACCCACCAAATCCTGAATCGGGGTAACTCGATTAAAGTGGCTGACCGGCCAGCAATCTAGGGCCACCCTTTTCATTGGTACCAGCCGCCTGCCCAATGAAGTAGGATTTGAGACGCGGAATTCTGTCCACGATGCCCAAGCCGAAGTCGCGCGCCACACGAATGGGTCCGACATCATTGGAAAACAGCCGGTTCAGCACGTCCGTGGTGATGCCCATGCGCACCGTGTCGAATCGCCGCCAAGACTGGTAGCGCTCCAGCACGTTCAGCGAACCGATATCGAGGCCGAGACGATCCGCTTCGACCACGGTTTCGGCCAGCGCCGCGACATCTTTGAAACCGAGATTGAGGCCCTGCCCCGAAATCGGATGAATGCCATGCGCCGCATCACCGGCAAGTGCCAGACGGGGCGCCACGAAGGCGCGGGCCAGCGTCAGCCCCAGCGGAAAGGCCCGCCGTGGGCCAACAGGGCGGATAGGCCCCAACTTGTGACCGAAACGCCGCTCCAGCTCTTCCTCGAATACCAGATCATCGGAGGCCACCAGTCGGTCGGCATCCGCCGTGCGCTCCGTCCACACCAGCGACGAACGATTGCCCTTCAGCGGCAGAATGGCAAACGGGCCGGACGGCAGGAAGTGCTCTTCGGCGCAACCGTCATGCGGACGTTCGTGTTCCACGGTGGTAACGATGCCGGACTGATCGTAAGTCCAATGGACCGTCTTGATGCCAGCCATATCGCGAAGCGCCGAGCGGACACCATCGCAGGCCACCAGCAGTCGTGTTTCCAGCGTGGAGCCATCGGAAAGCGTCACGAGATTGCTGCGATGTCCGGCCTCGAAGCCGGAAACACCCAAGCCGTGGCGGATCGTAACGCCAAGCCGCTCGCATAGCCCGCGCAACGCGCTGACCATGGCGACATTCGGCACCATGTGCGCGAACGGCTGTCCGTCTGCGACGTCCCCATCAAAGGTCAGAAACACCGGGCGGACCGGATCCGATGTTCTGGAATCCGTCACGATCATCCTGTTGATCGGCTGCGCTTCCGGAATCAGTTCCTGCCAGACACCGAACACATCCAGCATCCGCGATGCTGCCGCGATGATGGCCGACGCCCGCATATCCTTCTTCCAGACATCCGCCGGCGCGGCCTCGATGACTTCGACGCTCAGATGAGGCGCGCCCTGCTTGATGGCAACAGCAACGCCCAGTCCAACATATCCGCCGCCTGCAACAACCACATCCAGCATCGCGTCTCTCCCTGCATTCTTGTGCATATTAACAAGGCACTATAGACCATGCACTCACGTCTTCCTACAGCTGGAGCATGTCGAAAATGTCGCGCCCCTTTGAAAATACAGCGCCGCTGGAAAATCTCATTTCCACGCTGGATCTCGAAAAACTTGAAGAAAACCTGTTTCGCGGCACGAGCCCACAGGTCGGCTGGCAGCGGGTTTTCGGCGGTCAGGTCATTGCCCAGGCACTGATGGCCGCCCAGCGCACGGTTAGCGCGGAACGCTTCGTTCACTCCCTGCACGCCTATTTCATGCGACCGGGTGATCCACTCGTCCCCATCATCTATCAGGTAGACCGCATCCGTGATGGCGCAAGCTTCGCCACCCGCCGCATCGTTGCCATCCAGCACGGCAAGCCGATTTTTTCCATGTCGGCCTCCTTCCAGATCGACGAGGATGGTTTTGATCATCAGGCATCGATCCCCAAGGTTTTACAGCCGGAAGAACTGATGAGCGAAGAGCAGATGCGCGACGCGTTTCTGGCCAAGGCACCGCCCGCCATTCGGAAATATTGGGAAAACAAGCGTCCCATCGAAATTCGACCCGTCTCGCTGGCGCATTATATTTCAAAGGAAAAGCTCGATCCGAAACAAGATATCTGGGTAAGAGCCGTCGGTCAGGTCCCGGATGACCGGCATTATCAGACGGCCGTTCTTGCCTATCTCTCCGACATGACCCTGCTCGACACATCCCTCTACGCCCATGGAACGACGATTTTCGATCCGGCCATCCAGGCTGCTAGCCTCGACCACGCCATGTGGTTCCATAGGCCTTGTAAACTCGATGACTGGTTGCTCTACACTCAGGACAGCCCTAGCGCCTCAGGTGCACGCGGCTTGACGCGCGGCAGCCTCTTTACACGCGATGGTGTTCTGGTCGCATCCATGGCGCAGGAAGGCCTGATCCGCAAAATAGCAAATGATTAATTTTTGATCATTTCTTTAAATTTGCACAGCGATTGCGCGAGATCGGTGCAATTTTTTGCCCATTTTTCAGTCTTATTTATTATTATCATTTAAAATCAATAACTTAAAAAAACCGCCTCGAATTGGCACGCGCCTTGAATGTAGGGGATTAGTCGCTGTTACTGATCAGCCAGCGTCGAGGAGAATCGGCTCTGCGCCGAGGACAAACAAAGGATGGGAAACCAGATGAAAATTGTGATGGCCATTATCAAGCCGTTCAAGCTGGACGAAGTGCGCGAAGCACTGACCGGCGTCGGCATTCAGGGCCTTACGGTGACCGAGGTCAAGGGTTACGGACGCCAGAAGGGGCACACCGAAATCTATCGCGGCACCGAATATGCGGTCAGCTTTCTTCCCAAGTTGAAGATTGAAATCGCCGTTGCTTCCGATCTCGTCGAAAAGGCTGTCGAGGCCATCGCAGCGTCTGCCAAGACGGGACAAATCGGCGACGGCAAGATTTTTGTCTACTCGATTGAACAGGCCGTGCGCATCCGTACCGGCGAAACAAACACAGAAGCGCTTTAAGCTCGGCTGACAGGGGAGTTTTCAAACCATGCAATTCAACAAAATTTCAACACTCGGTCGGCTCAGCGCCGGTGCGGCGGCTCTTCTCGCCCCCGCTTTTGCCTTTGCCCAGGACGCTGCGGCGCCCGCAGTTGCGGCGGCCGCAGCTGCGCCTGTTCCCGATAAGGGCGACACCGCTTTCATGTTCGTCGCCACCATCCTCGTTTTGTTCATGATCATTCCAGGTCTCGGCCTGTTTTACGGCGGTCTCGTCCGTTCCAAGAACATGCTGTCGGTCCTCATGCAGTGCACCGTGATCGCCGCTTCGGTCATGATCATCTGGGTCGTCTACGGTTATTCCTTTGCCTTTGGCGGCTCGGAAAGCCCGTTCTTCGGCGGCTTTGCCAAGATGTTCCTTTCCGGCGTTACCAAAGACAGCACGGCTGCAACCTTCTCGCAGGGTGTCGTCATTCCTGAATACATCTTCGTGATGTTCCAGATGACCTTTGCTGCCATTACGCCAGCGCTGATCATCGGCGCCTTTGCCGAACGCATCAAGTTCTCCGCCTCGATCCTGTTCTGCATTCTGTGGGTGACATTCGTCTACTTCCCGATCGCGCACATGGTCTGGGATGCGAAGGGCTACCTCTTCGGTCTCGGCGCGCTCGACTTTGCTGGCGGCACAGTCGTTCACATCAACGCCGGTGTTGCCGGTCTGATCGGCGCAATCATGGTCGGCAAGCGTACCGGCTTCGGCAAGGACATGATGGCCCCTCACTCCATGACGCTGACCTATGTCGGCGCAGCCATGCTGTGGGTTGGCTGGTTCGGCTTCAACGCCGGTTCCAACCTCGAAGCCTCAGGCGGCGCGATGCTCGCAACCGTCAATACCTTCGTTGCAACGGCAGCGGCCATCCTGTCATGGTGCCTGGTGGAAACCTTCACACGCGGAAAAGCATCCATGCTGGGTGCTGCATCCGGCATGATCGCTGGTCTGGTTGCCGTAACACCGGCCGCCGGTATCGTTGGTCCAATGGGCGCGATCGTCATGGGCGCCATCGTCTCGCCGCTGTGCTACTTCTTCGTCTCAGTGGTGAAGAACAAGTTCGGCTATGACGACACCGCAGATGTGTTCGGCGTTCACGGCGTCGGCGGCATCTTCGGCGCTCTCGCAACTGGCATTTTCGCAAGCGCTTCGCTTGGCGGCATCGGTTACGCTGGCGAACAGACCATGAGCGGCCAGTTCATGGTTCAGGCTCAGGCTGTCGTCATCACACTTTTGTGGACCGGCATCGGCTCTGCCATCCTCTACAAGGTCGTCGACATCATCGTCGGTCTGCGCGTTCCGGTCGAGGCCGAACGCGAAGGTCTCGATCTGGCCTCCCACGGCGAAGCGGCTTACCACTCTTAAAGTCGTCCGGCATGCGATCGGTTTAGATCCGCAGCGCACCAAACAAATGAAAAGCCCGGCGATCGCCGGGCTTTTTTTTGTTTCAAACATGAATGGTTCAGACTGATTTTGCATGGTTAATGCCATATTAACCACCAAGCCGGTACTTTGCCCTGTCATCCCGTCTGCGCCAAACCGTGTGCGGACCCCGGAAGCAACAAAGAACGACAGGTTCAGGATATGGACAGAGTGACCTCTCCGACATTTGATGGTCGTGATAACCGCTTCGTGCTGACGGCATTTGTCGTGCGCCAAATGATGGCTTTGTGTGGGTTCGCCGTCTTGGGCGCGCTGACACTGGGCATCACGGCATTGGCCACGTGGAATGTCGCGGATCCCAGCCTGTCCTACGCCACCGGCAAAGCACCCACCAATTTGCTGGGACATGGCGGCGCTATCTTTGCCGATATCATGATGCAGTTCTTCGGGCTTTCGGCGCTCATCGCCATGCTGCCAATTCTCGCCTGGGCATTTGCGCTCATTTCCGGCCGCAAGTTCAACCGTATTCCCGCCCGTCTTGTCGCCTGGGTCAGCGGCGCTTTCATCGCATCCGCATCGCTTGGTTGCTTCCCAGCACCGCTGACATGGCCACTGCCCAATGGCATTGGCGGCGTCATCGGCGATATGATCCTGCGTTTCCCAGCTCTCTTCATTGGCGCCTATCCCACCGGCACCTTCGCCACTATCCTCGGCGCTATCTTCGCAGTGCCTGCCACATGGCTCATGCTGTTCGCCTCCGGCCTCCTTGGCTCTCCGGATGACGAGGACGATATCCTCGTCGCACAGACGGCAGCGCCCAGCAAAGCGCGCAAGGTGCAGGAGGTCGCGGATGAGGAAGAAGACGATGGCGACGGCTTCTTCGGCAGCCTGCTCGCTTTCGGCGCAATGACTCACTACTGGTATATTACCCAGGCCCGCTTCCGCCGCCTGTTTGGCCTTAAGCCGAAGTCAATGCGAAACGAGTTCGAACAACCGTACGACTTCAACGACTACGAGTTTGGAACGCTGAACGAGCCATCGCGTCTGAAGACGGCCATCAACCGGCTGGAACGTGCCGACCCATCCTTTGAAGAGCGTGCCGAAGCCCGTGCGCGGCGCGAGATCTCGCCGCCATCGATTTCCATGGATGACGAGGAAGGCAGCGACGAAGACGACGACAGCCTGCCCGATGGCGTTCTGTCCGGCGATGCGAAGTTCGTGGCCCGTCCACCAGCTGGCCAGACCCGCATCACCCCGCCATCTGCCCGTCCCAAACCAAGCGAGCGGGTTGCTCGTGACGCCCAGCCTTCCTTTATCGCCAGAGACGGCTTCCAGCTTCCTTCCGTTCATCTCCTCGCAGAGCCCAAGAGCGTTGTTCGAGACAACACGCTGAGCGCGGAGGTTCTCGAGCAGAATGCCCGCAGGCTGGAGGGCGTTCTGGAGGACTTTGGCGTCAAGGGAGAGATCATCCATGTTCGCCCAGGCCCCGTCGTCACGATGTACGAACTGGAGCCGGCACCAGGCATCAAATCATCGCGCGTAATCGGCCTGGCCGACGATATCGCTCGCTCCATGAGCGCCATCGCCGCACGCGTCGCCGTCGTTCCCGGCCGCAATGCCATCGGCATTGAACTGCCGAACAAGATCCGCGAAACGGTCTATCTGCGCGAACTGATCGCCTCGCGCGACTTCGAAAACAACAAAGCCAAACTGCCGATGTCGCTCGGCAAGACGATTGGCGGCGAAGCCGTCATCGCCGATCTGGCCAAGATGCCGCACTTGCTTGTCGCCGGCACCACGGGCTCGGGTAAATCTGTCGCTATCAATACCATGATCCTCTCGCTGCTCTACCGCATGACGCCGGAACAGTGCCGCCTGATCATGATCGACCCGAAGATGCTGGAACTTTCCGTCTACGACGGTATTCCGCATTTGCTCTCGCCTGTTGTCACCGATCCGAAGAAGGCCGTCGTAGCGCTGAAATGGACCGTGCGCGAGATGGAAGAGCGCTACAAGAAGATGTCGAAGATCGGGGTCCGCAACATTGATGGCTTCAACACCCGGGTCCAGCAGGCGATCGACAAGGGCGAGGTTCTGACGCGCACCGTCCAGACCGGTTTTGACCGCCAGACCGGCGAGGCCATGTACGAGACCGAAGAATTCGACCTGAAGCCGCTACCCTATATCGTCGTCATCATCGACGAAATGGCCGACCTGATGATGGTGGCCGGCAAGGACATCGAAGGTGCGGTACAGCGTCTGGCGCAGATGGCCCGTGCCGCCGGCATTCACGTCATCATGGCCACGCAGCGTCCATCAGTGGACGTCATCACCGGCACCATCAAGGCCAATTTCCCGACCCGTATCTCCTTCCAGGTTACCTCCAAGATCGACAGCCGTACCATCCTAGGCGAACAGGGTGCTGAACAGCTGCTGGGCATGGGTGACATGCTCTACATGGCGGGCGGCGGGCGCATCCAGCGCGTCCACGGTCCCTTCGTGGCCGACAACGAGGTCGAAGATATTGTCGCCTACCTAAAGACCCAGGGATCGCCGGAATATCTCGAATCCATCACCGAAGAAGATGAGGACGAGGATGGCGGAGGCCCTGCGGGCACGAGCAACATGGCTGATTCGGAAGACCCTTACGATCAGGCGGTTGCCGTCGTGCTGCGCGATGGAAAGGCGTCCACCTCCTATGTGCAGCGCCGTCTGGGCATCGGCTATAACCGCGCCGCATCGCTCATCGAGCGTATGGAACAGGAGGGCATCATCGGCCCTGCCAACCATGCCGGAAAGCGTGAAATTCTGGTACCGACCGAACAGGATTGATACGCGGAATCTCGTATTTGCAGGGTCCCATCAGGCGTGCGTCCGTTCACGACGATGTCAGCAACCAAGACAACGTTCCGGCGTTATATCGAACGGTTATGTCATGAAGCCGCCGCGTTTTTTTGGCACAAGAAAAACGATGAAGGAGAAAAGAATGAAAAAGAATTTCCCGGTCGTTTCCGCGCAGTCCTGCGGCCTTGATGGCAACATGACCCGTCGTGGTGTGATGACCCTGTTTTCCGCAACGGCAGCCTTGGCAGCACTTCAGCCGCTGACGGCCTTTGCGCAGGACGCCACCGCGCAGAAGATCGCCAGCCATTTCTCTTCCGTCAAGACCATGATGGGTGAGTTCGTGCAGTTCGGCCCGCGCGGTGAACAGACGGGTGGAAAATTTTACATCGCCCGCCCGGGCAAGCTCCGCTTCAATTATGAAGACCCCTCGCCCATGCGAGTCATCTCCGATGGCAAGAATGTCGTCATCGGCAACAACAAGCTGAAGACATGGGATCTCTACCCGCTGTCCAAGACGCCGCTCAGTCTGCTCTTGTCGGATAAGATCGATCTGGGCAACCAGAAAGTCCGCGACGTCAAGCAGGAGTCTGACCTGACGACCATCGTCTTAGGCGACAAAAGCATCTTCGGCGATTCGACTATCACCCTGATGTTTGATCCTAAGACCTTCGATCTGCGCCAGTGGACTACCACGGACGCGCAGAACAAGGATACGACGGTCATGATTTTCAACGTTCAGACCGGCATGGCTCTGGATGACAAGGTCTTCGCCATCAACTACGAAGAAGTCCGCAGTCGCGGCTAACGCGCCGCCAAAGGACGATAAAAGCATTTCCGTTTTCTGGCCGATGTAATAAGCCTGCTTCCACCTTGTCTTGAAGGACCAACGGAGCGCAGGCATGACCTTTTCGATTACCACCTGGAACATCAACTCGGTACGGCTGCGCATGCCGATCGTCGAGCAGTTTCTGGTGCGTTACAAGCCGGATGTGCTCTGCCTTCAGGAAACCAAATGCCCCAATGGCGAATTTCCCCTCAAGCCCCTGAAAGCTTTGGGCTACGAGCATGTCATCATTCACGGCCAGAAAGGCTACCACGGCGTGGCCATCGCCTCGAAACTGCCGCTGACGGAAGATCACCGGCAGGACTATTGCGGCATCGGCGACGCCCGCCACATATCAGGCGTCGTGCAAGTCGGCTCGCGCAAAATCCGCCTTCACAATTTCTACGTTCCCGCAGGCGGTGACGAGCCGGATCGCTCGATCAACCCGAAATTCGGCCATAAGCTCGACTTCATCGAGGAGATGAAAGCATTGAGTGCGGATGGCGTTCCCGGCACATCGTCTATCCTCGTTGGCGACCTCAACATCGCGCCCCTTGAACACGACGTCTGGTCGCACAAACAGCTTCTCAAAATCGTCAGCCACACGCCCGTCGAGACCGACGGCATGCTGGAGATTATGAAAAAGGGCAACTGGCTCGACCTGATGCGCCTCAACGTGCCCGAAACCGAAAAAATCTACACTTGGTGGAGCTACCGCGCCAAGGACTGGGAAGCCGCAAACCGTGGCCGACGCCTCGACCATATCTGGTCATCGCAGGATCTTGGGCCCTCACTGGATCGCATCGAGATCCTGCGTGAAGCCCGCGGCTGGAACCGCCCTTCGGATCATGTTCCGGTCACCGCACATTTCAAGTTCTGAGGTTTATGAAAACCGCCCCTGAAGCGCGGTCGCACCAGCGGAAAGTGCGGCGATATTATCGCGAATACGGGCAAGTACGACATCGGCGACATCGGGGAACTCTTCGATCATGCGGTGGAAGAGGATGCGGGTGATGCGGATGACTTCGGAATCTTCACATGCAACAGCCGTGTATTTGCGTTCGCACAGCGTAAACAGCGCAAGTTCCGACAGCAATGACCCTGTCTGTGGTCGGGCCTGTAATTCGGGTTTGCCATGGCGTCCAGTGCTGTAGAGATCGAACCCGCCACGCGCGATGACGAAGCCACATTCCGCCGGAGAGTGCTCACGAAACAGTGCCTGTCCCTCGGCAATCCTGCGCCGTTCGGCACCGAATGCGATAAGACGCAACTGGTCGTCGCTGAAGCCTTGAAACAAGGGCACCTGCGCCAGAAGATGGATATCGTCGTTCAGTGCCATATCGTTCGAAACCTCAAGACCTGATAACAGCACCGGTTTTCGAACAACGGAGCGGCCAAGACAAGGGCCGCACCGCCAGAATTATCGTTACGGCACAATCTTGTAACCGCCATTCTCTGTGACCAAAAGTTCGGCATTCGAAGGGTCACGCTCGATTTTCTGACGCAGACGGTAGACGTGGGTTTCAAGCGTGTGAGTAGTCACGCCTGAATTGTAGCCCCAGACCTCTTCCAGAAGCACATCACGCGTTACCACAGCGCTGCCAGCGCGGTACAGATAACGAATGATGGCCGCTTCCTTTTCCGTCAGGCGGATTTTCTTGCCATCTTCGGTCGTCAGCAGCTTCTGGCTTGGCTTGAACTGATATGGACCGACGGTAAATACTGCGTCTTCGCTCTGCTCGTACTGACGAAGTTGCGCACGGATGCGCGCCAGAAGCACAGCAAAGCGAAATGGCTTCGTGACATAATCATTGGCGCCTGCTTCCAGACCAAGGATCGTATCGGAATCCGTGTCGTGGCCAGTCAGCATAATAATGGGAGCCTTGAAGCCGTTCTTGCGCATTAGCTTCACAGCCTCGCGTCCGTCCATATCCGGCAGCCCGACATCCATGATCAGCAAATCGACCTGCATGGATTTCGCTGTCTGAATTGCGTGATTGGCGTTGGCACCGGTCAGAAGATTGAACTCCTCGTAGGGAGACAATTGCTCGGCTAGCGTTTCGCGAAGATCGTCATCGTCATCCACAAGGAGAAGTGTACGGGCCGTCATGGGATATCTCAGCCTTTCATTTTATATTAAAAGCAGATCGCGCCAGAGCTCATGTGCGGCTAGGATCGACATGCTTTTCGCTTTCGTGAACCAATTCAGCGGTTTGACACCGAAACGTCAACCCTTTGTCACACTATAACACGGAGCTATGAGGTCACGTTGGCACACCTGCAAAGCAAAATCTCGTGAGAATGATGATGAGACGCACGAAAAAACAGCAAAAAACGCACTCAAAACTCCTTATCCGTCCAGCACCAGGCAACAAAAGTCGCGCTTTGCTGCAATTGGGCCAACTGACGCTCCGCGCGGCCATCGGTCGCAACGGGCGCACAGTTCGAAAACGCGAGGGCGACGGAAAAACACCAATTACCACTATGTCGGTCCTATCGGGATTCCATCGCGGCGAGAGAATTGCCGCATTGAAAACGCCGCTGCCGATGTATCGAACCCGCGCGACGATGCTATGGTGCGATGCCTCTGGGGACCCCAACTACAACCGCCAGACCAAAGCACCCTTCAAACCAAGCCATGAGGAAATGCAGCGGCCAGATGGTCTTTACGACGTCTGTCTCGTACTGGACTGGAACATCACATCGCGCCGCCGCAATCTAGGCTCGGCGATCTTCATGCACATGATCCGCCCCGGCTATGAACCCACAGCCGGATGCGTGGCGCTTCATCCTCGCGACATGCGCCGCATCCTGCCGTTTCTGCGCAAGGGCAGAAGGATCGAGGTCTTGTAGACCAAGGCAGAAACAGTCACCCGTTCCAGCCTTGGTCACAGTCTTACTGCCACTCACGAATATCGACGAAATGGCCGGCCACCGCCGCTGCCGCTGCCATGGCGGGCGACACGAGGTGGGTGCGACTCTTGTAGCCCTGACGACCCTCGAAGTTGCGGTTGGATGTCGATGCACAGCGTTCACCCGGGGCAAGACGGTCATCATTCATGGCAAGGCACATGGAGCAGCCCGGTTCGCGCCACTCAAAGCCGGCTTCGAGAAAAATCTTGTCCAGACCTTCCTTTTCTGCCTGCTCCTTCACCAGGCCTGAGCCGGGAACGATCATCGCTGACACAGTCGACGCGACCTTGCGGCCCTCGACAACTTTGGCCGCCGCGCGCAAATCCTCGATACGGCCATTGGTACACGACCCGATGAAGACGCGATCGATGGCGATGTCCGTCATCTTCGTGCCCGGCGTCAGGCCCATATACTCGAGGGCACGATGCTTGGAATTGCGCTTGTTCTCGTCGGTGATGTCAGCCGGATCAGGCACCTCACCCTGGATTGACACGACATCTTCAGGAGACGAACCCCAGGATACGATCGGCGGCAAGTTGGCAGCGTTGAGCACCACGACCTTGTCGTAATGAGCGCCTTCGTCGGACTTCAGCGTCTTCCAGTACGCGATGGCCTGCTCCAGCACGTCGCCTTTGGGTGAGCGCGGCTTGTCCTTGATGTAGTCGAACGTCGTCTCATCAGGCGCGATCAGACCGGCACGCGCACCACCTTCGATGGTCATATTACAGACGGTCATGCGGCCTTCCATCGAGAGCGAACGGATTGCTTCACCCGCAAATTCGATGACGTGCCCCGTACCGCCCGCCGTACCGATCTCGCCGATGATGGCCAGGATGATATCCTTGGCCGTCACACCATCGGGAATCTTGCCATCGACACGCACCAGCATGTTCTTGGCTTTCTTCTGGATCAGTGTCTGAGTGGCCAGCACATGCTCCACCTCTGACGTGCCGATACCATGCGCCAACGCTCCGAATGCACCATGCGTCGACGTATGGCTATCACCACAGACGATGGTCATGCCTGGCAGTGTAAAGCCCTGCTCCGGTCCGACGATGTGGACGATACCCTGTCTCTTGTCGCGCTCGGAGTAATATTCGACACCGAATTCCGCGGCATTGTTCGCCAGCGCTTCAACCTGAATGCGGCTTTCCTCGTTCTTGATACCTTCAAGACGGTCGGCAGTCGTCGGCACATTGTGATCGACGACTGCCAGCGTGCGAGCTGGCGAATGAACGGGACGACCGGCGATCCGCAGCCCTTCAAAGGCCTGCGGGCTCGTCACCTCGTGCACAAGGTGACGGTCGATGTAGAGAAGACAGGTTCCATCCGGGTCGCGATTGACGACGTGGTCGTCCCAGATCTTGTCGTAAAGGGTACGAGGTGCGCTCATGGCTCTATCCACCAAATTTTGAATCAGGAAAATGGGTATGTGCAAAAAGGCCGTCAGCCTTTTGGACGGACTGTCAGGCGAAAGTAAGTCGACCGCCAAGCGCGCCGGATATGCGCGCAAAAAAACGTGCCGGCAGACGCTTGTGGTCCTGCAGCACGAAAATGTTTTGCGCGAGACATCCGAATTTCGATCCCATGGCGCTTTTCTAGCAGATTGGCATTTCGACGGCAATATTGCGATTCACGCGGAAATGCTAGGCCAGCGCGTATTTCAAATGGATAAAACAACCCTCTTGCACGTTAGGGTCTGTCGGAGCCATGTCACAGTGCTATAACGCTCTTGTGAAGGCGGGGGCATGATCAGAGAATAACTGCGCTTAAAGCAGTGAGAGGGAGGATACGTCTTGGTATCTGAAAAGGCACTTGTTTCAAAAATAACCTGGCGGCTGATGCCGTTTCTGGGGCTTCTATACCTCATCGCCTATATCGACCGGCAGAACGTCAGCTATGCCAAGCTACAAATGGTCGGGGATCTGGGTTTAAGCGAATATGCCTATGGTCTGGGCGCATCTCTGTTCTTCATCGGCTATTTCATCTTCGAAGTGCCCAGCAACCTGCTGCTCACCCGCTTCGGCGCAAGCCGCTGGTTTGCCCGTATCATCATCTCCTGGGGGCTCGTCACCATCGCGCTGGCCTTTACCAACAGCCAGACCATGTTTTACATCCTTCGCTTCCTCTTGGGTGCCTGCGAAGCTGGCTTCTTCCCCGGCGTTCTCTACCTTCTGACGATCTGGTTCCCGCGTGACTATCGCGGCCGCATGGTCGGCTTGTTCATGATCTTCAGTGCGCTCGCAAATGCCATCGGCGCCCCACTTGGCGGCATGCTGCTGGATCTCGATGGCGTCATGGGGCTGGCGGGCTGGGAGTGGGTGTTCCTTGCCACCGGCGTTCCCGCCGTCATCGCCGGCATCTTCACGATCTTCTATCTGGACGATACGCCGGAGAAGGCCAAATTCCTGAGCCAGGATGAGAAAGACTGGCTGAGCAAGCGGATCGCCTCTGAAAATTCCGATATGGAAGAGCATGCGGAAAACGGCTTCAAGGCCTTGATCAATCCACAGGTGCTGTTCATGTCGCTCTGTTTCGTCGGCTTTCCATTAGCGGCTTACGGCCTCAGCTATTGGCTTCCGACCATCGTCAAGAGCTTCGGCGTGTCCAACACCACCAACGGCTTTATCAACATCATTCCATGGATTGGCGTGGCGATTGCTCTTTACGTCATCCCGTCTGCGGCAGACCGGTCACAGAACAAAATTCCTTTCATCGTCGGCCCTGCCTTTCTCGGCGCCTTTTGCCTTCTGATGTCGGCGCTTGTGACCGCACCTGTCGTGCAGTTCACTTTTCTGTGTGTCGCAGCTGCGGGCATCTTTGCGGGTCAGCCGGTGTTCTGGAGCCTGCCCGGCCGCTTCCTCAAAGGTGCGGGTGCCGCAGCAGGCCTCGCCGCCATCAACTCGGTCGGCAATCTCGGCGGCTTCGTTGCCCAGAATGTCGTGCCATGGATCAAGGACCAGACAGGCAGCACCATCGCTCCGATGTTCTTCTTGTCGGCGTGCCTAGCGGTCGCCGGTGTACTCGTCATCATCGCCGGTCGCATGATCGCAAGACGGGCGAAGGCACAAGGCGTAGAGGCCTGATACATCTTTACCGCCGCTGGTTCCCTCTGTGTTACCAGCGGCGGAAAAACTGCCTTCTTTCGGCGCCGTTCTCCGCGCCCTATGGTTCGCGCATCCACCGCCGCGCACGACAGGAGAACACCGTGATCCGCCTCATCAGAAACATGGCCCTAAGCTTCACGCTGGCACTGCCAGCATTCTCGCTTGCCGCCCTTCCCGCTTATGCGCAGGAAGCCGTCCTCAAGGCAGCGGATGCAGAAGCCCTCTTCACCAGTCCCGACCCCAAGCTGAATGCTAACAAGCAAGTAACCTACAAGATCATCCGTGATCTTCTGGAGGCGGGCCACTGGGACAAGGCGGACCAATATCTGACCGAACGTTATATTCAACACAATCCCAACGCGGCATCGGGCCGCGATGGTGTGGTCAAGTTCTTCACCGAAGTCTTGAAAGTCGAGAAAAAGCCAATTCCCGATAAAATCAGCTCACCTGTCGCCTTCGTTACGGCAGAAGGCGATCTCGTCACCGTCGGCTTCGTCCGTGAGGTCAAGGATCCGAAAGACCCTACAAAGACCTATACGACGACATGGTTCGACACATGGCGCTTCGTGGATGGCAAGGCCGACGAGCACTGGGATTCAGCGCTGAAGGGTCAGTAAGCTCTATACCCTTGGGCTGCGGCGCAGGGATTTTTCCAAGCGCCGCAACACCAGCGAAAGCCCCAAGGTCAGGATGAGATAGATATACGCGACGATGGAATAGGTTTCGAAAAACCGGAACGACCCGGCCGCATAGACCTTGCCGAGCTGCGTGATATCCGTCACCCCCAGAACCGATACAAGAGAGCTGTCCTTGACCATCGACACGAAATCATTCGACAGCGGCGGAAAGATCGTGCGGATCGCTTGTGGAAAAATCACCAGCCGAAAGCGCATGGCACGGCTGAGCCCCAGCGCCTTGGCCGCCTCGATCTGCCCCTGATCGACGGCCTCGATCCCGGCCCGGAAGATTTCGGCGATGAAAGCAGCATAACAGATTGTCAGCGCCAGAATGGCCCGCCAGGTCAGCGAAAAATCGCGCACCAGCATTGCCTCCATCCATCCGGCCTGAACCAGCGGCGTGATTATCCAGTTGATCGCACCAACGACAGCAGGCGCGCCGACGAAGGCGATAAAGAACAGCACGACAAGAACCGGAATGCCGCGCACCGTCTCGATGTAGAAACGGGCAATTTGGCGCGGGACGATATGGTCAGCCATGCCAAGCACGGCAATCACCAGCCCCCACAGCGATGCCAGCGCGAACGCCGCCAAGGTGACGAACACCGTCATGCCTACACCCTTGATGACCGTGTTGAACACCTGCGCGTAGAGGCCGTTAATCGCAATCAGGACCGCCAGCACAAGCCCGATGCCAATGAGCGCTACCAGCCACCACGGAAAATCATCGGCAGCAGAGGATCGGGGTCGGGCGCTCACACGCCCGCCTTTCGCTGCTCACAGCGCATCCGCTTACTGGCCAAGCTTGTAGTCCAGAAACCACTTCTTTTCGAGCGTAGCGAATGTGCCATCCGCCTTTAACGCTGCAATCGCGGCATTTACGGGTGCGACCAGATCGGACCCCTTCTTAAAGATGAAGCCGAAATCATCGCCTCCCAGAGGGCCGCCGATCAGTTTCAACGTTCCACCTGATGCCTCCACATAGCCCTTCCCCGCCACGCCATCCGTCAGCACCAGATCGACATCGCCAGTTTTCAGCGCCTGCACGGTCGCGCCGAAGGTTTCCATGAGCTTTACGCGTGGGTTCTGCTCGTTTCCGTCAAGAACGTCATAAACAACGGTGTAAAATGGCGTCGTGCCTGCCTGCGCACCCACAAGACCCTTGTCGAAGGCGGCAAAGCTCTTGGCATCGGTAAAGCGCGTCTCGTCGGCACGCACCAGCATGAACATTTCCGAGCGCATGTAAGGATCGGAGAAGTCCACCTTCTGCTTGCGCTCGTCCTTGATGCTGATACCGGTCATGCCGATGTCGTATTGCCCATCGGCCACCGCCTGGATCATCGCATCCCAAGATGTGTTCTGATACTCGACCTTGAAATTCAGCCGCTTGGCAATCTCGCCCATCGCATCATATTCCCAACCGATGGCCGTGCCGGATTTCGGATCGACGAATTGCAGGGGCGGATAGGCATTCTCAGTCACGACGACGACAGTCTTCCCCTTGAGATCCGGCAGATCGGCGGCAACGGAGATCACGGGCGACATCAACGTCGCGGCAATGGTGATGAAAAACGAACGTCTGAGCAATGTCGTGTCTCCTGCTGGCAATGCGGGAAAGTGACATGGTTTGAGGGGGATGGGCAAGAGTGCATCGGATGGCAGCGGGGGTAAGCCACACCTGCCGCCATTGACGACAGTCACACACCACACATCCAAAAAAGAAAAGGCGGCCCGAAGACCGCCTTTGTCAAAATTCCAGAAAAATGGAAAAGCTTACTCAGCTGCGCCTTCAGCAGGCTTTGCAGCCTCTTCAGCAGCCTTCGCTGCTTCGGCTTCCTGAGCAGCCTTGGCTGCTGCGGCTTCTTCTGCTGCCTTTTCGGCGGCCAGAGCCTGAGCTGCTGCAACCTTTTCAGCTTCGATGCGTGCCTTTTCCTCGGCAGCAGCCTGACGCTCGCCATCGTTGAGCTTACGAGCGCGAACGCCGGTGTCTTCAACGATACGGGCAGACTTGCCGCGACGGTCGCGCAGGTAGTAGAGCTTCGCGCGACGGACCTTACCGCGGCGAACGATTTCAACGCCTTCAACCAGCGGAGAATAAACCGGGAATACGCGCTCTACGCCTTCGCCATAGGAAATCTTGCGAACGGTGAAGCTTTCGTTGATGCCACCGCCGGAACGGGCAATAACGACGCCTTCGTAAGCCTGTACACGGGTACGTGTACCTTCCGTCACGCGCACGTTGACGCGAACGGTGTCACCTGGGGAGAATTCTGGAAGCTTGCGCTTTGCTTCGATCTTGGCAGCCTGTTCGGCTTCCAGCTGTTCGATAATGTTGGTCATATTAACCTCTGAGTTCTTCTGAAACAGCCAGAGCGCTCAACTGTCATCCCTTGAAACCAAGTCTCGGGACCATGCCTTGCGGCAGGAGCGGGTTCACCATTCTTTGCTTGCGGTTAAAGGGGTAAACCCCAGTTCCAAGCGGGCCATTACAGCAAGACGACGCATTTGTCATCCCTTTTGCAAGATTATTTTATCGGTCGCGACCGAATTGTCGGCAATCCTCACAAGGGATATGGAAGGCCGAAGCGCCGCGAAAGGCACTGGAGGGACCATGTCTTTGTTCATCATTCTGCTGCTGCTCGCCAGCGGCTTCTTGTCGGGTGCGGTCAATGCCATCGCAGGCGGCGGCACGTTTCTGACCTTCGGGGCGATGACGCTTGCAGGCATCGCGCCGATTTCGGCCAACGCCACCTCCTCCATCGTGCAATTTCCCGGCTACGTCACCTCTGTCATCGCTTATTGGCCGGAGATCCGCACACACTGGAAAGGCGCCGTTTTTCTAGCCTTGCTATCAATCGCTGGATCGACCGCTGGCGCACTTCTGCTTCTGTCGCTCGATAACCCGGCCTTTCGCCAACTCGTGCCATGGCTTCTACTTGCTGCCACGCTGCTGTTTGCCTTGGGTCCATGGCTGCGGCCGCGCTCGAATGCGCAGCGCTCCCCCGGCAATGCCGCAAGCCTGATCGGGCAGTTCCTCACCTCGATCTATGGCGGGTTCTTCGGCGCTGGCATGGGCATCATGATGCTGGCGGTCCTGAGCCTGACATCAGGCGGAACCTATCATCATCTCAATGCTTTGAAAAATCTGCTCGCAGTGGTGATAGCCGCCGTCGCCATCGTCGTGTTTGTCGGCGGCGGCGTGGTGGCATGGCCCGCAGCGCTGATCATGATTCCTTCATCGGCGATTGGCGGTTATAGCGGCGTCTATATCGCCCGGCGTGTACCGCAATGGGTCATCCGCGCCTTGGTGATCTCGGTCGGCTTCCTGCTGTCGGTCTACTACTTCGTCTCGACCTGAGTTGGTTTCGCCAACAGGTCAGGGCGACGCTCTTTAGTCAGCGCCAGCGCCTGCTCATGCCGCCATGCGTCGATAGCCTTGTGGTTGCCGGACGTCAAAACGGCAGGGATATCGCGCTCCTCCCACACCTGCGGGCGGGTATAATGCGGATGCTCCAGCAATCCACCTTCGAAGCTTTCATGCACGCCGGAGAGATCATTGCCCATCACACCGGGCAGAATGCGCACCACGGCATCCAGCAGCGTCAGCGCAGCCGGTTCGCCGCCGGACAGAATATAGTCGCCAATACAGACTTCTTCGAGGTTACGGGCGTCGATCACCCGCTGATCTACGCCTTCGAAACGACCGCAGATGATGATAACGCCTTCGCCTTGCGCAAGGTCACGCACGCGCTCCTGCGTCAACGGTTTGCCACGCGGGCTCATCAAAAGCCTTGGCCTCGTATCGCCGTCCGAAACACCGTCTATCGCCGCCGCCAGCACATCCGGTTTCAGCACCATGCCAGCGCCACCGCCAGCCGGCGTGTCGTCAACACTGCGGTGCTTGTCGAGAGCGTAGTCGCGGATTTGAACCGGCTCGATCTGCCACTGTCCGCGCTCCAGTGCCCGGCCCGCCAGAGAATGGCGGAGATGCCCCGGAAACATGTCCGGGTAGAGCGTCAGCACGGTTGCCTTGAATGTCATGTTATTTTTTCTTGCCGAAGATCGGATGATCCGGGTCGTCCTTGCCGTCATCAGGGTTGTCGATCAAGCCAGCGGCCAGCGGATCGATCAGGATTTTTCCGCCTTCGAGGTCAATTTCCAACACCGCAGCTTCGGAAAACGGAATGAGTGTCGGACGGCGACCGGCACCTTTCAGCTCCAGCAGATCGCCCGCGCCGAAATCGTGAACGGCGGCAACCGAACCATAGCTCTTGCCTTCTGCGTCGACGGCCTCAAGTCCTTCGAGATCTGTATAATAGAATTCGTCCTCATCCAGATCGTCGTCGGGCAAGTTGTCACGCTCGATGAACAGTTCCAGCCCGTTCAAAGCTTCCGCCGCGTTGCGGTCGTTGACCCCGCGAAAGCGCACGATGACAACAGTCTTGGCTTCACGAATTTCAAGGATTTCGAACGTCCGGCCATCGCTGGCAATCAGGTTGCCATATTCTCCCAATGCGGTCGGATCATCCGTGAAAGAGCTGACCCGCACTTCGCCACGCAGCCCTTGTGCGGCGCCAATCTTGGCCATGAGAATAGGGTTTTCCAGCTTCGCCATCGGTTGTCCGTTTTCTGGTGTTTTTTGTTCTTACGATAAGTCGCAGTCAAAATAAACAGGAACGGGTGGCGCGGAAAACCACACCACCCGTTCCTGTCGTGCAAACCGGACTTATTCGGCAGCAGTAGCTTCTGCAGCAGCAGCAGCGGCATCATCGGCCTTCTGCTTCTTCTCGGCAATGCGCTCTACGGCCTTCTTGCCTGGCTTTGCCTTTTCAGGGTTGCTGCGGGCATCGCGCGTTACGATGCCGGCTTCTGCGAGAAAGCGCAGAACGCGGTCTGTTGGCTGCGCGCCCTTAGCAATCCATTCCTTGATCAGGTCGCCGTTGATCTGGATGCGATCAGCGTTGTCCTTGGCAAGCATCGGGTTCCAGGAACCGACCTTTTCGAGGAAACGGCCGTCGCGTGGCGAACGGGCGTCAGCAACAACGATCTGGTAGTACGGGCGCTTCTTGGAACCACCACGTGCGAGACGAATTTTCAGTGCCATGTTATTTCTCCTTAAGAATGGCTAGTCCGCCGGTCAGGCGGTCTTTTCAGTGCCGTTATGTTCAGCGGCAATGGCTTCATGATGCCGGATGACTTCCTTGATGATGAAGTTCAGGAACTTCTCGGCGAAATCCGGGTCCAGATCGGCGGCCTTTGCTAGATGGCGCAGGCGTTCAATCTGGTATTCTTCGCGCGCCGGGTCTGCCGGCGGCAATTCGTAGGTCGCTTTCAAAACGCCCACCGCCTTGGTGCGCTGGAACCGTTCTGCAAGCATATGCACCAGAGCAGCATCGATATTGTCGATGGACTGGCGATATTGCGAAAGTTGAGCCTTGACGTCTGCGTCGGTCATGACAGCACTCACTTCTTTTTGCCGAAACCGGGAAGACCCGGAAGTCCGCCGAGGCCCGGAAGCTTGGGCCCGCCCAAACCGGGAAGACCGCCCATGCCGCCAAGACCGGGCATACCACCCTGCTTGCCAAGCCCTGCTGCTTCCGCTTGTCTCTGAAGAGCCTCAAGCTGCTTGGGGTCCATGTTGGCCAGATCAGGCATTCCGCCCATACCGCCACCAAGACCCATCTTGCCAGCAAGACCACCCATCATCTGTTTCATGATGCCGCCCTTGCCTTTACCGCCCATGGCTTTCATCATGTCGGCCATACCGCGATGCATCTTGAGCAGCTTGTTGATTTCGGCAGCATCCGTCCCGGAACCGGCAGCGATGCGCTTCTTGCGGCTGTGCTTGAGCATGTCAGGGTTAGCGCGCTCGGCCTTGGTCATCGAAGAGATGATGGCGATCTGGCGGTCGAACATCTTGTCGTTGAGGCCTGAAGCGGCCATCTTGTCCTTCATACCGGACATGCCGGGCATCAGGCCCATAATGCCGCCCATGCCGCCCATTTTCTTCATCTGGCCAAGCTGATCGGCCAGATCGTTGAGATCGAACTTGCCCGACTGCATCTTCTTGGCCATCGCCGCGGCTTTTTCCGCATCGATGTTTTCAGCCGCTTTTTCAACCAGCGAAACAATGTCGCCCATGCCGAGAATACGGTCGGCAATACGGCGCGGATGGAACTCCTCCAGCTCGCCCATACGCTCGCCGGTACCGATCAGCTTGATCGGCTTGCCGGTCACGGCCCGCATCGAAAGGGCAGCACCACCACGGCCATCGCCGTCCATACGGGTCAGCACAAGGCCGGTAATGCCAACGCGCTCATCGAAATTGCGGGCCAGATTGACGGCGTCCTGACCGGTCAGGCTGTCGGCGACCAGAAGGATTTCGTGCGGCTTGGCATTTTTCTTGATGTCAGCCATTTCCATCATCAACGGCTCGTCGATGTGGGTACGACCGGCGGTATCGAGGATCACGACATCATGGCCGCCGAGCTTGGCAGCCTGCACGGCGCGCGAAGCGATATCGGTCGGCGACTGTCCAGCGATCACCGGCAGCGTATCGACACCGGTCTGCACGCCGAGCTGGCGAAGCTGCTCTTGCGCTGCCGGACGACGCGTGTCGAGAGATGCCATCAGCACCTTCTTCTTGTCGCGATCTGTCAGGCGCTTGGCAAGCTTGCCGGTGGTTGTGGTTTTACCAGAACCCTGCAGACCCACCATCATGATGACGACGGGGGCTGCCGCATGCAGGTCGATGGAAACACCTTCGGAACCCAGCATTTCGATCAGTTCGTCATGGACGATCTTGACGACCATCTGGCCGGGCTTGATGGCTTTGAGAACCGAGGCACCAACGGCCTTCTCACGGACCTTGTCTGTAAAGGACCGCACGACTTCCAGCGCAACGTCCGCTTCCAGCAGCGCACGACGAACCTCGCGCAGGGCAGCCGTTACATCGGCTTCCGAAAGCGCGCCACGGCCGGTCAGTCCATTTAAAATGGAGCCAAGGCGGTCCTGGAGGTTTTCAAACATCGCGTCATCCTTCTTCGTTCCGGGGTTTCCGAAACGTCGGTGGTTTTGCTGTCAAAAACAAGACGCCCAAGAAAGGGCATAGCCAAAAAGCACCCGAGGGCGCATTGCGCTGTCGGATGTTTGCCTCCAGGATCTCTTTATACCTTGCGGGTCCCGGTCGGCGGCTGCGGTCATGAAACTGCCAGCTGATTGGCGCGGGTTAACAGGAAAAGGCTGAGAGAGTCAAGACAAAGCATGGATTTTGAGACAGACGCAACCGCTGACGTCTTCGTGAAAATAACACCTATGCGCATCTGCGCGCTTGAAGAGGCCGTGGCGCACGCCATATAGCTTTGTCATGAAACGACGCGCGCTCTTCAAACTCTCCTTCCTTGGTGCCCTCCTCGTCGGTGGCGGCCTTTATGCCCGCCAGACCCGTGCCAGTGCTTATTATAGTGGCCCTATGTCGGATCACTTCGACGGCACGCGCTTCTTCAACCCCGGCGGCGAGGCGCCCAATGGCTTTCTGGACCTGATGAAGTGGCGCTTCGATGGACAGAAGGCGACATGGCCTGAAACCTATCCCAGCCCGTTTCCCTTCGTAAAGCCAGCTGAACGCGTAGACGGGAAAGATTTGCGGGTGACATTCATCGGTCACGCCTCCTTCCTTATCCAGACGGCAGGGCTGAACATCCTAGTCGATCCCGTCTGGTCCGAACGAACCAGTCCTGTCAGCTTCGCCGGACCCAAGCGCGTCAATCCGCCCGGCATCCGCTTCGATGATCTGCCGCCCATCGATCTCTTACTGATCACGCACAATCATTACGACCATCTGGATCTGGAAACGCTCCACCAGCTTCATATCGCCCACAAGCCGCACTTCATCACCCCGCTCGGCAACGACGCGGTCATTCGCACACAGATCGAGGCGGCGAAGATTTCGACGGGGGACTGGGGCGATGTGCTGGAGGTCGCACCTGACGTCAAAATCCATTTCGAGCCCTGCCATCACTGGTCGGCACGTGGGCTGAACGATCGCCGCATGGCGCTCTGGGCGGCCTTCGTCATCGAAACACCGGGCGGCAAAATCTACCACATTGGCGACACCGGCTTTCATCGCGGTCTGAATTATCACGCGGCGGCAAAGAAACACGGCAGCTTCCGCCTCGCCAACCTCCCCTTTGGAGCCTACGAGCCGCGCTGGTTCATGAAAGGCCAGCACCAGAACCCGACGGAGGCCGTGGAAGGCATGAAGATTTGCAATGCCGCCTATGCCTGCGGACACCACTGGGGCACGGTCCAGCTCACCGATGAAGCGATCGACGCGCCGATCATCGCGCTAAAGGCTGCCTTGAGCGAGCACGGCGTTGCCCAAGATCGCTTTCGGCCCATGCGCCCAAGTGAGGTCTTCGACGTACCCCACGTATGACGACCAGTCAGAAGCACCCAGACTGGTAATGTGCGCGCATTTCCGCCATATAGGGTATAATACGGTTATCGCGCCGCATATATCTCAAACGGGTTTAGGGCATGTCTGATACGGTCGAATTTGCGAAGATGAACGGCCTTGGCAACAAGATTCTCGTTGTCGATATGCGCGGCCGCAAAGACATGGTGACGCCGCAGGCGGCGATTGCGCTGAACGCCGATCCCGAAACCGCCTTCGATCAGATTATGGCCATCCACGACCCGCGCGCGCAGGGCACCGATGCCTATATCGACATTCTCAACTGCGATGGTACGAAGGCGCAGGCTTGCGGCAACGGCACCCGTTGCGTAGTGCAGGCGCTGGCCGCCGAAACCGGCAAGAAGACCTTCACCTTCCAGACCATTGCAGGCATATTGAACGCCAGCGAGCACGAAGACGGCATGATATCGGTCGACATGGGCCTGCCGCGCTTCCGTTGGGACGACATACCGCTTGCCGAAGAGTTTCACGATACAAGTCGCATCGAGCTTCAGATCGGACCGATCGACAACCCGATTTTACATTCGCCCGCTGTCATGTCGATGGGCAATCCGCATGCGGTCTTCTGGGTGAACAGCGATCCGATGACGTTTGATCTGGAGCGCTTCGGGCCGTTGCTGGAAAACCATCCGATGTTCCCAGAAAAGGCCAACATCACGCTGGCGCAAGTTATTTCGGACAAAGCCTTGCGCACCCGTACCTTCGAGCGTGGCGCGGGTCTCACGCTGGCCTGTGGTTCCGCCGCATGCGCTGCTGCCGTGTCCGCTGCCCGCACGGGTTGCACTGGCCGCACCGTCGAGATCGATGTGGCTTCCAGCCCCGTTCGCACTCCCCTCATCATCGAATGGAGACAGAACGACCACGTCGTCATGACGGGTCCCGCCGAATGGGAATGGTCAGGCCGGGCCGATCCCGTAACCGGCACCTGGACGCGCGATGCGGCGCCGGAGCAGGCGGCCCTATGAGCGGCGTCGAGGTCATAACCTTCGGCTGTCGTCTCAATACCTACGAATCCGAAGTGATGCGGTCTGAAGCTGAAAAGGCGGGCCTGAACAATGCCGTGCTGGTCAACACCTGCGCCGTAACAGGCGAGGCAGTGCGGCAGGCCCGCGCTGCCATTCGTCGCGCAAGACGCGAAAATCCCCATGCCCGTATCATCGTCACCGGCTGCGCCGCCCAGACCGAAAAGCAGACCTTCGCCGAAATGCCCGAAGTCGATGTCGTGCTGGGCAATGAGGAAAAGCTGAAAAGCGCCTCCTACCGGGCGCTGCCAGATTTTGGCGTTTCGGCGGAAGAGAAGTTGCGCGTCAACGACATCATGAGCATCAAGGCCACCGCGCCGCAGATGATCAAGCATATCGACGGGCACGTCCGCGCCTTCATTCAGGTGCAGAACGGCTGCGATCACCGCTGCACCTTCTGTATCATTCCCTATGGTCGTGGCAATTCACGGTCGGTGCCCATGGGTGCCGTGGTCGAACAGGCCCGCAAGCTGACCGAAAACGGCTATTGCGAACTCGTGCTGACGGGCGTGGATGCCACAAGCTATGGCGCGGACCTTCCCGGTGAACCGTCGCTTGGATACCTTGCCAAGACGCTGCTCAAGCAGGTACCGGACATACTGCGCCTGCGCCTATCCTCCATCGACAGCATCGAAGCCGATCATCATCTGCTTGACCTGATCGCAGACGAACCGCGTTTCATGCCGCACCTGCATCTGTCGCTCCAGCATGGCGACGACATGATCCTCAAACGCATGAAGCGCCGCCATATGCGCGCAGATGCCATCGCTTTTTGTCATCAGGCCAGGGCACTGCGGCCAGAAATCGCCTTTGGCGCGGATATGATCGCGGGTTTCCCGACCGAAACCGAAGATATGTTCGAAAATGCCGCAACGCTTGCGGAAGAGTGCGGCATTTCCAACCTGCACGTTTTCCCCTACAGCCCGCGCGCCGGAACCCCCGCCGCGCGCATGCCGCAACTGGACCGTGGTCTTGTGAAACAGCGGGCCGCCAGGCTTCGCGAGCGCGGCGAGGCTCTGCGGCAGGTGCATCTTGCCAACATGGTCGGCAGTCGGCAGACCATTCTCGTCGAGAATAACGGCTTTGCCCATACCGACAACTTCACTCTCGTTGCTGCACCCGATCTTCTACCCCGTACCCTTGCGCAGGTTGTGATTACGGGTCACAACGGAAAACACTTAGATATGCAATGTCTGGCAGCAGAAGCCGCCTGACGGAACGATACGGAACAATCATGGCCATCGGCTTCATCAAAAAAGTCTTCTCCTTCGGCAAGGACAAGACCGAGACGGACAAGCCGGACAGCGATGCCGTGATTGAAAAAAGCGATGTCAACGCATCCTTTGAAGAGGTCATGATCGAAGCCGAAGCGCACGCGCCCCCGGCAAAAGACCCGGTCTCCGAGCTCGAAATGGAAACTGCAGGTGGCCCCGCCCCGGATGCAGACAGCGATGGGGCGTTATTAGAGGAAGAAGCGGAAGAGGACGCCCCTCTCCTTCCCGGCCCCGAGCAGGTGGGCGATATCGGCATGGTTCCGCTTTCGCTGTTGCAGGCGGAAGCGGAGGCAGACCTGCCCGCAACACCGGAACTGACCGACCCGAACGCACCACTGGATACCGGTGCCATGGACGCATTGCTGGATGAGGCCGAAGCCGCCACGGAACAGGAGGCGCTCGACGCTCTGCTGGTACCATCGGCTCTTCCAAAAGGCTTTTCCCTGTCGAGCGAGCGGATCGAACCGATCGAAGTCGCGCCTGAGAAAAAACTGTCCTGGTTCCAGCGTCTGCGCGCCGGCCTTTCGCGCACCTCATCGCAACTGACGAGCCAGATCTCGGCAGTCTTTACCAAGCGCAAGCTGGATGAAGACACGCTGGATGAGCTGGAGGATCTGCTGATTCAATCCGATCTCGGTCTGGAAACCGCCATGCGCATCACCGGTGCCTTGTCATCCGAACGCTACGGCAAGGATGTCAGCGGCGAAGACGTCGTTCGCATCATGGCTGGCGAAATCACCAAGGTTCTGACGCCCGTTGCCAAGCCGCTGGAACTCGACCTCTCCCACAAGCCGCATGTCATTCTCGTCGTCGGCGTCAACGGCACCGGCAAGACGACCACCATCGGTAAGCTCGCGGCCAAGCTGTCCGGCTCCGGTCTCAAGGTCATGCTCGCAGCAGGCGATACCTTCCGAGCCGCCGCCATCGAGCAATTGAAGATTTGGGCCGACCGCACGGGTTCGGAATTCATCGGCACGAAGCTGGGTGCCGACGCAGCAGGGCTAGCCTATGATGCGTACGAGCAAGCGCTGGCGAAGAAAAGCGACGTTCTGATCATCGATACGGCTGGCCGTTTGCAAAACAAGACGGAACTGATGGCCGAGCTTGAGAAGATCGTGCGCGTGCTGGGTAAGCTCGATCCCGACGCGCCGCACACCGTGCTTCAGACGCTGGATGCGACGACAGGCCAGAACGCACTCAACCAGGTCGAGATTTTCCGCAACGTCGCGGGCGTGTCCGGCCTGATTATGACAAAATTGGATGGCACGGCGCGCGGGGGTATCCTCGTTGCCATTGCTGCCAAACACAAACTGCCGGTCTATTTCATCGGTGTGGGTGAGGGCGTGGACGATCTGGAGCCATTCGAAGCGGAAGATTTCGCCAAGGCGATTGCGGGAGTATGACAATGGACGTGGAGAGCAATCAGCGCGAGAGCGAAAAAATGGTCCGCGAGATCAGCCCGTTGTTGAAGTTCGTGCTGGAACTTGGACCCCTGGTGGTGTTCTTCTTCGCCAATTCCCGTGGCGAGTGGCTGGCAAAAACATTTCCCGTACTGACCGAATTCGGCGGACCGATCTTTATCGCAACCGGCCTGTTCATGATTGCGACGGCACTGGCGCTGACGGTATCGTGGATTTTGACCCGCACCTTGCCGATGATGCCGCTGATCTCGGGTATCGTCGTCCTCGTTTTCGGCGCGCTGACGCTCTATCTGCAAAACGACACCTTCATCAAGATGAAGCCGACGATCGTCAACGCGCTGTTCGGCGTCATTTTGCTGGGCGGCCTGCTGTTTGGCCATTCTCTGCTGGGCTACGTCTTCAATTCGGCTTTCAAGCTGAACGAAGAAGGCTGGCGCAAGCTGACGTTTCGCTGGGGCTTTTTCTTTCTGTTCCTCGCCGTCCTCAACGAAGTCGTCTGGCGCGGATTTTCCACCGATACCTGGGTCGCTTTCAAGGTCTGGGGCACCATGCCCATCACCGTTCTCTTCACCATGGCGCAGATGCCTCTCATCATGCGCCACTCGCTTGAGCCTTTGACGAAAGACAAGAAATGACCTCTGCGCAGATGCCAGGTACCCGCTCGTCTTCCCACATCTGGTTTGGCGTGGCAGCCGGTCTCCTGCTGTTGCAGATCGTCATCCTCTATTTCATGGGTCGTCTGCCGATCTGCGAATGCGGCTACGTGAAGCTGTTCGAGCCGGGCGTGAACACGCCGGGTAATTCGCAGCATCTGGCCGACTGGTACACGCCATCGCACATCATCCACGGCTTTCTGTTTTACGGGCTGGCATGGCTGCTGTTTCGCAAGCAGCCCTTCTCCATGCGGCTTTCCTTTGCCGTCGTCATCGAGGCTGCGTGGGAGCTTCTCGAAAACTCGCCCATCATCATCGACCGCTACCGCAACGCCACCATGGCGCTGGGTTACAGCGGCGACAGCATCATAAATTCGGCCATGGACACGGTGTTCATGATGCTTGGCTTCTTCTTTGCGGCACGCATGCCAATCTGGGTAACGATTGTTGTCGCGATCTTCTTCGAGGTTTTCACCGGCTGGCTCATCCGCGACAATCTGACACTCAATGTCCTGATGCTGATTTCGCCCATTGATGCGATCAAGGAATGGCAGAACGCGCTTCCCGCCTCTTGAAAATCAATCAGCGGCAGCGGCCTTTTCGATGGCGGGAATGAGGTCGCGTTCATAGGTCGCGGCATCGATGGGCCCGACCTTCTTGTAGACAATGGTACCATCCTTCCCAACCAGATACGTCTCGGGAATGCCGTAGACACCCCAGTCTATGGCGGCCTTGCCGTTCGGATCGATACCGATGGCAGCATAGGGATTGCCGAGTTCGCCTAGAAACCGCAGGGCATTATCGGATTTATCCTTGTAGTTGATGCCGACGATGTTCAGCCGCTCGTCCTTTGCCAGTTCCTTCAGCATCGGATGTTCCTGCCTGCAAGGCACGCACCAGGACGCAAAGACGTTGACGAGGGTCAGCTTGCCTTCGATGGCGGCGTCTGTCAGTGCCGGCACATTGGCACCCTCAAGCGGCGGTAACGACAAGGACGGCGCCTTCGTGTTGAGCAGCGCCGATGGAATGGCGCTGACATCAAGACCGTTGACGTCCTGCTCATACAGCATTTTGGCAGCAATGGCGGCGAAGCCTGCAAAAGCCAGCAGCGGCAACAGCGCCAGAGCGTAGCGCGCCTTCTTGCCCGAAGGAGCGGGAGGTATTTTCGTGTCTTTCATCATGGTGTCGGCTGCTCCACGGAGGCGTTACGTCCCCTGCGGCGCATGCCGGATGCTTCGAGCTCTGCCATTTCGCGTTGGCGGGCACGACCATCCATGATGATCCAACCAATCAGAATAACAACGATCAGACCGGTCAGACCATAGGAGATGCCGATATAAAAAGCGTGGCTCATGGTGTGGCTTTCCCACGGCTCGCCATGCGGGCAGCCAGTCGGCGCTGCACAGCGATACGTCTGCGCCAGATTTCATTGCGCATGGCGGCGAGGTGCAGGGTAAAAAACAACAAAGTGAAACCAATAGCCATGGTCAGCAACGGCCACAGGAATTCCGATGCTATGGCGGGACCACTCAAGCGCAGAACGCTGGCCGGCTGGTGCAGCGTGTTCCACCACTCGACCGAAAACTTGATGATGGGAATATTGACGAAACCGACGAGGATCAGCACCGCGCTGACGCGGGCTGCCTTGGATGGATCGTCCATTGCCTTATTGAAGGCTATGAGGCCGAGATACATCAAAAACAGAATGAAAACCGAAGTCAGGCGCGCATCCCACACCCACCATGTGCCCCACATGGGCTTGCCCCAAAGGGAGCCGGTGACGAGCGCAATGAGCGTGAAGGCTGCACCGATGGGCGTTGCGGATTTGTGAGCGACGTCTGCCAAGGGGTGCCGCCAGACCAGCGTACCAATCGCAGCGACTGCCATGACCGTGTAGCACATCATGGCAAGCCATGCGGCTGGTACATGCACATACATGATGCGAACGGTGTTGCCCTGCTGATAATCGCTATCGGTGGTGAATGCCATATAGAGGCCAGCGGCAAGACAGAGCGCGGACAGCGCTGCCAGCCAAGGCAATAGACGAGATGCCAATGCCAGGAACCGCGTCGGGTTGGCAAGGTCGCTGAACTTGGTAATGGCAAGGCTTTTGTCGCTCATGGCGTCTTTCTACAATGAGACAAGGGTGACGGCAATTGATCCTTATCAATCCACAGAACTGCGCAAAGCCAAAGCGGCGAAGAACGGGCCGACGACCGATGAAAAGAGCGTGATGGCGATCAGGATAAGGAAGGGCGGCATAAAAGGTGCCGGGTCCTGAACGGCGGCATAGGACGCGCTAACGCCGAAAATCAACACAGGAATGCATAGGGGCAGCACGAGGATCGATACCAGCAGCCCGCCGCGTGGAAGGGCCACAGCCACCGCCGCGCCCACAGCCCCGACGAAGGTCAATGCCGGAGAGCCGACCAGCAAGGTCAACATCACGGCACCGATGGCCTCTTCTCTCATGTTCATGAAGAGCCCCAGCAAGGGTGATGCGATGACTAGCGGCAAGGTGGTGGCCGTCCAGTGCGCGAGACATTTGACCAGAACAGTCATGACAAGCGGGTTTTCCTGCATGAGGATGAGGTCGAGCGAGCCATCATCACGCTCCGCCTGAAACAGACGGTCAAGCCCGAGAAGGGCTGCCAACAATGCACCGATCCAGACGATGGCGGGGCCGATGCGCGAGAGAAGGTTGAGATCTGGGCCAACACCAAAGGGAATGACGGCAACCACGGTCATGAAGAACAGAACACCGATCAGCGCGCCGCCGCCTGCCCGGATGGAGAGTTTCAGATCGCGGAGAAAGAGGGCGATCATGGGTTCACTCTGAGGTGTGATGATGATGCAGGCGGAGTTGGGACGGGGGTAGCCGCACCCACAACAGCTGAACCAAGTCTAAACCCCACCATCACCAGTCCTCCTCTGCGCCTACAAACCCTGTCATCCGCAACTCCCGCGCACCCTCCAGCCCCAAAGGCTGATGGGTCGCAGCAATCACGATGCCGCCATTTGCGAGATGTGAGGACACCAACCCGGTGAACATCATGTCCGCACTTGTGTCTAAAGCCGCCGTTGGCTCGTCCAGTATCCAGATTGGGCGCCATGCGATCAACAGCTTGGCCATCGCGAATCGGCGCTGCTGGCCGGCGGAGAGATAAGCGAATGGCAAATGAGTGATCCCGGCAAGACCGACGGTTTCAGCGGCCTGCTCGACACCAAGCGACGCACCACGATGAAAGTCACCCAGAAAATTCTTCCAGAAGGCAAGATTTTCAAAAACCGTCAGTTCCTGCTTCATTGCATTCTTGTGGCCAAGATAATGACTGGCCTCGCCAATGGAGGTATCCTTTTCAATTCCTTCGCCGGCTATCTTCACACCACCTGCTTCGGGCCGCAAAAGCCCGGCAACGACGCGCAGAAACGTGGACTTTCCCGATCCATTAGGCCCAGTCAGTACGAGCGCTTCACCGCTCGTTAACTTGAAGGAAACATTCATGAATATCAAATCGTCCCCACGCCGGGCGGAAAGATTTTCTGCTGTCAGCAGCATGGGATCATCTCGTTTAAGATTTTAATCATCTCGATGGGAAAAAAATCGATTTAGGTCTTTTTCCGGTCTGGCACGTTTCTCATAAATTATCTATATGGGTGTCAACCACGCCAGCGGTCGGCGTGATCATCATACGGCGCCGGACCTGACGTTGCGAAAGCAGCGTCTCGTGCGGACAGCGGAAATGACCGTACCCGCATCCTGATGTGCATCTGTGCACAGGGGTCCGCACGCGCGTGTTGGCTATCAGAGGAAGCGGGGTTTTTATCCGTGGCTAAATCTCTCGACAGTTTCAATTGTCGCTCCATTCTTACCGTTGACGGTAAGGATTATGTTTATTTCAGTTTGCCAAAGGCAGAAGCGAACGGCCTGACAGGCGTTTCCAAGCTCCCCTATTCGATGAAGGTTCTGCTTGAGAACCTCCTGCGTTTCGAAGACGGCCAGACCGTCACCAAGGAACACATCACGGCCGTTGCCGACTGGCTGAACAACAAGGGCCTCGTCGAAAACGAAATCGCATACCGCCCTGCCCGCGTTCTGATGCAGGACTTCACCGGCGTTCCAGCCGTTGTCGACCTTGCCGCCATGCGCGATGCAATGGTGGCTCTGGGTGGCGATCCTGAAAAGATCAACCCACTGGTTCCTGTCGATCTGGTCATTGACCACTCTGTTATCGTTGATGAATTCGGCACGCCAACAGCCTTTGCCCGCAACGTGGAACTGGAATACGAGCGCAACGGCGAGCGTTACCGCTTCCTGAAATGGGGCCAGCAGGCGTTCAAGAACTTCCGCGTCGTTCCGCCCGGCACAGGCATCTGTCACCAAGTGAACCTCGAATATCTTGGCCAGACCGTCTGGACCAAGGAAGAAGACGGCGAAACCATCGCTTACCCCGACACATGCGTCGGCACCGACAGCCACACGACCATGATCAACGGTCTGGGCGTTCTGGGCTGGGGCGTTGGCGGTATCGAAGCCGAAGCGGCCATGCTTGGCCAGCCGGTTTCCATGCTTCTGCCTGAAGTCATCGGTTTCAAGCTGACAGGCAAGGTGAAGGAAGGCGTCACCGCAACCGACCTCGTGCTGACCGTCGTTCAGATGCTGCGCAAGAAGGGCGTTGTTTCCAAGTTTGTCGAATTCTTCGGCCCTGGACTTGATTCGATGACACTGGCCGACCGTGCCACCATCGGCAACATGGGCCCGGAATACGGAGCGACCTGCGGCTTCTTCCCGGTCGATGGAGAAACCATCAACTACCTGACGATGTCCGGCCGCACCAAGGACCGCATCGCGCTTGTCGAAGCCTATTCGAAGGCACAGGACATGTGGCGCACAGGCGACGGCGCCGAACTCGTCTTCACCGACACACTGGAACTCGACCTCGGCGAAGTCGTGCCATCCATGGCTGGTCCTAAGCGTCCAGAAGGCCGCATCTCGCTGGAAGGCATTGCCTCCGGTTTTGCGACGTCGCTGGAAACCGAGTACAAGAAGCCCGGCCAGCTCGACAACCGCTACCCTGTCGAAGGCACGGATTTCGATCTCGGCCATGGCGATGTCGCCATTGCTGCCATCACATCCTGCACCAACACGTCCAACCCTTCCGTTCTGATTGCAGCCGGACTTCTGGCCCGCAACGCCGTAGCGAAGGGTCTGACATCCAAGCCTTGGGTCAAGACGTCGCTCGCACCGGGATCTCAGGTTGTTGGCGAATATCTCGAAAAGTCCGGTCTTCAGAAGGATCTGGATGCCATCGGCTTCAACCTCGTTGGTTTCGGCTGCACGACCTGCATCGGCAATTCCGGCCCGCTGCCAGCACCGATCTCCAAGACCATCAACGACAAGGGTCTGATCACTGCTGGCGTTCTCTCAGGTAACCGTAACTTCGAAGGCCGTATCTCGCCGGACGTCCAGGCGAACTACCTCGCTTCTCCTCCGCTCGTCGTCGCTTATGCGCTGGCTGGCTCGGTGCAGAAGGACCTGACGACCGAACCACTTGGTATCGGTTCCGATGGACAGCCTGTGTTCCTCAAGGACATCTGGCCGACATCTGCCGAAATTCAGGAATTCATCCTGAAATACGTCACGCGCGAGCTCTACGAGTCCAAATATGCAGACGTGTTCAAGGGTGACGAAAACTGGCAGGCCGTTCAGGTTCCTCCGGGCCAGACCTATGCCTGGGACGACCAGTCCACCTACGTCCAGAACCCTCCATACTTCGTGGGCATGGGCAAGAAAGGCACTGGCCTGAAGAACATCAAGGGCGCGCGCGTTCTCGGTCTCTTCGGCGACAAGATCACCACCGACCACATTTCTCCGGCCGGTTCGATCAAGGCTGCGTCACCTGCCGGTGCTTATCTCACCAATAATGGCGTGGGCGTTGCCGACTTCAACCAGTACGGCACACGCCGTGGCAACCACGAAGTGATGATGCGCGGCACGTTTGCCAACATTCGTATTCGCAACCACATGCTTGGGCCAAACGGCAAAGAAGGTGGCTACACCATCCACTATCCATCCAAGGAAGAAATGTCGATTTACGATGCGGCCATGCAGTACAAGGCCGAGGGCACTCCGCTCGTCATCTTTGCTGGCGTGGAATACGGCAACGGTTCTTCCCGTGACTGGGCTGCCAAGGGTACCAACCTGCTGGGCGTCAAGGCCGTGATTGCGCAGTCGTTCGAGCGTATCCACCGTTCCAACCTCGTCGGCATGGGCGTCGTGCCCTTCACCTTCGAGGAAGGCACCACATGGGCAAGCCTCAACCTCAAGGGCGATGAAACGGTCGAGATCGATGGTCTCGAAGGTGACATCAAGCCGCGCGAGAAGAAGATTGCCAAAATCACCTACGGCGACGGCACCGTGAAGGATGTTCCGCTCCTTTGCCGTATCGATACGCTGGACGAAGTGATCTACATGAACAATGGTGGCATTTTGCAAACAGTTCTTCGCGATCTGGCTGCATAGGCTCTGAGGGATCAAACAGAAAACGCCGGGAGCAATCCCGGCGTTTTTGCGTGGAGAGATGGGTGAAACACATGGATGTTTCGTGATTGCCCCTCACCCCATCGTGACTTTCTATTGAAGGGATTTCGGCGCTATTTTCCGCAGCGCATCCCGACATGAATTGATAGCATCAATAGTCTGGAGACGCGTCCAGACAAGGGTTTTGCAATGTCTCTGAAATACGGGTCCCTGACATTTGGTTTTTCGCTGTGCATGCTCGGCATGTTGGCCACCGCGCCCGTGCAAGCGCAGGAGCAAGAGGTTAAAGGCGTCGTAGAGCTCTTCACGTCTCAAGGCTGCGCGTCCTGCCCGCCTGCCGATGAAGCATTGCGCAAGCTGATCCAGAAGGGCGATGTGATCGGCCTGTCTTACCACGTGGATTACTGGAACTATCTTGGCTGGGCGGATTCGCTGGCGTCCAAGGAAAACACCGAACGCCAGTACGGTTATGCGCGGGCGCTAGGCCGCAACAACGTCTATACGCCGCAGGCCGTGGTCAATGGTCGCGATCACGTCAAAGGCGCTGATGTCCAGGCGATTTACAACAGGATCGATACCTTCAAGCGCGCTGGCGAAGGGCTAAGCGTACCGGTAAAGGCGCAGCGTGTTGCAGACGAGATCGCCATCGATATCGGTGCCGGCCAAGGCAAGGCCGATGTGGTCGTCGCTTACTTCACCCGCGAGCAGGTTGTCGACGTCCAGAAGGGCGAGAACGAAGGCAAGAAGATTTCCTACTGGCATAGCGTTTATGACGTTCAGACAGTGGGTATGTGGGATGGGAAATCCATGACAGTCAAGCTACCAGCGAGTGTCATGAGCAAAGCAAAGAATGGCGGTTGCGCAGTTCTGTTGCAGACCACGGATGCGCAGGGAAATCCCTCGGCAATCATCGGTGCAAGTGTTCTTCTACCAAAGGAAGATTAAATTCAACAGCTATTGGATTAAGAAGATCCGATCCGGGCATTGGGGGCTGGGGGTAAAGGGTCAATGCTCCGGACCGGGTCATCTTGGTGCCGAGGCATCAATTGACGATAGTGGTATCCCATCCAAATCGGGCCATGATTTGACCGAAATAGGGCAATTGCACGTATCCGATTCCGCTAAAACATTGCCACGTCACGCATTTTTTTGACCTCGAGGCAAGACTTGCAATTTGCTTTGGTCAGGGTCAAACTGTCGTACAAATGTCATTTGCGGTTGAGCGAGGTTGCCTGATGACGGATCATTCGGATTTGCAGCGATCAAGTCCATCTCACACCGACAACCCCTCCATCGTCGATATCAGTGAATACAGGCAAAGCAAGGATCCCTTGCCGATTACATTCCACCGACGTGAGTTGGACGCCATTTTGCGGGTCTATGGTCAGATGGTGGGTGAAGGAGAATGGCGGGACTACGCCATCGACCATCTCAAGGAAAAAGCCGTTTTTTCCGTGTTCAAACGCTCTGGTGAAATGCCGCTCTTCCGCATCGAAAAGAACCCTAAGCTTGCCGCCAAGCAGGGCGCCTACAGCGTCATCAATGTCGACGGCCGCATCTTGAAGCGCGGGCATGAATTGGCGCAGGTGCTGAAGGTCTTCGAGAAGGTCGTGAAGCTCATCAGGTAAACAGGCAGATTTTCACCAACAAAAAAGGCGGCCCGAGAGCCGCCTTTTCCATGTCTGTGTCAACCGGTCTTACTTGTCGCGGTTTCCAAGAAACTGCAGCAGGAACATGAACAGGTTGATGAAGTCGAGATAGAGGGTCAGTGCGCCCATGATGGCCTTGCGGCCAGCCGTGGCAACGTCGTCACCGTCGAAATACATTTCCTTGATCTTCTGCGTGTCGTAGGCGGTCAGGCCCGCGAAGATCAGCACGCCGATGGCGGAGATCGCAAAGCCCATGGCGGACGACTGCAGGAAGATATTGACGATAGACGCGATGATCAGACCGAACAGGCCCATGATCAGGAACGAGCCCATGCCGGAAAGATTCTTCTTCGTCGTGTAGCCGTAAAGCGACAGCGCGCCGAAGGAAGCAGCGGTGATGAAGAACGTCTGTACGATGCTCTGGCCGGTATAGACCAGGAAGATCGACGACAGCGACACACCCATCAGCGCCGCGTAACCCCAGAAGGTTGCCTGTGCGGCAGACACACTCATATTCTGGATGCGGAAGCTCAGGAACAGCACCAGGCCGAGCGGGGCAAACATCACCACCCACTTCAGCGGCGAGCCGTAAAGCAGCTGGGCGAAAGCCGGGTTGGTGACCGCCAGAGTGTAGGTGGCGAAAGATGCTACGCCGGTAATGACCAGCGCAAGTGCCATCAGGTTATAAACCTTGAGCATATAGGTCCGGAGACCTTCATCGATCATAGCACCAGACTGTGCATGACCCTGGGTCATACGGTTCTGGTAATTGTTGAAGTCAGACATTGTTACCTCTTTTGAGCTCCGAAATTGCTACGGTGTCGGCATATCGTCGTGCTTTCAAGACCATACCCCAGGCGCCGCTGCGGAGCTACAGCAAGCCTACCGAAGAATATGATGATATCACTTCCTAGATACAAGAGCTTTCAGAACCGAAAAAACACCGTATGCGCGAAAAGCGATAACGTTTTGGCGATCAGGATGCCGATTTAATCGTTAAAGTTAAGTGGCGCACAATTTTTCGTATTACTCGCCGGCCTGCCTCAGAACCGGCGCCGCCTTCTGTCCCAGAATCCGCCAGGTTCCGATCAACCCGATACCGACGGTCATGACCAGTGCAATGACGATTGTGCCGATGGCGACATCCGGCAGGAAGCTCGATGGCAGCTTCATGATGCGGGCAATGACGAACCACGCAGAAGCGCCGCCTGCCGCCAGCGCGAAGATGGCGGTCGCCAGCCCAAGTATCATATATTCGTAGGAAAACGCACGGATGAGCATGGCGCGGGTGCCACCCAACGTCTTCAGGATCACGGCATCATGCGTTCGTGCCCGGTTGCCCGCAGCAAGCGCGCCCGCCAGAACCAGAACCGAGGCAATCAGCGCCACCGCCGCTGCCGCGCGGATGGCGGTCGCCAGTTGTCCGACGAGGCGGTTCACGACATCAAGGGCATCCTTGACCCTGACGCTGGTGATCGTCGGATAGGCATTGGTGATGGTCCGCAGGATTTCACCTTCCTTGGCGGGCGTCGCGGACGGATCGGCAAGTGTTGCCAGCCAGGCATGCGGCGCCCCGCGGAACGTGTTGGGTGAAAACACCATGACGAAATTGAGCGACAGCGATTCCCATTGGACGTCGCGCAGATTGGCGATCTTGGCCGTGATGTTACGCCCCAGCACATTGATGGTGACACTGTCTCCGATCTTCAGGCCAAGCTCACCCGCCTCTTCCGCCGCGAAGGAAACGAGCGGCTCGCCGCTATAATCCTTCTCCCACCACGTGCCCTGAGACAGCTTGGCATTGTCAGGCAGATCTTCGGCGTAAGTGATACCGCGATCTCCCCGCAGCACCCAGCGGCCTGCGGCGGGCACCTCCATTTTGGTCACGTCCTGACCATTGAAGGCGAGGATACGTCCGCGCAGCATCGGAACTTCGGTCAATGTACCCTCAGGCGCTTCGCGCTTGACGAGGTCGCGAAAACCGTCGCGGTCGGTGCTTTGAATGTCCACGAAGAAGAAGTTCGGCGCACGCTCCGGCAGACTGCCGGTCAGCTCGCGCCGTAAATTACCGTCAATCAGCGTCAGCGTCACCAAAAGCGTCAGGCCAAGACCAAGAGACAATACGACAGACGGCGTCAGAGCGCCGGGACGGTGAATATTGCCGATGGCAAGCCGAAGCGCTGCCGAGTGAACGCGCGGACTTCGCTTCGCAAGAGCTTTGATACCCCAGGCCACCAGACGCAACACTATGAATGCGAAAGCCACGGCGCCCAGAAAGACGGATGCGATGAAACGTTCTTCCGACGTAAAAATGGCAAGCCCGGCAAGAGCTGCCAAAAGCAGTGCCGTCGCCACGAGATAAGGCCATGAGGGCATCTTGTTTTCTTCAAAACCCTGCTCACGAAACAGCGCCGTCGCAGGCACTTCACGCGCCTGACCCAACGGCAGAATGGCAAACGCCAGCGTCGTCAGAAGGCCGAAGACGGCCGCCATGAAAAGCGGGCCGGGATAGATAGCCAGCTCATCCGGTACAGGGAGAACGCCGTCGAGAAAACGCATGGCAATCAGCGGTGTGATTGCGCCTAACGCCAAACCGATGGCAATACCGATCACGGCGATAAACGCGATCTGAAACAGATAGGTCATCGTCACCACGCTCGCCGGTGCGCCCAGACATTTCAGCGATGCGATGGTCGTGCGTTTGGAATCGAGAAAGGCACGTACGGCATTGGCCACGCCGACACCGCCGACGATCAGTGCAGTAAGGCCGACAAGCGTCAGAAACTGCGAGAAGCGGTTAACGTTTTCCGTCAGCGAGGGAGCGGCTCGGTCGCTGGTGCGAATGGACCATCCTGCGCTGGGGAACGCGCGATTGGTATCTTCGGTCACCGTTGCGCGTTTGGAGGTATCGTTGAGACGGACCTTATAGGCATGTTCCACAAGGCTGCCACTTTGGATAAGCCCGGATGCGGCCAGCGCATCGCGGCTGATGAGGAGGCGCGGCGCAAAGCCGAACCCGTCCGACAGCGCATCCGGCTCATTGGCGACAGTGCCGGAAATCTTCAACCTGACATTGCCGAGCAGCAATTCGTCCCCAAGCTTGATCCCCAGCCGCTCCAGAAGCAGCGGGGCTGCAACCGCGCCATAGGCATCACCCTGCATGGCAAGAAGCTGCGGAAGCGGAGCTGCCGGTTCGGCTTCGAAATGACCATAGAGCGGATAGGCATCATCCACCGCCTTGACCTCGGTCAGCGTCTGTTGCGACCCATCTGCAAGCCGGGCCATGGAGCGCAGCCCGGTCGAAATCGCAACCTGTCCAAGACCATCCAGATACGCCCGCTCCTGCGGTGATGCCTCGCGGTTACGAAGTTCGAAGCGCACGTCACCGGCCAGAATGGATTGCCCCTGCGTGGCAATGGAACTGGTGACCGCGCGCGATACCGAATTCACTGCTGCAATGGCACCTGTGCCCAGCGCGATACAGGCCAGGAAAATGTAGAAGCCACGCAAGCCGCCACGAATTTCACGGCTGGCAAGCCGCAAGGCATTGCGGATATTGAAGACCGACGGGAGCGGAGATGTCATACCGAAACCGCCTGCTTGGCAACCAACGCCACGCTGTCGCTTTCGATCTGGCCTGAACGAACCTTGATCTGGCGTGAGCAGCGGGCGGCAAGAGACACGTCATGGGTGACGAGGATCATCGTCATGCCTCGCTCTGCCTGCTTTGAAAACAGCAGGTCTGCAATCTGCCTGCCCGTGTCGGTATCCAGATTGCCGGTCGGCTCGTCGGCGATCAGCACGGCGGGTGAGGGGGCAAGCGCGCGGGCAATCGCAACGCGCTGCTGTTCGCCGCCGGAAAGCTGTCCCGGATAATGGTTGAGACGAGCGCCTAGCCCCACAGCCACCAGCTCTTTTTCAGCGATATCGAAAGGGTTCGGCACGTTGGCGAGCTCAAGCGGTACCGCGACGTTTTCGAGTGCCGTCATATTGGCAATGAGATGAAACGACTGAAAGACGATGCCGATATTGCGCCCGCGAAACTCCGCAAGGGCGTCTTCACCAAGCTTGTGAAGCTGTGTTCCCGCAATCGTGATCGCACCGCTATCCAGCCGCTCCAACCCGGCAAGAACCATGAGAAGCGTTGATTTTCCAGAGCCGGAAGGCCCTACGATGCCAACCGCTTCGCCCTCACCGATGCTGAGATCGATGCTTTTGAGAACATGAACCTTGGCAGCAGCACTCCCCAGTGTCAGATCGGCCTTATCGAGATCAATGATGCTTTTCGTCACAATTCGCGTTCCTATATAAAAGAAAAGGGCAATCCGGGAGCAATCAGACTTTCGGCCGTGCCAGACAAATTAGGAAGGCCGACATGGGTTTTAAAGCTGCTACCGCTCAATTCATCGTTATAAGCTGCGCATTGCTGTCAGCGCCCTACGCGCAGGCGCAGGACAAGCCGGTCCAGTTGGTCGGGTTTGGAGACAGCCTGATGGCGGGTTACCAACTGCCACCCACCGATAGCTACACCGCGCAACTGGAAACAGCATTAAAGGCCAAGGGCGTCAATGTCGTCGTGACAAATGCCGGTGTTTCGGGTGATACGAGTTCAGGTGGGCTTGCCCGTGCCGAGTGGTCCGTCCCTGACGGCACCGATGGCGTGATCCTGGAGCTCGGTGCCAATGATGCACTTCGCGGCATGTCGCCGGATGAGACGGAAAAAAACCTTGATGCAATTATCACTGGTTTTCAGAAGCGCAACGTCCCGGTTCTGCTGATCGGCATCATGGCGCCCCCCAACATGGGCGGCGATTTCGCCAGCCGTTTCAACGGGATTTACCCTCGATTGGCAAAAAAGCATGATGTGCCTCTCTACCCGTTCTTTCTGGACGGAGTGGTGATGGATGAGAGCCTGCAGCTGGAGGACAGGATGCATCCCAACACCAAGGGCATCGCCGTGATGGTCGAAAAAACGCTGCCCACCGTGGAAGACTTTATAAAGACTATCGGTGAGCAAAAAAAATAAGCGCTTGCACGCAGAAGCGTTGCATGATTCGCTAGGGTTGTTCTGCCAAAAGATTCGGGGAGCTCGCCATGCCGAGACTGTTTACCGCCCTCGAAATTCCGCGCAACGCGGCCATGAGCCTGTCACTGTTGCGCGGTGGTCTTCCGGGTGCCCGGTGGATCGATGTGGAGAATTATCACATCACTCTGCGCTTCATCGGAGACATTGACGGTCGCACCGCCGATGAAGTCGTCAACCGCCTCGATCGTATCGACCGACCCGAATTTGACGTCAATCTGACCGGAATAGGCTCGTTCGGCTCGAAAAAGCCGCACTCCATCTGGGCCGGTGTTTCTCCATCTGCCGAGATGAATGCACTTCAAGGCGAGATCGAGCGGATCTGCCAACGTCTGGGTCTCCCACCCGACCCGCGCAAATTCACGCCCCATGTCACGCTTGCGCGTCTGCGCAGTTCCAGACTGGATGATGTGGTGCACTATCTTTCCGGGCGTGGTGATTTTCGAACGTCGCCCTTTACCATTGGGCGTTTTGTGCTGATGTCATCAAAAGAATCGGTCGGCGGCGGACCCTACATCGTCGAGGAAGCCTTTCCGCTTCAGGAGGCCTGGCCGGTCTCTAATCTGCCGATCAAGGACGTGCAGCCAGAAAAAAGCATGGTGTAGACGGTCTGAAAACCGTCTTGCCCGCCATAATAGGGATCTGGAACATCTGATCTCTGGCCCGTGGCGTAGTCTGCAAACAGGTGAAGCTTCTGCGACCAATGCTGTGGGCAGACAACCTGAAGGCTGGCAAGGTTGTCCTTGTCCATGGCAAGGATGAGATCGAAGTCCTCGAAATCTGATGGTCTCACCTGCCGTGCACTCTGTTTGGCGATATCGATGCCGTGGTCGCCCGCAACGGCCACCGAGCGCCGGTCGGGCGCATCACCGGAGTGCCATCCTCCCGTCCCTGCGGAATCGATCACAAATCGGTCGGCGATCCCCTGTTTAGCGACCAAATGCGAGAAGATGCCTTCCGCTAAAGGTGAGCGACAAATATTTCCCATGCAAACAAAAAGGACTGCTGTGCGTTTCATTCCTAACCTCCACCAAAACTGTTGGGCGGTTTTGCGGTGAAAGGCGATATAGATAAAACGAAGGACGGATCAAGACACGCAAACCGCGTGTCCCGTGCTCAATGAAAGGCAAAAAGATGCAATATCCCAAACTCGAACGAGATGTGATCGACGCCGAATTGGCAAAGCTAGAAGGCTGGTCTTTGCGCGAGGACGGTCTGGCCATCGTCAAGGCGTACAAATTCGCCAACTTCGCCGAAGCGTTCGGTTTCATGGCGGAATGTGCCTTGGTGGCCGAAAAGCTCAATCACCACCCCGAATGGTCAAACGTCTATTCCCGCGTGAAAGTATGTCTCACGACCCATGATTCACAAGGCGTTACAGAGCGCGACATCATGCTCGCTGGTGCCATGCAGAGGGCCGCCGGTGGGCGCAGCGATTGAACATAAGGGGTGAGGCCTTATATTATTGGTCATGACCACAGGACACACGACCATGGATGATGTGAAGATTGGTGAGATTTTGCTGCCGGGCGAACCCGACAGGCAAGAAGAGACCGAACGTCAGGTGCGATCGAAATTCTGGCCGAAGATGAAGCGGGTGGCGAGCAAGGTGCCGTTCGCCCGCGACGCTGCAGCCGCCTATTATTGCGCCATGGACCGCGAGACACCGTTCCGCGCAAAGGGAATTCTTTTTGCAGCACTCGGTTATTTCATTTTGCCGATTGATGTCGTTCCCGACATCTTCGCGGTTGTCGGCTTTACCGACGACATCGCGGTTTTGACGGCAGCTCTTGCCATGATCAGGGCTCACATCAAGATGGAACACTACGATGCGGCAGACGCGGCTATCGAAAGGCTCAAGCAGGAGTAACGGCTCTGTGATGGTCCGTTTCCACCCCAGCTGGACGCCGACAAATTCTTGCCTGAATTCTTGTGTCATTGCTCATCAAACGAGCATGTGAGTGTTCGTGGGCTGGCGCTGGGAACCACCGATCTGTTACATCTTGATGCAAATTTCGAATTTTCGCATTGGTGTTGACGGTTTGGTAACCGATCTTTAGCCAATATCAGCATGACGGACCTCACCTAGCATCGGCCCGGCGCAGCCGTTCGGCCAACTGGAAGACAATAAAACCCGGCAGGAAATTCAATGTTTGTAAGAAGTGTAGCAACCGCAGTCGCCATTTTGCTGACCAGTGTCGGCATTGCCTCTGCACAGTCGCCCACGCGCATCCAGCAGTTCAATGCATGGGGTGCCTATTCGTACAAGTCGGGTAAAAGCACCGTTTGCTATGCGCTATCCATCCCCACCTCCAAGGAACCGGCGAGCGTCGATCACGGTGATATCTTCTTCATCGTCTCGCAGCGTCCTGGACAGAACATCTCCTATGAGCCACAGGCCATGGTCGGTTATTCACTGAAAGAAGGCTCCAAGGTCAATGTGACCATCGACAGCAAGACCTTCGTGATGTTCACCAAGGACAAGGCCGCCTGGGTTGAAAATGCGGCAGAAGAGCCAGCGCTCGTTGCAGCCATGAAGAACGGCAAGTCGATGACCGTAAAAGCCACATCTGCCCGTGGTACGCCCACGAACTACGCCTACTCCCTTTCTGGGATTTCGGCAGCGCTGAAACAGGTCGAGAGCTGCAAATAAGCATAACCGAATTGTGGTTCGAGATGGCCGGTCCTTGACCGGCCATTTGCGTTTTGGCTGTTTTGATGCTAAAGGCGCGACAACAAAACAGGCGGATGCGCGAAAAGCGCTTCGCCTTTGATTTTTCACCACATGCAGACCACCGTCCGCCGCTTTGTTTGCGCGGTTTCGCTCTGCAATGGCTGATGGGATGAAGACGATGTCCGTACTGGAAGCGAGCGCCGGTCTGGTGATCAAGAACCCGATGGTTGCCAATACCGATCTGATGGATGGCAAGCCGTCGCTGATCGGCATCACGCGTGAGGAAATGGCCGAGGCGCTGATGGATATCGGCGTGTCACAAAAGCAGTCGAAGATGCGCGTCAGTCAGTTGTGGAACTGGCTTTATGTTCGCGGCGTCTCCGATTTCGATCACATGACCAATGTCGCCAAGGACTTGCGCGAAACGCTGAAGAAGCATTTTACCATTGCGCGCCCTGAGATCGTCGAGGAGCAGGTCTCCAACGATGGCACCCGCAAGTGGTTGATACGCTTTCCGCCGCGTGGTGCCGGCCGTCCGGTCGAGATCGAGACCGTCTATATTCCCGAAGAAGGTCGCGGCACCCTGTGCATTTCCAGCCAGGTCGGTTGCACGCTGACCTGTTCCTTCTGTCACACCGGAACGCAGCGTCTGGTGCGCAACCTGACGGCTGAGGAAATTCTGGCTCAGCTTCTGGTGGCGCGGGATCGCCTCGGTGATTTTCCAGACCGCGAAGCGCCGCAGGGCACGATCATGCCCGCCGAGGGCCGCAAGGTGTCCAACATCGTGATGATGGGCATGGGCGAGCCTCTCTACAATTTCGAGCATGTGAAGACGGCCTTGCTGATCGCGACCGACGGTGACGGCCTGTCGCTCTCCAAGCGCCGCGTGACGTTGTCCACATCCGGTGTCGTGCCGGAAATTTTCCGCACGGGTGACGAAATCGGCGTGATGCTGGCCATCTCGCTGCATGCCGTGCGTGACGAGTTGCGCGACATGCTGGTGCCGATCAACAAGAAGTATCCGCTGAAAGAGCTGATCGACGCCTGCCGCAATTATCCAGGCGTGTCGAATGCCCGCCGCATCACCTTCGAATATGTGATGCTGAAGGACGTCAACGACAGTCTGGAAGACGCCAAAATGCTGACGCAGCTTCTGAAAGGCGTTCCCGCCAAGATCAATCTCATTCCGTTCAACCCATGGCCGGGCACCAACTACCAGTGTTCCGACTGGGAACAGATCGAGAAATTCGCGGATTTCATCAATCACGCAGGTTATGCCTCGCCGATCCGCACCCCGCGCGGGCGTGATATTCTGGCGGCCTGCGGTCAGCTGAAGTCGGAATCCGAGCGTATGCGCAAGACCGAACGCATGGCATTCGAGGCCATGATGATCGCCAATCACGGCGCGGACGACTGATCAAGAAAAAGAATTGATGGGTGCGTTCAGGCTTCCACGATTGATTTCGTTTTAACGCTTTCTTAAAGAGGGCCAAGAAAAACGAAACAATCGGAGGAATACCCTATGCACGCACTCGTTCTGGCGCTCGCCGCCGCAACCGCTCTTGCCCTGCCTGCAAAGGCGCAAGACGTGACCGTTGCCGTGACCGCAATCGTCGAACACCCGGCACTCGATGCTGCGCGTGATGGCGTGAAGGCAGCGCTTGCCGAAGCCGGTTATAAGGAGGGCGAAAATCTGAAATTCGTCTACCAGTCTGCACAGGGCAACCCCGGCACCGCATCGCAGATCGCCCGCCAGTTCGTTGGCGATGCGCCTGACGTGATCGTTCCGATTTCCACACCGTCTGCTCAGGCCGTCGTTGCCGCAACCCGCGACATTCCCATCGTTTTCACAGCAGTTTCCGATCCGGTCGGTGCGCAACTGATCAAGTCCATGGAAAAGCCCGGCCGCAACGTGACAGGCCTTTCGGACAGGCTGCCGGTTGCCGAACATCTGGCGCTGATCAAGGAAATCACCCCCAACGCCAAGACCATCGGTTACATCTACAATTCCGCCGAAGCCAACTCCGTTTCGACGCTGGAGCTTTTGAAGGCCGAAGCCGAAAAGGCAGGCTTGAAGGTCGTTGAATCCGTTGCCACGAAATCCGCCGAAGTGCAGGGCGCGACCCGCGCACTGGTGGGCAAAGCCGACGTGATCTACGTTCCAACTGACAATACGATAGTCTCGGCCTTCGAAGCCGCTGCGGGTGTTGCCTCAGAGGCGAAAATCCCACTGTTTGCCGCCGATACGGATTCCGTGGCGCGTGGTGCGATTGCCGCTCTCGGCTTCAACTATTTTGACGTGGGCAAGCAGACCGGTGCGGTCGTCGTTCGCATCCTCAAGGGTGAAAAGCCCGGTGACATCCCAGCGAGTGTTGCCGTGGGTACCGATCTCGTTCTCAACAAAACGGCAGCTGCAAAGGCTGGCGTGACGTTTCCTGAGAGCGTAACGAAGCGCGCGACCAAGATCATCGAGTAAAAGGCCACCTGCCCTCTTCGTCATCCTCGGGCTTGTCCCGAGGATCTAACCACGTTCAATGAAAGTTGGACGGCAGGAGATGCCCGGGACAAGCCCGAGCATGACGAAGGAGAGATTGGCGGGCAGCCGAATGGCAGTCTGACGACTGTTTCAATTGCAGCTCACCGCAAGGCGGGCGACAAACCAAGGACTTTCATCGTGAGCCAAATCGCCTTCTGGGGTGCCGTCGAACTGGGGTTGGTTTTTGCCTTCGTCGCTATCGGCGTTTATCTCGCATTCCGCGTGCTCGACTTTCCTGACCTGACCGTGGACGGTTCGTTTCCGCTCGGTGCTGCCGTGGCGGCGGTGCTGATCGTTGCAGGGCTGAACCCCTGGTTGGCAACGGGCATTGCCATGGTGGCAGGGGCTGCTGCCGGTCTGGTGACGGCGGTTCTGAATGTCCGGTTCAAAATCCTCAACCTTCTGGCGTCGATCCTGACGATGATTGCGCTGTTTTCCGTGAACCTGCGCGTCATGGGCAAACCGAATATCGCGCTGCTCAATCAGGAAACGGTCATTGAACCGTTTTACGGCCTTGGCATTTCCGAATATCTGCTGCGACCGCTGTTCGTCGGCGTGCTGGTGGTGATCGCGGTTATTCTCGTCTGGCGTTTTCTGGAAAGCGATGCGGGCCTTGCCATGCGTGCCACCGGTGCCAATGCCCGCATGGCGCGGGCGCAGGGCGTGAAGACAGGCAACCAGATCTATCTCGGCATGGCGCTCTCCAACGCGCTGGTTGCCCTTGGTGGCGCGCTGTTTGCCCAGACCAATGGGTTTGCGGATGTGACCGCCGGTGTCGGCACCATCGTCGTCGGTCTTGCCGCCGTCATCATCGGCGAAACGCTGTTCGGTTCACGCGGCATTCTGATTGCGCTGATCGGGTGCGTGTTGGGCTCGATTGCCTATCGTCTGGCCATTCAGCTTGCTCTATCCAGCGATGCGCTCGGCCTCAAAGCCTCCGACCTCAATTTTGTGACAGCCGTGCTGGTGGCTGTGGCACTTATCCTGCCGCGCCTGCGCCGTGGAGGAGCATCGTCATGATTTCGCTTTCCGATATTCAGGTCGTCTTCGGACGCGGTACGCCGCTGGAGAAAAAAGCACTCGCCAAGATCGATCTGACCATCGAGGACGGCTCCTTCGTCACGGTCATCGGCTCCAATGGCGCAGGAAAATCAACTCTCCTTGGTGTTCTCGCTGGCGACGTTCTGCCAACAGCGGGCAAAGTCACCATCGGCGACGTGGACGTGACGCGCAAACCGACGGCCAACCGCGCTGGTCAGGTCGCCCGCGTGTTTCAGGACCCGCTGGCGGGCAGCTGTGGGGCGCTGAGCATCGAAGAGAACCTTGCGCTTGCCGCAGCACGCGGCAAGGTGCGTGGGCTGCTGCCAGCCCTTGGTGGCGGGCGGCGGGCATTCTTCAAGGATCGTATCGCATCCCTCAACCTTGGTCTGGAAAACCGCCTGAAGGACCGCATGGACCTTCTGTCCGGTGGCCAGCGTCAGGCCGTTTCACTGGTCATGGCCACCTTGGCCGGATCTGACGTTTTGCTGCTGGACGAACATACAGCAGCGCTCGACCCGGGTATGGCGGAATTCGTCATGCAATTGACCGAAAAGGTCGTCGAAGAGCGCAAGCTGACGACGCTGATGGTCACGCATTCCATGCGGCAGGCGTTGGATTACGGCGACCGTACCATCATGCTGCATGCGGGAGAGATCGTGCTGGATGTCTCCGGTGAGAGCCGCAAGGGCTTGCAGGTGGAAGACCTGATCGAGATGTTCCGCAAGATACGCGGGCAAACGCTGGATGACGACGAATTGCTGATCGGCTAGAATGGTCATAGAAAAACGCCGTGCGCCTGGGGTAGCACACGGCGTTTCGATGCACCGAAAAATTACATTTTCGGCAGCAAAACCTTGTCGATGACATGAATGACGCCGTTGGACTGCTTGACGTCCGCAATCGTTACATCGGCCACGTTGCCGCTCTCGTCGGTCAGCGTGATCTTGTTCATGCTCTGCTTGGCTTTCAGAATGCAGCCACCAACCGTTTTCACGTCATGTGTGCCGCCATCGTCCTTGATCATCTTTTCGATGGCTGTGGACATCGCGTCAGCAGCGACAACGTGGCATGTCAGGATTTTGGTCAGCTTTGCCTTGTTCTCAGGCTTCAGAAGCGTTTCGACGGTACCCTTTGGCAGTGCGGCAAACGCTTCATTGGTAGGAGCGAAAACAGTGAAAGGGCCTTTGCCCTGCAACGTTTCAACCAGACCGGCAGCCTTAACGGCAGCAACCAGCGTCGTGTGATCCTTGGAGTTCATGGCGTTTTCGACAATGTTCTTGTTCTCATACATCGCGGCGCCGCCAACCATCGGGTTCTTGGCTTGGGCTGCGAATGCGACGGTCGAAACGGCTGCGGCTAGCGCGATCATGCGCAGGCTGGACTTCATCATGGCGTTTTCTCCTCTGGTTCCGCCAATCGCCACCGGCGTTTTTGCAGGTGACGTATCCGGTTACATGAGGAAGTACGGGCCATGTTCAGACGAAGTTTCAGCCGTGTTGATTTTTTCGTGAAAAAATAACGATTTTTTAATTTAGAGCTGACGCGTCGTTCCGCTAGCGAGAACCGGGCCGGTTGGTTTGCCAGTGGGTGAGCCCCCATAAGGCTCAAGGCTGACAGCCAGCGTCATACCATCTTTAAGCTGATCTCGCATCTTGACGGGAACGACCATTTCCGCGTCCTTGTGGGGATCGACCACACCCAGCGAATGCGGTGTTCCATCGGCATTCACCAGCCAGAGCTCAAGCGACTTTTGCTGGTTTTCACCGGCGGCCATCGGCGTCAGGACCATTTTTCCCGATTGCGCGTTGTAGGCAACCATCACCGCCATAGGAACATCCGGTGAGGACAGTTCGGCCATATAAGACATACGTGTGGGTTGCTCAGGTGTCTGCACATTGAAAGCGCTGATGAGGACAACCCCTGCAGCGGCGGCACTTGCCATGGCTGTCATGCCACGCCAGAATGCGAGCGAACTCCACAGTCTCGAAACTGATGCTTTTGATGGCTGTGATGTACCGAACAATCTCTTTTCTATCTTCGCCAATGTTACGGCAGGCGGGGTGGAGGGTTCGTAAGCACTGTTCAGACCAGAGAAATGCGTCTCCCAGTTCTGGACCAGACGTGCAAACGCATCATCCGTCAGAATGCGCGTTTCGACCTTTTTGCGGTCGGTAGACGACAATACGCCCAGAACATATTCTGCGGCAATCGCGCTATCGCGGGGTTTGTCCCCTTTATTTTGCTCGGATGCCGTCATCTCTCCATGCACTCTTTGAGTTTGATGAGGCTACGCCTCAACCATGTCCGCATCGTATTCAGTGGTACAGCGTAATGTTCTGAAAGCTCCAGATAGCTCATGCCATCCAGATATGCGCGCCTTACGGCGTCTGCACGGGTGTCTTCCAGTTCCGCCAGACACAGATCTATGGTTCGACCGGTGTCCTTGTTCAATGTCGCCTGTTCCGGGTCAGGTGAACCGTCGGTCAGATCAGGCACGTCATCCAGTTCACTAGCGACAGGTTTGCGCGTGCGGATCATGTCGATCGACTGATTGCGCGCAACCGTGGCCATCCAGCCTTCCGGCGTTCCTGCCATAGTCGAAAATAAATGTGCTCGCTGCCAGATCTTGACGTAGACCTCTTGCAACGCCTCATCGGCGTCTGTCCGGTCTTTGAGTATACGCAGGCAGATAGAAAAAAGTTTCGGGCTTGTTTGTTTATAGAGCAAAACAAATGCATTGCGATCCGACAATGCAACGCGGCCGATTAAAGTACCAAGGTCTTCATGCCGCATCATGCCATCCCGCCAAAGCCCATAGGTACGCCATGCCGCTATTTAGCCTGCGCAAAGAAAATCTTGAAGGCGAAAAGCGAAAACACACCGGCAATCGTATAATCCAGCCCGCGCAGAACCTTGCGATTGCTTTGCAGCCAGCCCGATAACCGATCCGCAGCAATAACGATAGCGACGCCAATCGGTAACGCAACGATGATCGACCAGAGGCCGAGGAAAATCAGCTTGCCAGTGACGTGCGGGTCCGAAGCGCTGACGAATTGCGGCAGGAACGTCATGAAGAAGATGATGACTTTTGGGTTAAGCAGATTGACCCAGATACCGTTCAGCAGAGCAGACGTCAGCGAAGCCTCCGCCTTCTGCTCCGTCGGGCGCTCCATGACGAAATTCGAGCCCTTGCGGATGGCCTGAATGGCGAGCCAGACGAGATAGGCTGCCCCACCCGTTTTCAAAACCAGAAAGGCCGTGGGAGACGCAACGATGAGGGCCGCGACGCCGAAGGCAACAAGCATCGTATGCACGGTAATGCCGAGATTGGTCCCGACCAATGTCATAAAGCCCGACGCCCGGCCTTCACGCAGGGACCGGCTGATCCACAGCGTCATGTCAGGACCCGGCGTCACCGCCAGCAACAGGATGGCGACGGTAAAGGCAATCAGGGTTGGCAGGCTGGGTATGAAATCCACGGCGGCACCACGTTTTGGAGAGTTGGATACGCGTTCATAACGCCGTTTCCAGAGCCTGCCAAGCCAGAGACGGCAAGACCGCGCCAGAAGGCGCGGCAGGTAGATCAGCTATTGAGAAAAGACTTGAAATCATCGCTGTAATTGCCGTGCCAGCGCGACAGTGGAGGGCGGTTTTCAACGATGTCGTTGGCCGCCCAGAGAATGCGCTTCTCGTCTGTTCTGCGATCCACATCACCATCCGGGCACAGAATGTAGAAATCGCCGTTGCCGATGCTGTCGACCATGAAATCGACCGTCTGTTCGCTGGTCCATGCACCGGATGGCTTTTCGGTTCGGCCATTGGCGGTGAGACCGGTAAAGACGAAGCCGGGGATGAGAAGATGCGCGGCAATATTGCTATCTGGCGTGTTCCGCAATTCGTGCTGCAAGGCTTCGGTAAAGGCCTTCACACCCGCTTTGGAAACATTGTAGGCGGGATCACCCGGTGGCGTGGTGATGCCCTGTTTGGAACCGGTGTTGATGATAAGGCCCTGCTCGCCATGGGCCAGCATGCCCAAGCCGAACACCCGGCTACCGTTGACGACACCCATCAGGTTGACGCCGAAAATCTTCTCCCAGTTCACCTGCGGACCAAAGATAGCGCTGCCCGGCTGGACGCCCGCATTGTTCATCAGCACATGCACGCGCCCGAACCGTTGAATGACGGCGCGCTCCAGCGCTTCCAGCTCATCGAGTTTCGAAACGTCGGTCGGAATGGCGACGATCTGCGCCTCGCCACCTTCGGAAAGCTGCGCAATCTCGCTTCGGGCGTTGCTCAGCTTTTCACCGTCGAGATCGACCATCACGACGCTCATGCCGAAACCGGCGAATTTTCGGGTGGCGGCGAGGCCGATGCCGGAGGCGGCGCCTGTCACGACGGCGACATTGTCTTGCATGAATGCGGGATGAAGTTTCGTCATTGGTTTCTCCTTTTCGCTACCGCTGAAAAAGTCCGGCAGCGACGTCCCATGGAACCATGCGTTCTACTGACGCTGTCCACAGTCTAGTCCCATCGGCCCGCCAAGTCACATGAAGATGGCCTTGTTCCAACTTTGGACGATTTTGCATTTTTGTTGCGCCAGCCGATAAACTCGCTAAAAGTGCCGAAATCCCAAGGAAATGGCGATATCCTGATGTCGCCGACACGCAAATGGATTTCACTGATGGCTCTTCCAAAAGACGTAAAGAAAGTCGTTCTCGCCTATTCCGGCGGACTTGATACCTCGATTATCCTCAAATGGCTCCAGACCGAACTCGGTGCTGAAGTCGTGACCTTCACGGCAGACCTCGGCCAGGGCGAAGAGCTCGAGCCGGCCCGCAAGAAGGCCGAGATGATGGGCATCAAGGAAATCTATGTCGAAGATGTGCGCGAAGAGTTCGTTCGCGATTTCGTCTTTCCGATGTTCCGCGCCAATGCCGTTTATGAAGGCGTCTATCTGCTGGGTACATCCATTGCCCGCCCGCTGATTTCCAAGCACCTGATCGACATCGCCAAGAAGACCGGTGCCGACGCCATCGCCCATGGCGCGACCGGCAAGGGCAACGACCAGGTTCGTTTCGAGCTATCCGCCTATGCGCTCAACCCCGACATCAAGATCATCGCCCCTTGGCGTGACTGGGACTTCAAGAGCCGTACCGATCTTCTGAACTTCGCCGAACAGCACCAGATCCCGGTTGCCAAGGACAAGAAGGGCGAGGCTCCTTTCTCGGTCGATGCCAACCTGCTGCACTCCTCGTCCGAGGGCAAGGTTCTGGAAGATCCAGCCGTTGAAGCACCCGAATATGTGCATATGCGCACCATTTCCCCGGAAGCAGCGCCAGACAAGGCAACCATCATCAAGGTCGGTTTCCGCAAGGGTGATGCCTGCTCCATCAACGGCGTCGAGATGTCGCCTGCGACAATCCTTGCCACACTGAACGATTACGGTCGCGACAACGGCATTGGTCGTCTCGATCTGGTCGAGAACCGCTATGTCGGCATGAAATCGCGCGGTGTTTACGAAACACCCGGCGGCACGATCCTGCTGACGGCCCACCGCGCCATCGAATCCATCACGCTCGACCGCGGTGCAGCCCACCTCAAGGACGAGATCATGCCGCGCTATGCGGAACTCATCTATTACGGTTTCTGGTTCTCGCCAGAGCGCGAAATGCTGCAGGCACTGATCGACAAGAGCCAGGAACATGTCGACGGTGAAGTGACGCTGAAGCTCTACAAGGGCAACGTCATGGTCACTGGCCGCGAGAGCGACAAGTCTCTTTATTCCGACAAGCTGGTAACGTTCGAAGACGATCAGGGCGCTTACGACCAGAAGGATGCGGCAGGCTTCATCAAGCTCAATGCGCTGCGCCTGCGCACACTAGCCAAACGCAACCTCGGTAAATAAACCTTTTCAAATATGACGTCGAAGCCCCGGTTCTCCGGGGCTTTTTCATGTTTGTCTGCGCGACAGGATCGCAAAAATGACGTAGCTGGCTACGGCACTCAATTCCATCAACGGAATGATGGTGCCGAAACTCATGAGCGGTGAGCCCAGCAGAGAAGCAGCGACACCGGCTATAAAACCCGCACTCATCTGGATAAACCCCATCATCGCCGAAGCGGAGCCGGCAATATGCGGAAAAGGTGCCATGCCCATGGTGATGATGTGCGGCGTGAGCAGCGCAAGGCCGAAGGTTGCCACCGCAACCGGTCCCATAATGGACAGAAACGAGGGCGGAATGAGATGGACCGACAGAAAGATCAGCGCTCCACCCATCGCAGACATACAAAGCCCTGCCACAGCAGACCGGCGATCTCCGATTCTGCGGGCAATGAAGCGGAGCGCAATAGACCCCAGAAAATAAGCGCCGGATTGCATCAGCATTCCCACGCCGAATGCCGTGGGTGACAGTCCGACTTCGTTGATCAGCACGAAGGGAAGCATGGTCGATTGTGCATATAGCGCGCCGACAGTGCCGCCCAGCACAAGTGCCGACAGCAGAAAGCGCGGCGAGGCCAGAAGCTCGCCGTAGGCGCTGAGCAAGCGGGAGGGGCGAAGGCGGCTGGGGTCCGGCACCGTCGTTTCGCGAAGACACAAACCAACCGCCGTGATCGAAATCAGCCCGAAAGCCAGCATCAGGACGAAGACCGATTGCCACCCGAAGGCCAGCAGAGACAGGCCCCCTATGGTTGGTCCCGCTGCCGGGCCAATCGCCAGCATGATGCCGATGAGGTTCAGGATTCCGATGGCCTGATGGCCACTGAACTGGTCGCGCACAACCGCCCGCGCGACGGTCACGCCCACGGACGCCCCTATGCCCTGAATAAGCCGGGCGGCCAGCAGCACCTCTACACTGGGTGCGAAAGCGGCCAGCGTTCCGCCCGCCAGATAGATCAGCAAAAACAGGATCGTCGCCTTGCGCCGGCCAAAGGCATCCGACATGGCGCCCGAAACCAGCTGCGCCAGGGCGAAGCCGCCGAAATAGAGCGTAAGGCTCATCTTGATAGCAGATTCCGTCGTCGCGAAAGCTCTGACGAGTTCAGGCATGGCAGGCGTATAGATCGCCATCGATACAGGCCCGAGCGAGGTCAGCATCGCCCCGAGAATAGCGGTGCGCCGCACGCTCATGGGCGTTGTGGGATTGCTCATGCGGGATTCTGCTTGTTTTTGTCGCTCACCGCTATTTGCAGGTTGTTCTGCAGGATTGCCAGAAGATCGTGAAATTTTGAAAAATCGCCCTCGCTGAAACCATCCGTTGCCTGACTGATCAGACTATCGACCTCAAGGCGCACCGCCACGAGCAACTGCGCCGAAGTGTCGGTCAGATAAATGCATTTGGAGCGGCGATCACCGGGGTTGGGGCGACGCTCTACCAGATCGAGCGATTCCAGCCTGTCGAGATAGGTACAGACCGTCATGGGTTCGAGACCGATACGGCTGGCAATATCGGCCTGTTTGCTGCCATCGATAGCAGCAACCGTTAGCAACGCCCGCGCTTCCCCCGGCGTCAGCCCAAGGCCTGCCTCACTGATGCGCTTTTCGAAGGCGCTGTTGAGAAAACGCGCACTGCTGTTCAAAAGGAATGCCAGCGATTGTTTTTCGAGTGAAGTCTTCATGGTGCGCCTGCTTTGTAAGCCTCCCTTATAAAAAACTTCGCCGTACGATGGCAAGACGCACTGTTTACGCGCAGCCTTCGTGAGACGGATACCGGCCTCGCCATGCATGCGATTACGTGACGACATATTGAAACACGACCTCAGCCATGCCCATATGCAGACAAATCGCATCTGCATGAGGACGAACCGATGACTTCAACCGCCGCGCACTATCCTGCCCTCACGGAATGGAACGGGAAAAACGGTTTGCCTCGGTTCGATGCTGTCAAAGACGAGGACTTTGCCGGTGCGTTCGATGAAGCGCTCGCCATCCACGATACCGAGATCGACGAGATCGCAAGCAACTCTGATGCGCCGAACTTCGCCAACACCATCATTGCTCTGGAAACTGCCGGTGAGGCGTTGTCACGGGTCTCGGCACTGTTCTGGAACAAGGCCGGCGCCCACACCAATCCTGCCATTCAGGCACTGGAGCGCGACATCGCGCCAAAAATGTCGCGGCATTATTCCAGGATCAGTATGAATGAAGCGCTGTTTGCGCGCATTGATACGCTGTGGGAGACACGCGATACGCTTGGTCTCACGGGCGAAGAAACGCGCGTGCTGGAGCGGCACTGGAAGGGCTTTGTCCGTTCAGGAGCGAAGCTGGCGAAAGACCATCAGGAACGCCTCGCCACGATCAACGAGGAGCTTGCCGGTCTCGGCGCAAAATTCGGTCAAAATGTTCTGGCTGACGAAAAAAGCTGGAAGCTGCTTCTATCGACGGAAGAAGAGCTTGCGGGCCTTCCCGGTTTTCTGCGAGACGCCATGGAAGGTGCTGCGCGCGAGCATGGCGAAGACGACAAATTCGCCGTCACCCTGTCACGCTCGATCATCGAACCCTTCCTGACCTTTTCCGAGCGTCGCGACCTGCGCGAACAGGCGTTTCAGGCATGGGTCGCGCGTGGAGAAAACGGTGGCGAAACCGACAACCGTGAAACGGTGAAGCGCACGCTTGAGCTGCGCGATGAAAAGGCAAAGCTTCTGGGCTACGCGAATTTTGCCGCCTACAAGCTTGATAACACCATGGCAAAAACACCGGATGCCGTGAACACGCTGTTGATTCAGGTCTGGGAAAAAGCCGTCGAGCGTGCCGCTGAAGAAGAGGCTGAACTGGCCACCGTCATCAGCGACGAAGGCAAGAACCATGACGTCATGCCGTGGGACTGGCGTCACTATGCCGAGAAACTTCGGGCGAAAAAATTCAGTTTTTCGGAAGCTGAACTCAAGCCCTACCTGCAGCTGGAAAAAATCATCGAGGCCTGCTTCGATGTGGCGCAAAGACTGTTCGGCATTCGCGCGATCGAGCTGAAAGATGTGACCGCCTATCATCCTGATGTGCGAACATTCGAAATCCGTAACGAAAAAGGCGATCTCGTCGCGATGTTCCTTGGGGACTTCTTCGCCCGACCATCAAAACGTTCCGGCGCATGGATGAGCGCATTCCAGTCGCAGCACAAACTGCCCATGAAGAACGGCACCACAGGCGAGTTACCCATCATCTACAACGTCTGCAATTTTGCCAAGCCGTCCAAAGGTAAGCCTGCATTGTTGTCGCTGGACGATGCCCGTACGCTGTTCCATGAGTTCGGCCACGCGCTGCACGGCATGCTATCCAATGTCACCTACCCTTCCGTTTCTGGAACGGGCGTCTCCCGCGATTTCGTGGAACTGCCATCGCAGCTTTACGAACACTGGCTGACCGTGCCGGAAATCCTCGAAAAATACGCCCTGCATTACGAAACTGGCGCACCGATGCCAAAGGCGCTGCTGGACAAGGTGCTCGCAGCACAGACCTTCAACGCCGGTTTCAATACCGTCGAGTTCACCTCATCCGCACTGGTGGACATGGCATTCCATACGCGGGGTGCGGTTGATGATCCGATGGCCGTTCAGACTGAGGTTCTGGCATCCCTCAACATGCCAAAATCCATGGTCATGCGCCATGCCACGCCGCATTTCCAGCACGTGTTTTCCAGTGATGGATATTCCGCCGGTTATTACTCCTACATGTGGTCGGAGGTTCTCGACGCTGATGCCTTTGCCGCCTTCGAGGAAACCGGTGATGCTTTCAACGCTGACATGGCCCGCAAGCTGAAAAACAACATCTACTCCGTCGGCGGCTCCATCGACGCTGAAGAAACCTACAAGGCATTTCGCGGCAAGATGCCAAGCCCCGATGCGATGCTGAAAAAGCGCGGGCTGGTTCTAGGCTGAGCCTTTCAAACGGCACCCGAAAACTGTCATAAAACTCTGCTATCGCGTTTCTGCAAGGGGCTTATGTCCTAGGCCCCCCTTTCGCTTTTGCAAAAAAAAGGTTATAGGCCCGCCAGACTAAATTGGCGCATCCAAGATATGACGCCCCAACTTCAGAGATATTGAACAATGGCAATTCGCAACATCGCGATTATCGCGCACGTTGACCATGGCAAAACGACGCTCGTTGACGAGCTTCTGAAACAGTCCGGTTCGTTCCGCGAAAACCAGCGCGTTGCAGAGCGCGTCATGGACAGTAACGACCTCGAAAAAGAACGCGGCATCACCATTCTCGCCAAGGCAACGTCTGTCGAGTGGAAGGGTGTTCGCATCAACATCGTCGACACCCCCGGCCACGCCGACTTCGGTGGTGAAGTCGAGCGTATCCTGTCGATGGTGGATGGCGCGATCGTTCTGGTCGACTCGTCTGAAGGCCCGATGCCGCAGACCAAATTCGTGGTCTCCAAGGCGCTCAAGGTTGGTCTTCGCCCAATCGTTGCAATCAACAAGATCGACCGTCCCGATGGCCGCCACGAAGAAGTCATCAACGAAGTGTTCGACCTTTTCGCGAACCTCGATGCGACGGACGAACAGCTGGACTTCCCGATCCTTTACGGATCCGGTCGTGATGGCTGGATGAACGTCAACCCCGAAGGTCCAAAGGATGAAGGTCTTGCGCCGCTGCTCGACCTCGTTCTTAAGCACGTGCCTGAGCCAACGGTTGAAGAAGGCCCGTTCCGCCTGATCGGCACGATTCTCGAAGCCAACCCGTTCCTCGGTCGCATCATCACAGGCCGTATCGCGTCCGGTTCGATCAAGCCGAACCAGGCCGTCAAGGTTCTGGGCCAGGATGGCAAGACCATCGAAACCGGTCGTATCTCAAAAATCCTCGCATTCCGCGGCATCGAGCGCACAGCGATTGATGAAGCCCATGCAGGCGACATCGTTGCTATCGCTGGTCTTTCCAAGGGCACCGTTGCCGACACCTTCTGTGACCCTTCCATCACCGAAGCCATGACCGCACAGCCAATCGATCCGCCAACGGTTACGATGTCCTTCATCGTCAACGACAGCCCACTGGCTGGCACCGAAGGCGACAAGGTGACATCGCGCGTTATCCGCGATCGCCTGTACAAGGAAGCCGAAGGCAACGTTGCGCTGAAGATTGAAGAAGCCGAAGGCAAGGACTCGTTTTTCGTATCAGGCCGTGGCGAATTGCAGCTGGCCGTTCTGATCGAGACCATGCGTCGCGAAGGCTTCGAGCTTGCCGTGTCGCGTCCACGCGTCGTCATGCAGAAGGATGAGAACGGTCAGACCATCGAGCCGATCGAAGAAGTCGTCATCGACGTGGATGAAGAGCATTCCGGTATCGTTGTTCAGAAGATGTCCGAGCGCAAGGCAGAAATGACCGAGCTTCGTCCATCCGGCGGCAACCGCATTCGCCTGAAGTTTCTGGCTCCAACGCGTGGCCTCATCGGCTACCAGTCCGAACTGCTGACGGACACACGCGGCACGGCGATCATGAACCGTCTGTTCCACTCCTACCAGCCGTTCAAGGGCGCTATCGCTGGTCGCGTTCAGGGCGTTCTTCTGTCGAACGGTTCCGGCGAAGCCGTTGCCTACGCCATGTTCAACCTGGAAGATCGCGGCCCGATGATGATCGAGCCCGGCGAAAAGGTTTACGCTGGCATGATCATCGGCATCCACACCCGTGACAACGACCTTGAAGTCAACGTTCTCAAGGGCAAGCAGCTCACCAACATCCGTGCAGCTGGCAAGGATGAAGCCGTGAAGCTGACACCGCCGATCCGTATGACGCTCGACCGCGCCCTGTCGTGGATTCAGGACGACGAACTGATGGAAGTGACGCCGAAGTCCATTCGTCTGCGCAAGATGTTCCTGGATGCGAACGACCGCAAGCGTTTCGACAAGGCAAAGCTTGCTGGCTGATTGTCATGTAAATTTCAACTTCGAAGAACCCGGCCACAGCGCCGGGTTTTTTGTTGCCTGTCATTTTATCGTTCGTCCCCGGCATTTATTCACGGGACTGCTTCGGGTCCGGCTTGCGTCAGTGGTAAATATAGCGTTAATTTTTTACCATCATCCACATGAATAGGCTGTGGGTAAGCTCAAAGCCGTTAACCTTTATGGCTGGTAAGTTTTCTGCGCCGGGATCAGAATCGCGTTATGAAAACGTTATCCATAGACATTCGCCGAGCAGAGCCGGACGATGCGCGCGCCATTTCTGACGCGCATAGGTCCTCCTGGCAGCAGGCCTATGCGGGTCTCATCCCCCATAAGCCGCTGCGGCAAATGGTAGATCGTCGCAATGAAATGTGGTGGCGCAAGGCGGCGCGTGGTTCGGCCACCATGTTGGTGGTGGAAATAGCAGGCGTCATCGCGGGCTATGCGACACTCGGCCTCAACCGCGCCCGCGGCCTGCCCTATGACGGCGAAATATACGAGATTTATCTGCAACCGGAATATCAGGGCATGGGCCTTGGCTCCGTTCTGTTTACCGAAGCGCGGCGTCTGCTCAAGTCTCTGGGCTGCAAGGGCGTCGTCGTTTGGTGCCTGGAGGACAGCGATGTCGCCAACCGTTTCTTCCGCTCTCACGGGGGCAAGGACGTGGCAGAGGGCATGGAAGACTTCGCAGGCGTACAACTGCGCAAACTCGGCTTCGCCTGGCGCTAGGCCACGTGTTCCGTCCCTCACATAGCGTACCGCCTTCGTACGGATTGGCCTTCAAATAGCACCGATTTTGCGCTAATGCAGCCAAGTGCCCTATGCTGACCTGCATAATTTCGGAGTGAGAGATGGAAAAATTCACGAAACTGACGGGTGTTGCCGCCCCTATGCCGGTCGTCAACATCGACACGGACATGATCATTCCGAAGGATTACCTCAAAACCATCAAGCGTACCGGTCTGGGTACAGGCCTGTTTGCCGAGTCACGTTATCTGGAAGATGGTTCGCCGAACCCGGATTTCGTTTTGAACAAGCCTGCCTATCGCAATGCCCAGATCCTCGTTGCCGGTGACAATTTCGGTTGCGGTTCCTCGCGCGAACATGCGCCTTGGGCATTGTTGGATTTCGGCATTCGCTGCGTGATCTCCACCAGCTTTGCCGATATTTTCTACAGCAACTGTTTCAAGAACGGCATCCTGCCTATCATCGTCAGCCCTGAGAATTTGGAAAAGCTGATGGACGACGCATCGCGCGGCTCCAACGCCGTCGTGACGGTCGATCTAGAAAACCTTGAAATCAGCGGCCCGGATGGTGGCACGATTACCTTTGAGCTGGATGAATTCAAGCGCCACTGCATGCTGAACGGTCTCGATGACATCGGCCTGACGCTGGAACATGCCGGTGCGATCGACACGTTCGAAAAGACCAATGCCTCTGCTCGGCCCTGGGCATAGGCGCTTTCGCACGCATTCGAGGCCATCTGGTCCTTAACCGTACCAAATCGGCGCCAGTCTTCCTTGAAATAGGCCATCTCCACCGCTAAGAAGCCCGCACCCCGCAACGTTGATGCTGCAGGGTCAAGATTTTTGACGCGCCCGCCGCTTTGAAAACCACCCGTGGTTTTGCGTCGTGGCCAAGGAGGATTATCATGACAGTGCGCACGCTTTTCCTGCTGCCTGGTGACGGCATCGGCCCCGAAGCCATGGCGGAAGTCCGCAAGCTGATCGATTATCTGAACAGCGAAAAGGCCGCTGGCTTCGAGACTGAAGAAGGCCTCGTCGGCGGCAGCGCCTATGATGCGCATGGCGTGGCGATTTCCGACACGGACATGGAAAAGGCGCTGGCCACAGACGCCATTCTGTTCGGCGCAGTCGGCGGTCCCAAGTGGGATAGCGTGCCCTATGAAGTGCGCCCCGAATCCGGTCTTTTGCGCCTGCGCAAGGATTTGGAGCTGTTCGCCAACCTGCGTCCCGCCATCTGCTATCCGGCGCTGGCTGCCGCATCTTCGCTCAAGCAGGAACTGGTCGAGAGTCTTGATATTCTCATCGTTCGTGAATTGACGGGTGGCGTTTATTTCGGTGAGCCGAAGCAGATCATCGATCTGGGCAACGGCCAGAAGCGCGGCATCGATACGCAGATCTATGACACGTTCGAAATCGAACGCATCGCCAGTGTCGCTTTCGAGCTGGCCCGCACCCGTGGCAACCGCGTTTGCTCCATGGAAAAGCGCAACGTCATGAAATCAGGCGTGTTGTGGAACCAGGTCGTCACAGAAACCCATGCCGCTAAGTATAACGACGTCCAGCTTGAACATATGCTGGCCGACGCCGGTGGTATGCAACTCGTGCGCAAGCCAAAGCAGTTCGACGTTATCGTCACCGACAACCTGTTCGGAGATATGTTGTCTGACGTTGCCGCCATGTTGACTGGTTCCCTCGGCATGCTGCCATCCGCCTCGCTTGGCGCGCCGGATGCCAAGACCGGCAAGCGCAAGGCGATGTATGAGCCCGTGCATGGCTCTGCGCCCGATATCTCAGGCCAAGGCATTGCCAACCCCATCGCCATGATCGCGTCCTTCGCCATGTGCCTGCGGTATTCGTTCAACATGGTGGATGAGGCCACCAAGCTGGAAACTGCCATCGCCAACGTTCTGGACAAGGGCATCCGCACCGCAGATATCGTATCGGATGGCAGCAAGCAGGTCAGCACGTCCGAGATGGGTGATGCGGTTCTGGAAGAGTTCAAGGCGCTTTTTGCGTAAGCGCAGCTGGTTGGGCAGGGGGCATCGCGCCTTGCCCAGTATTCTCATTTGACAAGAGATGCTCATATCTCTTGTCCGTCAGCGTTTTTAGAAACGCGACGACGGCATCGACACGCTTGTCATCCAGCGCAGGTGCCGCCGTCAGCTCCGTCATGGCGATGTTTTCGGGCACCTCGGGTGCGTCCCACGCCTGCCCCGTTTCCGGGTTGACCTGACGGCTGGCCTTCTTGCTTTTGTATTTCACGTAGAACAGCACGACCGTGCGCAAATCCTTGAACACGCCATTGTGCATATAAGGGCCGGTCACGGCCACATTGCGCAGGGTCGGCACCTTGAACTTGCCGCGCTGGGCCGGGTCACCCGCCACGACGGGATTTTGTGCCAGCCCCAGATCGACGGCATCCGGCTTTGAACCGTTTGCTGCCCGCACATTCTTGTTGGCGGGAACACCAATATTGAAATATTTGTGGTTGGTGAAGACACCATCGGACAGGCCGTTTGCACCCTTGATCTCATGACATGTGTTACAGTTTGTGAACTGGCTGGATGACATCAAGACGCGGCCCAGCTCTTCCTGATCTGTCAGCTTTTCCTCGCCGCGCAGGAAGCGGTCATACTTCGAATCGAACGTGGAAAACGCATCAGATCTCTCGAAAGCCGCTAGCGCCTTTTTCATTGCCGCAAAGGCTGTGTCGTCGCTCTTGAACACATCGCCACCGAATTGCGTGCCGAACGCTGCCGCATAATCCGGATTTTCTTTCAGCCGCTTTGCTACGGTGGCCTTGTCGGGCATCCCCATTTCAATCGGGTTCAGCGGCGGGCCAGCGGCCTGATCTTCCAGAGACGATGCCCGCCCATCCCAGAACTGACCGCCGACATATTCGCCAGCCGCGTTCCTGCCAAAGGGCGGAGAGAATTTCGCATAGGCGGCACTTGGCGCGTTGCGATCGCCCAGCGAGCTGCCATCATCGCCCAAGGAGACATCATGTCCAACCTTGTCGCTCTCGCGTGCATCCGTGAACCCGACAGCTTCCATATGACATGTGGAGCAGGACATGGTGCGGTTCATGGAAAGGTCGGTGTCGTTGAAGAGCGCAGCGCCCAGCTTTTCCAGCGTGGCATAATCTTCCCCGCCATGCGCAGGCTCGCTGATACCAATACCAGCAGGCAGCAGGATAAAAACGCAAGCAGCAAGACTGCAGATGAAATGCCTGATCATGGCAGACGCCGAAAACGATGAAACTGGCGTGCTCTATAACATTTCAATCAGTTGAAGCACAGAAACTTTCTCTGCCCGCTCCACTTTATTGCAGCGGATGTTTCAGTCGATCTGAAAGTAATTCTCGAAGGATTCCGGAAAGTTCTGCCGTGCAACCCGTTCATCGATCACCAGCATGGATTCGTAGGACAGAGGATCGAAATTCTTGTCCGCGGGCAGCACTTCGCGCCCGAAAAGCAGGCTGAGACGGGCCGCATCGAGGTTTCCACGCTCGAACGGCTCGTTGCCGAACTGATGCCAGAGCGCGTGCATGAAGGCCGCGTCCACCTTATGCTCTGCCGAGTCGTTGCGGGCGCGTCGCGGAATGAATTTGACAGGCGTCACGCCGCGCGGATTTGCGCGGCGTATGGTGAACTGAATGCCCGTGCTCGGCATGCCAGATGGAAAGCCACGGTGTTTCGTCATTTCAGGCAGCTTTGCCATCGTTTATTCCTTATGCTTTGCCGATTTTGTCCTGGGTCTTCGTCTCGAAGTCAGACGCATCGTGGCGTTCGTGCAATTGTTCCGATAGATCGCCGGTTGCCTTGTTGACCATCCGACCGCGCTTTACCGCAGGACGTTCCGCGATCTCAGCCGCCCAACGCTGAAGATGCTTATAGCTTTTCACATCAAGGAAAACATCGGCCTTCGGATAAGATTGTCCACGGGCCAGATTGCCATACCATGGCCAGACGGCGATGTCCGCGATCGAATATTCCGAACCGGCCAGATACTGGTTCTCTGCCAGATGACGGTCCAGCACGTCAAGCTGTCGCTTGGCTTCCATCGCAAAACGGTCGATGGCATATTTGATGTGAAGTGGCGCGTAAGCGTAGAAGTGCCCGAAACCACCGCCTAGATAGGGGCCGGATGCCATTTGCCAGAACAGCCAATTGATCGCCTCGGTGCGGCCCTTGTGATCTGCCGGTAGAAACGCGCCGAATTTTTCTGCAAGATAAAGCAGAATGGCGCCGCTTTCGAAAACCCGCGTCGGCTCTGGCGCGGAATGGTCTACCAATGCCGGAATTTTGGAATTCGGGTTGGCCTTGACGAAATCCGATCCGAACTGGTCGCCATCGCTGATCTTGATCAGCCATGCGTCATATTCCGCACCCGTGTGGCCCGCTGCCAGCAGCTCTTCCAGCATGATGCCGACCTTCTGGCCGTTCGGCGTCGCCAGCGAATACAGCTGCAGCGGATGTTTGCCGACAGGCAATGCCTTGTCATGGGTCGGGCCGGCAATCGGGCGGTTGATATTGGCAAACTGACCACCATTGCCCTTTTCCCATTCCCAGACTTCGGCTGGTTCGTAACCGGCGGGAAAGTTATTTTCGGGGGATTTTTCGGTCATGAAAATCTGTCCTTGTTCAATTGGTAGAGCGCAAGCATTCAGCACTCAAAAGCAATATAGGGAGCAAAGCGCGTTTGCTCCACTGCATCATTGATGAGAAAAATTTAACCTTTGGCAATGGCGTGAAAAAACGTACCCGTAACCAGCCCACGCCGGCCACCGGACAGTCCAAGCGGCTTGCCTTGCCCGTCCGCAATCTCCGCAAAGGCCAGATCATGGCCTGGATCGATCACGCGCGCATAATGAAATTCGTGGCCGCGCAACACTTCACCGGCTCGCCCAAGCGGACCATCGGCGGTGATCTTCGCCTGCCGATACCCAAGGTTCATCTTGCGTTTGGAAAAGCTTGTCGCATGGGAAAGAAGCCCGGTCATCTTGTGCATCACACCGTCCGCATCTTCCAGCCCGGCACCCAGCACCATGTAACCACCGCATTCACCATGGACCGGCTTCATTTGTGAAAACCGGGCCAGCCCCGATTTGAAATTGTTGGCGGCAGCAAGCTGTCCCGCATAAAGCTCAGGATATCCACCCGGCAACCAGCAGACATCACACAATGCATCCGGGCCTTCATCAGTCAACGGGGAAAACGGCACGATTTCGGCACCCGCTTCCCGCCAGTGGCGCTGGAGATGCGGATAAAGAAAGGTGAAGGCGGCATCTTGCGCCAGCGCGATGCGCTGGCCGGGTGGATCAATCGCCGCATCAACCGATCCCTGCGGCACATCCACCGGGCGCGCCAATGCAAAAATTGCGTCAAGATCGATCGCTTTTTCCATTGCATCGGCAAGACGTTCGATATGCGCGTCGATTTCCGGATGTTCGCTGGCCTGCACCAGTCCCAGATGCCGCTCCGGCAAAACCAGCGAAGGATCGCGCATCACGCAACCGGCAACCGGCAGGCCGACCTTTTCGATTGCCTCTGCACACAACGTGCGGTGTCTCTCACTGCCTGCGCGGTTCAGCACCACGGCTGACATTGTGACGGCTGGATCGTAATGGGCAAAACCACGTGCCACGGCAGCAGCCGTCTGGGACTGGCCGGATATATCCAGCACCAGCAAACAGGGAATGCCGAACAAACGTGCCAGATCAGCCGCAGAGCCGGTTCGGTTGTCCGGCACCACAATGCCATCGAACAGTCCCATCGCACTCTCTATTAACACCAGTTCGGCATCACACGCCTGCTGCGCAAACAGATGCCGCAGCAAATCCGGCTGCATGGCCCAGCTATCGAGATTAAGGCCCGGCGTTCCCGCAGCGAAGGCATGAAACCCCGGATCGATATAATCCGGCCCGGTCTTGATACCGCGCACCTTGACGCCACGCCGTGCGAAAGCGCGCAACAGACCGATTGTGACGCTGGTCTTGCCGGAGCCGGAACGCGGCGCACCGATGATGATTGCTCGTGCCGTCATGGCTTAGCCTGTTTGAAAATAAGCGGTCTCGACATGCACACTGCCTGTTGTTTCCCGATGACGGACAAACCCGTAACCGCTATAGAAACACGATGGAAACGGATGGAAAAAATCTGCGTCGCGGCTGGACGACCGGTGCCTGCGCCACGGCGGCGGCAAAAGCTGCCTGCGCCGCATTGCTGACCGGTGACTTTCCATACCCTGTCGAGATCGAACTTCCAAGCGGCAAGCGTATCGGCTTTTCGTTGGCCACCCGGCAAAATGGTGACGGTTTTGCCCGCGCTGGCGTCATCAAGGATGCCGGTGACGACCCGGATGTGACCCACGGCGCATTGATTGAAAGCACCGTGCGGCCTGGAAAACCCGGTACCGGCATCACCTTCAAGGCGGGCAGGGGCGTCGGCACCGTCACCCGGCCCGGCCTGCCACTGGCCGTGGGTGAACCCGCCATAAACCCCGTGCCGCGCAAGATGATCGAGATGGCGATCCACGAAGTCGCGGGCGAAAACGCCGATTTCGAAGTGGAAATCTCTGTCGAGAACGGCGAAAAGATTGCCGAAAAAACCCTGAATGGCAGGCTTGGCATCCTCGGCGGCATTTCCATTCTCGGCACCACCGGCATCGTCATTCCGTTTTCCTGCTCAGCCTGGATTCATTCCATCTGGCGCGGCATCGACGTGGCGCGCGCCGAAGGCTTGCCCCATATTCTCGGTGCCACCGGCAACGCTTCGGAAAAAGCCGGACAGGCGCTTCATGGACTGCCGGAAACAGCCCTGATCGACATGGGTGATTTCATTGGAGGCATGCTGAAATACCTGCGCACGCACCCCGTCGAAAAATTGACGATCGCAGGCGGTGTCGCCAAGATGACCAAGCTGGCGCAGGGCATGCTGGACGTTCACTCCAAACGCGGCCTTGCCGATCTAGATGCGCTGGCGAAACTCGCGACAGACGCGGGCGGGGATGAGGCGCTGGCAGACTTGATCCGAAATGCCAACACGGTGGCGCATGCCTTCACCATGGCGGGCAGCGCGGGGATCGATCTCGGCAATATCGTCGCCGAGAATGCGTGGAAAACGGCTGCAGACGCGCTCAACGTGCCTGAGACGGTGCTAGAAATTCTGGTGTTCAACCGGGATGGAGATTTGAAAGGGCGCTTCGGCTTTGCGCCCTCCCATCACGTCTCGGCTTTTCCGTCCGGCGAACGGAACCGGCGCACATAATCCGTGCTGTAGAGCGCGCTCTCGCGAAAATCCTCTGAAACCAATCCTTTGCCAACGAAGATAAGCGCCGTGCGCTCCACCGGTTCCTCAGTAAGTTTGGCCTCTATGTCGCCCAACGTACCACGAATAATCCGTTCTTCCGGGCACGATGCCCGCACGACGATGGCAACCGGGCAATCGGCCCCATAAAGCGGCGTCAAATCCTCTACCACCTTGGCAATGGCGTGGATGGCCAGATGAATGGCCAGCGTCGCCCCCGTCGCACCGAATGCCTTCAGCGTCTCCCTCTCCGGCATTTTGGACGCACGGCCTGAGATACGCGTCAAAACAAGGCTTTGTGCCACCTCCGGCACCGTAAGCTCACGCCGCAACGTCGCAGCAGCAGCGGCAAACGAGGGAACGCCGGGCGTGACCGTATAATCCAGCCCCAGCCGATCCAGACGGCGGATTTGCTCGCCCATCGCACTCCAGACTGAGAGATCACCGGAATGTAGCCGTGCTACATCCTTTCCATCCCGGGCTGCCGTCACATATTCCGCCTCGATATCGTCAAGCGATAACGCTGCCGTATCGACGATGCGCGCACCATCAGGGCAATAACCCAGCAAGGCTTTCGGCACCAGCGATCCCGCATAGAGGCAGACTGGGCAGGCGGCGATCAGGTCGCGCCCACGCACCGTGATAAGATCAGCCGCACCCGGACCGGCACCGATAAAATGAACCGTCATTGTTCGTCTCCAGACGTGGCAATCGCCACCGTAATATCGCCGATCACCATACGCGGGGCGATAAGTCTTGAATGGGGTCCCAGAGCAGCAAGAGCCGATGCTTCGCTGAGGCTGCGAGAGCCCGAATGTTTCAGGCTCGTGGCCGATTGGGTTATCGTTCGAACACTCGCTTGTTCGAAATCCGCCTGCGCTACCACGACGAATGCCATACCGAGCCGCATCGCCGCCTCTAGCAAACCCGGCTCGTCAGCTTTGATGGGCGCAGTCGCGATAAAATCGATCTTCACATTATGGATCAGTGATGCCTCGTCCAGCGCGGCAATGATCATCTCTGCACTCGTTCCTCTGCGGCACCCGATCCCGGCAACAATCACGGCTTGACCCATGCCCATTGCGTGACCGGCATGGCCGGACGCCAGCCCTGCATGGAACCGACCAGTGACGCACGAGAAACCTCAAGCCGGATCAGAGAACCACCAAGTCGTGCCTGCGCCGCCAGCAACATGGCTTCCATTTCCAGCGTCACCGCATTGGCAACCAGCCGCCCGCCGGGTTTCAGCACTTTGATGGCACCGTCCAGCACACCATGCTCGCTGCCACCGCCACCGATAAAGATCGCATCCGGCGTCGGTAAACCCTCGAAAGCCTCCGGTGCCTGCCCGATAACCACCTCCAGCCCCGGCACGCCAAAGGCCTGCGCATTGCGCGTGGCGCGTTCAGCCCGTTCCGGGTGCTGCTCGATGCCAATGGCCCGCAGCGACGGATGCGCCAGCATCCACTCGATGCCGATAGAGCCGGAACCGGCCCCAATATCCCACAGCAACTCACCATGGCGCGGAGCTAGAGACGACAGCGTCACCGCACGGATTTCCCGTTTGGTCATCTGGCCGTCATGCTCGAACAATGCATCGTCCAGCCCCTGCGTATAGGCCAGAACACGCGCCGTTTCATCCGCAACAACATCGATTGCCACGACATTTAGCGGATCAACATCAGAAGCCGAAAATTCCGCCGCCTTGCCATGCCGGACATTTTCACGCGGTCCGCCCAAGGCCTCCAGCAGCCTGAAATCCGAGCGACCGAACCCGGCCTCGCACAAAAGTCGCGCCAAAAGGGCAGGTGCTTTTTCATCCGATGTCAGCACGATGAGCTTCGCGCCGGGCTGCAAATACGGGCGAATGAGATCAATCGAACGGCCATGTAGCGAAACGCATTCCGCATCCTGCAACGCCCAGCCAAGCCGTGATGCGGCAAGCGAAAAAGCCGATGGGGCAGGGTAGGACACGGTTTCCTCAGCAGCCACATGCCGAAACAAGGTCACACCGACACCGTAAAAAAACGGATCACCAGAGGCAAGCACACAAACCTTTCGGCCCCGCAGCGCCACGACATCGGCCACAGCGACATCGAAAGGCACCGGCCAGGACCGCGCCTCTCCCATGATCCCATCCGCGGCCAGCGCCAGATGCCGCTTGCCGCCAAACACGAAATCAGCGGCCTCAATAGCGCGCCGCGCATCATCACCCAGTCCACCAAGCCCATCTTCGCCAATACCAACGATGGAAAGCCATGGCTTTTTCGCCTTTTCAGTGGATGCGGCATCCATTCCGGCATATTCAGACGCCATGACACGCTCCATACTCATTCTCGGCGGCACGGCGGATGCCCGCATTCTGGCTGGAAAACTGGCTGAAGACTCCGGCTACCGTTTGTTGCTGTCCATGGCGGGCCGCACCCGCGACCCGGTTCCACAACCGGTGCCGATGCGAACCGGCGGCTTTGGCGGAGCAGGCGGACTGGCCACCTTTATCACCGAACACGCCTTCGATCTGCTGGTGGATGCCACCCACCCCTACGCGGCGCGCATCTCCGCAAACACCGTTCAGGCCGCAGAGATCGCGCATGTGCCGCTGGTGACGCTGGAACGTCCCGCTTGGGAAAAGCAGGCAGGTGATGACTGGCAAAGCGTTGAAGATGTAGAAAGCGCCGTCAGCGCTCTCGGGGCAGAGTACAAAAACGCCTTTCTCGCGCTGGGTCGTCAGGAGCTTTTGCCCTTCGAAGCCGCGCCGCAACACCATTATCTCATCCGCAGTGTCGACCCCGTGAAACCCCCGCTCGACGTTCCGCATGCGCGTTACATCACGGCGCGCGGACCCTTCACGGTTGAGGACGAAATCAACCTGCTGCGTGAAAACCGCATCGCGTTCATCGTTTCCAAGAATTCCGGTGGCACAGCGGCCTATGCGAAGATCGAAGCGGCGCGCCAGCTTGGCATCAGGGTGCTGATGATTGCGCGACCGGCGTTGGCCCGCAACCCAACGGTGCCAACTATAGACGCCGCGCTGGCCGCCATCCACCATCAGCTTTCCCTTTTGGAAGAGCGCGGCGAATAGACGATCGGCATCTGTCCGTCGCGTTCGATCAACCGTGTTTCCACCGAACCGACAATGACGCAAGTCGCCATATCCGCCATATCGCTGACCGCATCAGCAAGCGGCACAACACGCATACGCTCATCTGACCGCCCGGCAGCACGTCCGAATATAACCGGCACAGAGCCAGGAAGATGAGCGCGCAGCACATCGAACGCCGTTGCCAGCTGGTGGGGTCGCGCCTTGCTGACGGGATTATAGAACGCCATCACGAAACCGGCGTCAGCCGCCGCAATCAACCGCTTCTCGATCAGCGACCATGGTTTGAGATTGTCCGAAAGCGAAATGGCGCAGAAATCATGCCCCAGCGGCGCACCGGCGCGCGCGGCAACCGCCAGCATGGCCGTGACGCCAGGAACGACGCGAAAATCGATGTCGCGCCATTCCGCAGGGCCAGCTTCAATTGCCTCACACACCGCCGCCGCCATGGCGAAAACACCGGGATCGCCACCCGACACCACACAAACCTTGCCGCCGGCCGCTGCAATCGTCAGCGCAGCCTCAGCGCGGGAGATTTCCTCGCGATTGTCGGATGCATGGCGGCGTTGATGCGGCGCAAGCGAGAGGCGATCGAGATAGGGAATGTAGCCAAAAAAGTCTTCCGCCTCACGCACGGCATCCAGCGCTTCCGGCGTAATTTGCCCAAGATTACCGGGACCAAGCCCAACGACGGTGAGACGTCCGCTCATAAGGTCTCTCCACCCACCGGCCTGTCTTTCCAGCCCGGAACCAGCACCAGCGAGAAATATGGCGCGGGCGAACCATCATGCTCAACAAGCCGCATCGCGTGACCGTTTGCCATCGTGCCACGCTCCACATAAAGCGCGCTTTCGAGCTTGCCCGCCTTTTCCAGCGCGCGGCGAATTTTCGGCAGGTTGCGCCCGACCTTCATGATCACGGCACCATCCGTGCCGGACAAACGCTCGGTCAGCCTGTCTTCGCCGAGCGTACCGGGTAGGACACTCAAGATGTCATCACCCTGCACCAGCGGCAAACCGGCCATGGACCAGCAGCCGGACATGGCGGTAATCCCTGCCACGACCTCTGCCGGATAGGACGGTGCAAGCCGCAAATGCAGGTGCATGTAGGAACCGTAAAACAGCGGATCGCCCTCGGACAACACCGCAACATTGCGCCCGGCATCTAAGTGCACGGCAATATCTCTGGCAGACTGATCGAAAAATCCGGCAATCGCGCCGCGATAGTCATCGCCGTTTTTGTCGCTCTCCACCGTCACCGGATAGACCAGCGGCATTTCCAGCGTACCGGAGCGGATGAAGCTTTCGACAATGCCGCGTCCATTGCCTTTGCTGCCCTTCTTGCAGAAGAAAGCGACGACATCGGCGTTCTCGATGGCGCGCACCGCCTTCAGCGTCAAAAGTTCGGGGTCACCCGGTCCGGTACCGACACCGATCAGCTTTCCCTTCAATACCTTATGGGGTGCGGGATCAAACAGTGCAGCACTCATAGTCCGGGCCTCGCCACGGCATTCACCGCCGCTGCCGTCATCGCAGAACCGCCAAGGCGACCGTTGACGATGGCGTAGGGAATGCGCAGAGGGCTTTCCGCCAGCGCGTCTTTCGATTCCATCGCACCCACGAAACCGACCGGCATACCGATGATGGCGGCGGGACGCGGCGCACCACGCTCCAGCATTTCCAGGAGGTAAAACAAAGCTGTCGGCGCGTTCCCGATAGCGACCACCGCGCCATCCAATTTATCGCCCCAAAGATCAAGGGCTGCAGCAGAACGGGTATTGCCGATTGCCTTTGCCAGTTCCGGTGTTTGTGGATAGCGTAGCGTGCAAATCACTTCATTTCGGGCGGGTAGACGCGCCCGTGTCACGCCATGGGCCACCATTTCGGCGTCACATAAAACAGGCTTGCCCGCCTCGAGCGCACCGCGCGCAGCAGACACGAAATCCGGTGAAAACCGAAAATGCTGTGCGGCCTCGACAAGCCCACAGGCGTGGATCATGCGGATGGCAATCTCGGCCTGGTCGGGCGTGAAGGCAGACAGATCCGCCTCTTCCCGCACCATCGCGAAGGAGCGCTCGTAGATCGCGTTACCATCGCGAATATAGTCGTATTCAGTCATCGATCATCCTGTCGGAGCGCCGCAACGATCGTTTGCCTGCCAAGACGGGCAAGCAGGGCGCGGGCATTTTCTCCGGGCTTATGTTCTTTTTCATATAGTCGAGCAAGTCGCGAAAATGCGGCCTTCTGCTCTACGAGTGGCAAAACTACGTCTGGAATGTCACTAGCGCGGCCTGAATAGGTGAATGCCAGGCCTTCAACGCTGCCTGAAAAGGCAAGAAGCGCAGACGTCGGGTGGGCGCAACCCTTCCCGCATCCGGAAAGATGGAGCGTGAGAGACCCATCCAGCAAGCCGGCAATCTCGATGACGGCGTCTTCTGCCAGCGCCCGCGTGGCGATGAAGGCTGAAGCACAAGCCGGTTTCCCGGCACAGGCGGCAATTGCCGAACGTGGATCATCGGCAGTGGTGACGAAACCTGCGTCGTCGGCTCGGGCAAGGAGAGCTTGGCAGGCATCCTCTGTGCCGATGAAAAACAGTCCGTGTGCCGGACCAAACCTGATGAGTTTTATGCCAAGATCAGATGCTTGGCGGCAGAGAGCGGCAAGTGCTTCTGCTGATATCTGCCCAAAGGCTGGTGCCAGTGCTGCGGCGAAGCGGTTGTTTGTCAGTGGCGATATTGAAGGACGATGGATGTAGTCTACCAAGCGCATCAAACCAGACGGAGATGAAACCCGTGCCGGTGCCACATCGACAGCACGCTCAAGCAACCGCTCTCCACAAATCCGTCGAACCGTCTCAATCTCAAGATCACGCCCCCGCGCATCCGGTCCCCGTTCCGCCAGACAGGAAAGCAGCTCGATAACAACATCAACTGCATCATCCGCCCGCAGCAGACCGGCCTTCAAACCCTTGTCTTGCGCGCCACCCAGCATCAAAAGCCAGAAAATGCCATCATCAGGCCTGACCGCCTTCAGCCTGATATCTGCGAGCAGTTCACCCATCTGCACATGCCCGCCGCCATCAATGATCACGGACATTTTCGCCGCCAGACGATCATCAAGACCAAGCGTCGCAGCCGTTTCAGATATCCGGCTCACAATGTCGCGCGTATCGGCAACTGCCGTCTCATCCATGCCCGCAAGCGGCGACGTTTCCACCGCCAACCCTTGCCGCAGCGGCAGGCCAAGCCCCAGAACATCGACCTCCAGCGCCACAGCACTTCCCTCCGTCAGGCCGCGAAACTGCAAACCGCCGCGTGCAGTAATATCGACCAACCCATTGCCGTGGCGAGTGGCGAGAGCGCACAGGCTCCCCAAATCCGTAGGCGAAATCGCACTCGCAAACGCCACACGAGACAGCAATCCATCCCCAGTCTGCATGGGCGCAGACAAAGCAGGGCACACGCCACGGCGCTTAAAAGGTTGGACGTCCACAGGGCGGGCGCTCATGCCTTTACCCTCGCCTGTTTCGGTGCGATCAGCATTTCCAGTTCGGCGTCCACCGCATTGCGGCGACTGTGCCAAAGGCCGCGACGACGAGCGGAGAGAAACCGTTGCGCCATCACCTCCGCTGCCTGCGGGTTTTCCCGCAAAATGAAGTCGCGCACCTCTTCATCGCCGAAATAGGCATCGTAGAGCGCTTCTATCAGGGACGATGACACCGCATGGGTCGTCTCGGCAAAACCGATGAGACGATCGACCGTCTCGGCAAATTCAGAGGCACCACGCGGCCCATGCCGCATCTGCCCGGCAATGAAGCGTGGATTAATGGCACGGGCGCGCACCACACGCGTAATGGCCTGGGCAATGGAGCGAGCCCTAGGCCGTGCCGGATCGGTCGTATCCAGCGCCACCACATCCGCCGATTGGCCAAGCGCTGCCTTGGCTGCTGCAAAACCGCCGATGAAGGCAACGTCCGAGGATCCATCCAGCAGGTCACGCCCCGGATCATCTCCTGTATGAACCAGCAGGTCGGCTTTCTCTACCTGTGCGGCAAAACCGACGTCAGTGAACACGCCAAGACCATCCGCCCCGCCAAAGGCATGGCTTGCGGCATCGAGATAGATTTGGCCAAGCTCTTCCCGATCATCCCAACGGCCATTGGCCAGCTTTTCTTCGATGCCCGCACCATAAGTGCCGGGCGCGGAGCCAAAGATCCGCGCGGGAATATGGCCGAGACCGGCGGCCTCTTCTCCCAAGGGATTATCGCCAGGCGATTCCTCGCGCCGTGCAATCGCCCTTGCCGCAGCGTCGAGCAAAGCGATCAGCGCCGGAAACATATCGCGGAACAGGCCGGAAATGCGAAATGTCACATCCACGCGGGGACGTCCCAGCACGGCCGGAGGCAACACTTCGATGCCAGTGACGCGACCCGTAGCCTGATCGTAGATCGGCCGCGCACCCATCAGATGCAGCGCGTGGCCCACATCTTCGCCGCCATTGCGCAGGGATGCCGAGCCCCAGAGATCGAACACGATATGCTTAGGCCAATCACCATGGCTTTGCAGATGATGCCGCAGCACCTCTTCGCCCGCCATCCGGCCAAGCTCGAAAGCGGTTGGGGTCGGCATGGTGCGCGGGTCGGCAGCGTAGAGATTGCGGCCTGTCGGCAGCACATCCAGTCGTCCGCGCGCCGGCGCGCCGGAAGGGCCGGGCGTGATGTGCTGCCCATCTAGCGCTGCCAGCAACGCCGCTTTTTCTGCCTTGGCACTGTCTCGCCTGAGGACATCAGGCTCATCATCCACACAGCGGCCAAACACATGCTGGCCATCCTTGATGGCGAAATCTTTGAGGTCGCAGAGAAACGCATCGATCCGCGACAAAGCCGTATCGGCATCGTCCTGCGTGCCGACACCGGCATCTCCGGCAAGCCCGGTTTCTTGAGCCTTTTCGACAATCAGTTTCGCCAGCCTGTCACGGCGGCGGCGGTCCAGCCCATCGGCCTGCGCATATTCATCGACAAGCTGTTCCAGCGCCATCTGTTCGCTCGTAAGCCCGGCATTCACCAGCACTGGCGGAATATGGCCGATGGTCACCGCAGCAATACGACGCTTGGCGACCGCGGCTTCGCCGGGATTTGAAACGATAAACGGATAGATCACCGGCAGCGCACCAGTGACGATTTCCGGGAAGCAGGCTTGCGAGAGAGCCACCGTCTTGCCCGGCAACCATTCCAGCGTGCCATGCGCGCCGACATGGATGATCGCATGCGCATCGAGGCTATGGCGCATCCATGCGCCGAAAGCGACAAGCGCATGCCGGGGTGGCAGGGCAGGGTCGTGATAATCCACCCGCCGGTCTTCGGTGCGGCCACGATCCGGTGCCAACGCAACCGTTACGGAACCGAACCGAGCCGCACGAAAGTGAAATGTGTCGTTAGCGACGGCATCGTCCTTGTCCGCATCACCCCAGGTATCATCCAGTGCCTGATTAGCGGCTTGCGGCAAGGCATGACGAGACGTCGAATATTCAGCAAGTCCGAAACTGGCTGACCCGCGCTCGACGCAATCAAGCAATGCCCGTGCCGTGTCAGGAATATTGTCCACCGCATAACCGGCTTCGCGCAGATCGTGCAAAATCTCCAGCACGCTTTGCGGCACGTCGAGGCCGACAGCGTAACCTGTGCGTCCCGGTGCCGCACCGGGATAATCCGGCATCAGAATGACAATTCGCCGCTGCGATGCTGCAGTCTCTTTCAGCCGCAGAAACGCGGAGATACGATCCGCAACCTGTTCGACGCGATCCGGCTCGGAGCAATGAACGAGGCCGCGTCCGCCTTGCGGGTCAGGCTGCTTGAAAGAAATGGCACCGGCCAGAATCCGGCCATCCAGTTCCGGCAGCACCACATGCATGGCAAGATCGGATGGGTTGAGACCGCGCATGCTTTCTGCCCAGCCATCCCACCGCGTGGTGGCCATGATGACCTGAAACGTCGCCACACCCAGCCGGTCGAACAGGCTATGGCCGTCTCCATCGGCGTGGCTGGCGAAAGCCGTCGCCGCAATCATCGCCGCCGGTTTCAGTGGCGCGAGTGTTTCCTCCAGAAACCGGATCGCTTCCGCATCCTTCAGACCGCCGACGAAGACTGGAAGTGGCGCGAAGCGACGCTTGCGCAACGTGCCATAGAGCGCGTCGATGGGAGCGACATCAGCGGCCATCAGCATGGAACGATAGAACAGGATCGGCAGCAGGAGCGCGTCGTCTGAAAACCCGTTTAGCGCTTCGGATAGATCGACAACGCCCTCGTCGGGTCGGTAGAAACCGGATTTCGGCAGGGGTTCTGCTTCGATATCTGGCCAGGCATCACCTCGCGCAAAAGCTGCAAGTCCTTTCGCCACACGGCCCATATTCTCCGGCCCGCCCTGCCGAAAGAAAGACAGGATTTTGGACTGGGTCGGCAGGTCGACCGTTGACGCAGCTTCCAGTTTCTCGTCGCGCTCGCTGCATTCGCCCGGCAGAAGCACCAGCTTGATGCCGCGTCGTCGCGCCATTCTGGACAACTCATCGACGCCATAACGCCAGCGGTCGGCACCGCCAAGAATCCGGATAAGGATCAGCTTTGCATGTTCCGCAGTCTTTTCGATCCACAGATCAACCGACATGGGGTGCCGCAGTTCGAAAAGATTTGCGGACACGAATGAAACAGAACCATCCGTGCTCCGCTGCCACCCACGCTCCAGGCCGCCCAGATCGCTCGCCGAAAAGGACATCACCACCACATCAACCTCGCCTTGGTCGAGATCAACCGGCTCTATCAGATCGTCCAGAGACGAAGATGTGGTGGCGAGGATGTGCATGGATCAGGCAGCCAGCATCCGCTCGATTTTTGCGCGGTCGAGACCCTTTTCACCGATCACTACGAGACGGCTGCGACGCACCTCACCGGCGGCCCAGGGACGGTCGAAATAATGATTGACGCGTGAGCCGACCGCCTGCACCTGCAACCGCATCGGCTTGGCCGATACGTCCACGAAACCCTTGATGCGCAACACGTTTTCAGAGGCCGCTGTTTCGGAAATGCGCGCGGCCAGCGCATCGGCATCCGTTACCGCGTCCAGCTCCACGACGAAGCTGTCGAACTCGTCATGATCATGATCTTCTTCATCGTCGTGATGGGTGTGGCGATTTTCGATATGCTCTTCCACCGCAAGGCCAAGACCGATCAGCACGGCCGGATCGATTACGCCATTGGCGGCCACGATGATCTTGGCGGCCTTGGGAAGATGCGCGTTGATATGCGCCTTCGCCCGCTCCAACCCTGCGGCATCGAGCAGATCGCCCTTGGTCAGGACGATCAGATCGGCGCAGGCAATCTGGTCCTCAAACACCTCTTCGACAGGATCGTCGTGATCCAGCGCTTCGTCATTCTGGCGCTGAGCAGCGAGTGCTTCCAGATCATGCGATACCATGCCGTCTGCCAAGGCGGCACCATCGGCCACGGCCACGACCGCATCAACCGTCACCCGGCTTTTGATCGCTGGCCACTGGAAAGCCTGCACCAGCGGTTTAGGCAGCGCGAGGCCTGACGTTTCGATCAGAATATGCTCGACGCGTGGCTCGCGGCTCAGGATCTGCTCGATGGCGGGCTGAAAATCATCCGCTACCGTGCAGCAGATGCAGCCATTGGCCAGCTCCACGATGTTTTCTTCCGGGCAGCTTTCAATGCCGCAACCCTTGAGGATTTCACCATCAATACCGACATCGCCGAATTCATTGACGATGATGGCGAGACGCTTGCCATCGAGCTTTTCCAGAAGGCCACGCAGCAAGGTGGTTTTTCCAGCGCCCAGAAAGCCGGTGATAATGGTGCAGGGAACGCGGTTGAGCGTGGTCATGATGTCTCCTCGGTAAAATGCAAAGGGGGAATGCGGGCAACAAGGCCGCGCTTCAAACTATCGGGCCGCCCGCGCCATGGCATCAAGCCATCACTTGCCTGAGATAGAAGCCGCGCGCCAACCACCAGATCGGCCGCATCGTCTTCACCGAGCGATCCGAACATATAGGACCAGCCATCGGCGCTACGCATCGCGGCACTCAGGCCGCGCTTGCAATTGGCAAGGCAATTGACGCTGCGGATATCGACACCCTCTGACCGCCCCAGATCAATGGCCGCCTGCGCAAGTGTTGCGCCGGGACGCGGGTCAGCATTCGGATCCGCTTCGGACCGGCAGCTACGGCACACGTAAACAACGACGCCGGGCGCGGTGTCGCGATCTGCTTTGTCATTCACGCTGGGCGATGTCGATCTGATATCCAAGAGTATAATTTCCGCGCCTTCAACATGGTCCTGGGGTGCGGATATCGAAAAACAGCATGCGACGACACGCACAGCCATTGTTCAAACAACCGACTGACCAGAGCACCCCGCCCGGCAGACGTTTTTCCTGAAACGGCAGGTCTCCTGGCTCGCGGCTTGAACGCCTTTGCGCCGCCTTCCCGGACTTTTGATGTCCAGTGGCTTTCCGGCGCGGGCTCACCGCTTACAGTTGCGGGGGCAGCCACGGATTGGTTCGCATTGCAAACTGAACCGTGTTCCCTCTTAGCTTTTCCCGTTGCCGGAAAAAGACCGTCAGACCCTAACCCTTAGGCCCTACGATGCTTGAGTGTCAATGCCAGGCATCATTGCTCACGCATGCGTTTTGGCTATAGTCGCCGCTTCGAAAAGCAAGATACCCGGAAGGATGAACCGCCATGACCCGTGACATCAGCGACAGCGAAGCCGAACGTCATCGGACCAAAATGGTCAATCGCAAGGTGGTGCAGGACGCTGAAGTCTCGGAGAAGACCATCGAAAAAGGCCTGCTGATGATCAACACCGGCGCCGGGAAGGGCAAGTCCACCGCCGCTTTCGGGCTGGCGCTTCGCATGCTCGGCACCGGCAGACGTGTCGGCATCGTCCAGTTCATCAAGGGCGCATGGTCAACCGGCGAGCAGGGCGCTTTGGCCCTGTTCGGAGATCGCGTCGCATGGCGGACCATGGGCGAAGGTTTCACGTGGGACACTCAGGATCTGAAACGCGACGTCGCTGCCGCATCTAAGGCCTGGGAGGAAGCCAAGGTTCTGATGGCTGATGAGACCATCGGTCTTGTGGTGCTGGATGAACTGAATATCGCGCTGCGTTACGATTATTTGCCGCTGGAGGAGGTCGTGGAGACCCTGAAGAACCGTCGCCCCGGTCTGCACGTCATCGTCACCGGTCGCAACGCCAAACAGCTGCTCATCGATACCGCCGATATGGTCACGGAAATGACGCTGGTGAAACATCACTTCAAGGCGGGCGTCAAAGCGCAATCCGGCATAGAGTTCTAATTCATGGCAGCGCGCGTCTTGATGTTTCAGGGAACCGGCTCGGATGTCGGCAAGTCGCTTATGGTGGCGGGTCTGGCCCGCGCATTCGTGCGTCGCGGCCTGTCCGTCATGCCTTTCAAACCGCAAAACATGTCCAACAATGCCGCCGTGACCGCCGATGGCGGTGAAATCGGTCGAGCGCAGGCCTTGCAGGCGCGTGCCGCAGGCGTTCCGCTTTCCGTCCACATGAACCCGGTGCTGCTGAAGCCACAGAGCGAAACCGGCGCGCAGATTGTGGTGCAGGGCAAGGTCATCGGCAATGCCAAAGCGGCGGATTATCAGCATATGAAAGCGGGGCTGATGCCGCAGGTGCTGGAGAGTTTCGAGCATCTGAAATCACAAGCCGACCTCGTTCTGGTCGAGGGTGCGGGCAGCGCATCGGAGGTTAATCTTCGCGCCAATGACATCGCCAATATGGGCTTTGCCCGCGCAGCCAATGTTCCGGTAATCCTGATCGGCGATATAGACCGGGGCGGCGTCATTGCCAGCCTTGTCGGCACAAAAACGGTTCTGGAACCGGACGACGCAGCGATGATCATGGGCTTCATCGTCAACCGCTTCAGAGGCGATCCGACCCTGTTCGATGAGGGCATGCGTCTCATCGCTGACAAAACCGGCTGGAATCCGATTGGCCTTCTGCCGCATTTTGCCGATGCCAGCCGCCTGCCCGCCGAAGACGCGCTGGGTCTAACAGCACCAGGACAGCACAAACCCGGTGCGAAAATTCGCATCGCCGTGCCCATCCTGCCGCATATCTCCAACTTCGATGATCTTGATCCCCTGGAAGCGGAGCCGGATGTGGAGCTTTTGCGCATACGACCCGGTCAGGCCATTCCGGGCGATGCCAAGTTGGTTCTGCTCTGCGGTTCCAAATCTACCATCGCCGATCTGACCACGTTGAAAAATGCCGGTTTCGATACCGATATCAAGGCACATCTGCGCCGGGGCGGCCGTGTTCTGGGTCTTTGCGGTGGTTATCAGATGCTCGGCAAAACCGTGGCGGACCCGGATGGCATCGAAGGCGCGCCGATGACGGTTGAAGGATTGGGACTGCTGAATGTCGATACCGTCCTGACCGACGATAAACGGCTGGTTTCGGTCACAGGCAGAAGTTTCGACGGAATATCTTTCTCCGGCTATGAAATGCATGTCGGCGCGACCGAGGGGAAAGATGCAGCTCGCCCGTTTTCCGCCATCGGCAACCACCGCGAAGGCGCGATCTCGGCAGATGGCCGCGTGTTCGGCACCTACGTCCACGGCCTGTTTGCCGATGATAGCCAACGCAGTGCGTGGCTGGAGAGGCTGGGCGGCCATCATTCAGCCCTGAATTATGAAGCACAGGTGGATGACGTGCTGGACCGGCTGGCAGACCATATGGAACGCCATCTCGATCTCGACGCGCTGCTGGCTATAGCGCGATGACGAGCGGAAGCGCGCCGAACAGGCCAATCAGCATAGCGTCTGCAATGCGTGCCAGTTTCAACGCTTGACGAACATCGGCAGCGGTCAAATCCCTCCGCCCGCCTTCGCCCATAAAACGCGCTTCGATCATCCGCCCTCCGTAAGAGCGTGGACCTGCCAGCGCAAAACCAAGCGCCCCAGCCATCGCCGCTTCCGGCCACCCGGCATTGGGCGAGCTATGATGACTGGCATCCCGGAAAATGGCGCGCAAACCCGCCTGTGGCGAAGCGCCCTTCACGAAAAAAGCGGCCGTGACGAACAGAAAACCGGTGAGGCGAGAGGCGGGCAGATTGACCAGATCATCAAGCCGCGCCGATGCCCAACCGAATGCCTCATGGCGTGGCGAGCGGTGGCCGATCATACTATCTGCCGTGTTGATGGCCTTGTAACCGGCACCTCCGGCCAAGCCCAAGAACCCAAGCCAAAGCGACGGCGCGACGATGCCATCGGAAAAGTTCTCCGCCAGACTTTCAATCGCCGCGCGGCACACGGCCGCCTCGTCCAGATTTTCAGGATCACGCCCGACGATCATCGAAACCGCCTTCCGGCCACCCTCGATACCATCACGCTCCAAAGCCGAGGCCACAGCGGCGACATGCTGCTCCAGACTTTTTTGTGCTGGAAGCGATGCACCCAACACGGCCGCAAAAAACAGGCCGAAAGGCAGAGCCAGAAGAATGGATTGCGACATCACTGCAAGAAGCACGGTCAAACCGAGGAAAACAACCAGCGCCACCACGCCAATGGCCTTGCGGCGCAAAAATGTGTCGCCTTCCCGGTTCCATTTTCTATCGAGGAGCGCGATAAGCGAACCTATCCATGTCACGGGATGACCGATGCGCTGGAACAGCCAGTCGGGATAACCGACAAGGCGTTCGATCAGCAGCGACAGGAAAGCGAGAGCGAAGAACATGGGCGACAGGATACCAGAAAAGACGCAACCGGCGATCCGCCATGGTGGCAATCTGGGTCAGGCGCGTCTCTTTTTTCCACAAGCGCCCGAACCCTGGATCGATCTTTCGACCGGGATCAATCCGCACTCCTACCCGCATTCGCCTGTTCCCGCCAGCGCCTTTGCCCGCCTGCCGGAACCGCGCGCCGTGGAAACGCTGAAAGACATCGCCGCAACCGCCTTCAGCGCGCCTTCCTCCGCACACATCGCCGCATCGCCAGGCACGCAAATGTTGATGCCACTGCTCGCGCAGATCGCCGTTCGACGCGGTGCGAAAACCTGTGGCGTGTTGTCGCCCGCCTACGCCGAACACGCCCGCACTGCGCGTATCGCCGGACTACCTGTTACCGAAGTCTCTGACGTCACTGATCTCGACGCCTTCGATTACGCCATCGTCATCAACCCCAACAATCCCGATGGAAGGGTCACAGATCGCGATACCTTGCTGTCGCTGGCAGACACCATGCACGACAAAGGCGGCCTGCTGGTTGTGGACGAGGCCTTCGTTGAAACCGGCTATGGCGAAAGCATCGCAGACGCCTGCCACTCAGAAAGCCGCATCGTGCTGCGCTCCTTCGGAAAATTCTACGGCATGGCAGGCATCCGCCTCGGTTTCGCGATTACTCACCCCGATATCACCGCAGACCTAGAATCGCGCCTTGGCCCCTGGGCGATTTCCGGCCCAGCCCTGCACATCGCAACGGAGGCGCTGGCGGACAAGATGTGGAGTGATGCAATGAGACTCCGGCTAAGGGAAGAGGCGGAGCGTTTGAACGGGCTATTGAAGAATACCGGCTTGGCGATCGCAGGCGGCACGTCGCTGTTCACGTTGGTCAGGGACAAACGGGTGATGCCATTATTTGACCACCTCGCAAAGAACGGCATTCTCACCCGCATTTTCGACGAAAGGCCTGATGATCTGCGTTTCGGTCTGCCGGGTAATGAAATGGAGTGGAGACGACTGGAAATGGCATTGGCGAACTTCAACGACTGAATCCGACCCGGCCACAGTCGTCACCCTCGAGCTTGAACCGAGGATCTAACCACGTTTGATGCCGGCGGCTCTTTAGATCCTCGGGTCAAGCCCGAGGATGACGGAGGAGAGGGTCGATTAGTAGTGACCAAACAACCTACGCCCCACCAAACATATAGGCGTCAATCGAATCAGGCTTCATCTCGACAGAGAACCCTGGCATCGTGGGCGGCATATAGGCCGCATTCCTGATATCGCAGGGCTCGATAAAATGCTCATGCAGATGATCGACATATTCGATAACGCGGCCGTCTTTGGTGCCTGAAACGACGAGATAGTCGATCATCGACAAATGCTGCACATATTCGCACAGGCCCACGCCGCCGGCATGCGGCCAGACCGGTAGATCGTATTTTGCGGCGATCAGCAGCACGGCCAGAACCTCGTTCAAGCCACCCATTCGGCAACTGTCGATCTGCACCACGTCGATGGCACCTTCGGCGATAAACTGTTTGAACATGATGCGGTTCTGGCACATTTCGCCCGTCGCCACCTTTACCGAGCCAATGGCCTGACGGATTTTGCGATGACCAGCGATATCGTCAGGGCTGGTCGGCTCTTCGATGAAGAAGGGCTTGGCGAAGGCGAGTTTGTTGACCCATTCGATCGCCTGATCCACTTCCCAAACCTGATTGGCGTCGATCATCAGGTAACGGTCGGGGCCGATCACCTCACGGGCAATTGTCAGGCGGCGAATGTCGTCTTCCAGATCGCGGCCAACCTTCATTTTTACGTGGTTGAACCCAGCATCGATGGCCTCCTGACAAAGGCGGCGCAGCTTCTCGTCGCCATAACCAAGCCAACCGGCGGATGTCGTGTAGCAGGCGTAACCGTCCTGTCTAAGGATCTCGACGCGCTCTGCCTTGCCGACCTCAGCTTTTTTCAAGATCGCCAAGGCTTCATCCCGCGTCAACACATCGGTCAGGTAGCGATAATCGACGATATCGGCGATCTGTTCCGCACTCATATCGGCGACCAGTTGCCAGACGGGCTTGCCCGCCTGTTTCGCCAGCAGATCCCAGACAGCATTGACGACGGCACCGGTGGCCAGATGCATGGCACCCTTGTCCGGGCCGATCCAGCGCAACTGGCTATCGCTGGTTAGATGCCGCCAATATTTTCCAGGGTTTGCCAACACTGTGGAAAGATCGGTGCCAACAACAAGATGCCTCATCGCCTCGATGGCCATGCAGCAGATGTCGTTGCCGCGGCCGATGGTGAAGGTCAGCCCGTGGCCTTTCAGGGCCGCATCATCGGTATCGAGAATGACATAGGCTGCCGAATAATCCGGGTCGGGGTTCATCGCATCGGAGCCATCAAGGCTTTGCGATGTGGGAAAGCGCAAATCGAACACACGCAGATCGGTAATCTTGGTCATCGGCCATTCACTCGCAGTCAGGGATCAGAAAACGGGTTCATGCTGGAAAGGTCCAACCGCAGAGCTTCGCCATCGCCCGGCGTTCAGCGTATCCGATGTCATTGTCAAAACTCCTCCAGCGTCGCTGCACGAATGCATCAGCGACGATGAAAAGAAGCACAGATAGGCTGCAAACACCAGCAATCAAAGCGGGCGTAAATATCCGCAGAAAACAGGGGAGGGGAAATTAGCGTTGGCTAACGCGATCGACGCGCGTCAGCCAAGCCTTGTAAGTTCAGGGCCTCAGTGGCGGAAGTGACGCATGCCAGTAAACACCATAGCGACATTGTGCTCGTTGGCTGCATCGATAACGTCCTGATCGCGCATGGAGCCGCCCGGCTGGATAACCGCTGTCGCACCCGCAGCAATAGCAGCCAGCAGTCCGTCCGCAAACGGATAGAAAGCTTCCGACGCCACGGCAGAGCCTTTGGTCAAAGGTTCGGAAAGACCCATGGCCTTTGCTGCGTCCTCAGCCTTTTGAGCGGCAATGCGCGCCGAATCGATGCGGCTCATCTGACCGGCACCGATACCCGCTGTCTGACCATCCTTGGCGTAGATGACGGCGTTGGATTTGACATGCTTGGCAATCTTGAAGGCGAATTTCATGTCTTCCAGTTCCTGCGCTGTCGGCGCACGCTTGGTCACGACCTTCAGATCGAGATCCTCGACCATGCCATTGTCGCGGCTTTGCACCAGAAGGCCACCGGAAACGGTTTTGGCGGTAATGCCCGGGGCGCGCGCATCCGGCAGGCCACCGGCAGACAACAGACGCAAGTTCGGCTTACGGGCAATGATCTGCCTCGCCTCTTCGGTCACGTCAGGCGCGATAATGACTTCGGTGAAAAGCTGAATGATCTCTTCCGCCGTTTCGGCATCCAGCGTGCGGTTGAGCGCAATCACGCCACCGAAGGCAGAGACGGGATCGCAGGCCAGTGCGCGCTTGTAGGCATCCAGCAACGTGGTGCCGGTTGCTACACCGCAGGGGTTGGCATGCTTGATGATGGCAACGGCCGGTGCTGTTTCCGGCAGAAACTCGGATACGAGCTCATACGCCGCATCCGTATCGTTGATGTTGTTGTAGGAAAGCTGCTTGCCCTGCAAAAGCGTGGCTGTGGCCACGCCGGGGCGCTTGTCGCCGGTCAGGTAGAAGCCCGCGCTCTGGTGCGGGTTTTCGCCATAGCGCATCTTTTCCTTCAGCACGCCACCAATGGCGCGGTAATGCGGGGCTTCTATCGAAAGCGCCTCGGCAAACCAGTTGGAAATGACCGCATCGTAAGCGGCGGTGCGGGCATAGGCTTTTGCGGCAAAACGCTGGCGAAGCGCATAGCTCGTGTGGCCATCGTCAGCCTGCAAGGCTTCCAGCAGCTCTGGATAATCGCTCGGATCGGTCAGCACCGTCACATAGGCATGGTTCTTGGCAGAAGCACGGATCATCGCCGGGCCGCCAATATCGATGTTCTCGACGGTGGTTGGATAATCACCACCCTTGGCGCGAACCTCTTCGAAAGGATAAAGATTGATTACGGAAAGATCGATGGCCTCGATACCATGAGCGCGCATGGCTTCCACGTGGTCGGCATCGTCGCGAATGGCAAGCAGACCACCATGAACGTTCGGGTGCAGCGTCTTGACGCGACCATCCATGATTTCGGGAAAATGTGTGATATCGGAAACATCGGTGACCGGCAGACCGGCATCTGCGATCGCCTTGGATGTTCCGCCCGTCGACAGCAGCTTGACGCCCATGTTCACGAGGGCACCGGCCAGCTCGATGATATCTGTCTTGTCGGAAACCGACAGCAGGGCTGTGCGGATCTTGACCTTGTCGGGAGCGGGAATTTTCTTGGAAACGACAGCCATCGGGAGAACTCCGTGATGCGTTGAGGAGAGGCCGGAGAGCGATCCATCCGGCGGTTGCCGCCGCGTTAGCACAGCTTTGCGCATTAATAAACAGAGCCAAGCCTAGGCTTATGTCGACAAAGGTTGTTTTTAATCCACTTCGACGCTGTCGAGCGCTAGAGTTTCTTTTCGATAATCCAGCGAATGTCCGTGATATCGGGAAGAAGAAACGGGATTTCGATCTGCTGTGATGGCCGGATTCCCGATGCATCCGCCATGAAAACGTCTTCTGCAATCGTAACGGTCTGGCCGGGCGCGGAAAACACCCAGCTTGTGCCATCGCCAGCGCGCATCATGACGGACTCGTCATCCAGCCGGACAAGTTCGATGGATGGATGAACATGAAAGCGCGACACGGCATCGGCGGACACGGGCGGACCCTTGCTGTCCTGTTCGGGCTGGACGCTATCGCGCCCCTTGATCTTGCTCCCGGCAGCGTTCAGCTCCAGTTCGCGCTCGTAAAAATAGCCAAACGCGCTTCGATAGCCATCATGTGATGCACGCAGCACATCGGCCCCTTTCTGATCCGTCTCGCGCTCGACCAGGACATCGGTGATGCCCGGTATCATGACCGGGCCGAGCAGGCGTGACCGCGACAGACGCGAAGACGAGGTATCGTTGATGGTGACCGTCGAATGCGCCGCCGTCGAGCGGCTCGCGCGTTTGAAGGCATCGACGGCAAAAGGCGGAAAGCCGGAATTGACGATAAAGCGGTTTCGGGACGACGACATCTCAAACGACAGACAACCGCAATGCGCCCCTCTGGAGAGAGCCATGGACTGCGGAATGCCAGTGTCGACCACGATCACCGTATCTGCCGCAGACAGCCGCTGATAGGCGATGTCGGACAGCGCGCGCGAAGGGCGCCCGGAAGTTTCGTCATAGCGCAAAACCGAGGCTAGTTCATTGGCAAGCGTGACAGTCGCACCGTTAAACAACGCCAGATCGCCATCCTGATGCCGGAAGAAGCGAATGGCGGGAAACATGCGGTCGATGGCGGGTACGAGCCCTGGCGGCACGTCATGGCCGAGATTGATGTAGCTTTGACGCAGCGGCAGAAGGTCGAGCATCAAATCCAGTATCACGCGAGGGTTTCGCGAGACATGGCCGCCATCCGGCATGATCTGTCGCTCTAGTTCCCGATCCAGCTTGAACCCATGGCGGGCAATTCTGGCAGCACGGTTCGGAAGCGAAATAGAAGCGATCGCCAGCGCGATACGAATTTTAAGGCGCGTTTCGCCATCGGGCGCGTGTTTTGCGATGAGGTTGAGATAACGCAGGTGATAGCCGAGGCTTTTGAGGAAGCGGCGATAGAAGCCGGCATCGGCGTTCTGTAAAACCACCGGCGAGTGTGACAGCCAGGCAATCAGTCGCTGCGCCGCGGTTTCCGGCGCCCAAGCCGCACCGCTGATCTTGTGCCCATGCATCGAAATCCAGTCGGAGACCAGAATACGTGCGCGCGCGCAGGCCTCGTCGGATTTGCTGGCACGCACATGCCGCAGCCAGCGAAACGCATGCAGCCTTTCTTCAAAGGCGGGCGAGGGCATCTCCAGCACGAACGGAGAGACGCCACCCGTCTCCAATATCCGCCCCGCGAGCGCGATACGGCCAAGCACCAATTCCTGGGCGACGTAGGGATCGACGGCACGCAGGTCGGTCGGCGCTGCCACAAGACCGTTCGGCACACGATCTGCAACACGCAGGAACTGCAGACGCACCGGTGCACTACCGATCATGCATCGATCCCACAGGGTACGTAAAAAAAGCCCCGTCACGCTCAAGCTGCTGTTCAGGGATCCTACCAAACGCGTGTTTCCCGCCTGCGCGAAGATGACTTGTGTTTCAAAACGTAAGTGTTTTTGGATTGGAACGGAAAGATCATTCAAATTTTCACGAAATACTTCATATTTTGTAAACGAACGGCATTTTTAAGAAATGATTCCAGATCGGACTTCGCATCGAATTACGACATCCGCCCATCAAGCCATTGTTTAAAAGACGCAACGTGCGGCGGACGCAGCACGACGCTCAGCCATGAAAACCACGATACCCTATGCATTAACCCGCAGCGTCGCCGCATAGAACCCATCGACACCGCCGAACATATCGGGTGTCGTGCGAAGTTCACCCTTAGCCGTAAGCGCTGCTTCCATACCTGGAAAATCTGAAATCGAAGCAGGTACACGCTCAAGCCGCCCGTTGCTCGCCAACACGCGCTCAACCATCTCCTCCCCCTCGGAAGGATCGAGCGAGCAATTGGAAAACACGACGATACCGCCCGGTTTGACCAGAGTTATGGCATGACGCAGCATCTGCTCCTGCAAGGTCGCGAGCTTGGCAATATCGTTTTTGTCCTTCGTCCAGCAAACATCGGGATGCTTGCGCAAAGTACCGGTGGACGAGCAGGGCGCATCCAGAAGAACCGCATCGAACAGCTCGTCCGGCTGATATTTCAGCATATTGCTTTCGATCGTCGTCGCCTTCAGTTGCAACCGATCCAGATTTTCACGCAGCCGCTTCAGCCGGTTGCCGGATTGATCAAGCGCCGTCACGTCGGCACCCGCCAGAACAAGCTGTGCTGTCTTGCCGCCAGGCGCGGCGCACAAATCCGCGACGCGCTTGCCGGTGAGGTTGCCCATCAAACGCACCGGCATGCTGGCCGAAAAGTCCTGCACCCACCATTCACCCTGATCGAACCCATCCAGCCCGGACACAGACCCCTCAAAAGACGCAAGCCGGACGCTGCCATTGGGCATGACCGTGCCGTTCAGCCTTTGCGCCCAATGAACGGGGTCTGACTTGACGGTGACATCGATCACCGAGGGGATGAGCTGCGCTTCGGCCATCTTATGGGCGGCATCGCCGCCGTAGACAGATTTCAAACGATCAAAAAACCAAGTCGGCAACACTGGAACCGTCGCGATCGCCCCCATGATATCTTGCTTTTCACGCCCCAGACGCCGCAAAACGGCGTTGACAAGTTTGACGAAGCGCCGGTTTCGCGGATCACGGTGCGCCTGTTCGACCGCCAGATCCACTGCGGAATGATCAGGAACATCGAGATAGATCATCTGCGTAGCACCGACCACCAGAACATGGTGCAACGAGCGTGCGCCCTGGGGGAGGGGTCCATCCAGCAGCATGGACAGAGCAGCCTCGATTCGTGGCAGGTGTCGCAAGGCTGTGTTGACGATGGCACGAACAAGTGCTCGGTCGGCTAGGCTGAGTGCTCGATAGGCCGGATTGCCGTGTTCGGCGTCCAGCATACCATCGAGAGAGGTTTTCTTGTCCAGAACCGCCGACAGGATTTTGACCGCAGCCGTCCTGGCGCCCAGTCCGGGCTTCCAGCCATCATTGCCGGGTTCGTCGTCATGTCCTCCGCCAGACGGTTTGCGTGTGTGCTGCTTTGCAGGCTTGGCGGAAGAATTCGATGTCAAGACCAGGGACCTTTACGCTCATTGTTTTGGCCGCCCGCAGAGCCAGCGTTGGGCACGGAGCGTGATTTGCGGACGGACTTACCACTTGTCGGCTGATAGGTCGATGCCTGCGCAAACTCCTGTGTCATGCCACGCAGGGCAGCGATACGGTTGTCGGTATTGGGATGGGTAGAAAATAGATTGTCCATCCGCTCGCCCGATAACGGATTGATAATGAACATATGCGCTGTCGCAGGGTTGCGCTCGGCGTCTGGATTATGGATCTGCTGGGCAGCACCTGCGATTTTCTGCAATGCGGAGGCCAGCCACAGGGGGTTGCCGCAAATCTCGGCACCACGACGGTCTGCGGAATATTCGCGTGTACGGCTGATGGCCATCTGCACCAGCATCGCCGCCAAGGGTGCGACGATCATCGCGGCCAGCACACCGATAAAGCCCAGCGGATTGTTGTTTTCACGGTTACCACCGAAGAAGAAAGCAAAATTGCCCAGCATCGAGATCGCACCGGCGAGCGTCGCGGTGATGGTCATCGTCAGCGTGTCGCGGTTCTGGATATGCGCCAGTTCGTGTGCCATGACGCCTGCAACCTCTTCAGGCGTCAAGCGCTCCATCAGACCCGTCGATGCCGCAACGGCAGCGTTTTGCGGATTACGACCCGTTGCAAAGGCGTTGGGTTGTGGGCTGTCGTAGACGTAGACCTTAGGCATGGGAAGCCCGGCATTGTGTGAGAGATCGCGGATCATCGCGAAGAAGTCTGGCGCATTGCGCTCGTCCACCTCCTGCGCGTTATAGGCGCGCAGGACCATTTTATCGGAGTTCCAGTAGGAAAACAGGTTCATGCCAGCCGCAAACAGGAATGCGATCATCATGCCTCCCGTGCCGCCGATGAGAAATCCAATGCCCATGAACAACGCGGTCATGAACGCCAACAACATGGCCGTACGCATCATGTTCATCCAAAAATCTCCATTCAAAAGCAAAATGGCTTATCAATGCCACCGGACTTCTATAATCTGGTTATGAGAAAATGCTTTTCAATATCCCGTCATGAGGGCTCACCGATCATGCAGAACCCGGACAACGACAACGGCGCCGATACCAAGCGAAAGATTTCGCCTGCCGCGCAGCGCGCCTTGCAGGAAGCAGAAGAGCGTCGCAAGCAGGCCAAGACCATGGAACTGCCACCAGAGATCGGTGGACGCGAGGGGCCGGAAGCTGTTCGTTTTGGAGACTATGAGATCAAGGGGCGTGCCATCGATTTTTAAGCAAGACCCCATTGGGCCTTGCTTTTCTTTGTGAAAATACCAATGATATCAAATATTTAGATTTATTTTTGCTCGAGCAATCGGCAGACGCTCTCCAGCTGTTCGAGTGTCCGGTAATTGATGCGGATATGCCCACCGTTTCCCTTGTGGTTGATTTTCACATCCAGGCCCAGTGCATCGGACAACGTGCGCTCCAACGCGACAGTATCGGAGTCCTTCTCGTGTTCTTCCTTGCGGGGAAGCGTCGGGTTGAGCTGCATATGAATATCAGCCTGTGCCATGCGTTCTGCGTCACGAACCGACAAACCCTTGGCCACGATAGAGCGGGCAAGAAAGGTTGGATCCGACGTTGAAACGAGAGCACGTGCATGGCCGGCCGAAAGCGAACCTTCCGCCAGCATATCGCGTACCGGTTCCGGCAGCTTTAAAAGACGCAGGCTGTTCGCGACGTGACTGCGGCTCTTGCCGATAATTTCGCCAAGATCGTTTTGCGTATATCCATGCTCGGCAATCAGCTGGTCATAGCCCATTGCTTCTTCCAGCGGGTTGAGATCGGAGCGCTGAACGTTTTCAACAATGGCAAGCTCGAGGGCCGTGCGGTCATCGACATCGCGCACGATGACCGGAACATCCGTAAAACCCGCCAGTTGCGCGGCGCGCCAGCGACGTTCACCCGCGATAATCTCATAGCGACCTTCGGCCACCGTTCGTACCACGACAGGCTGAACGATACCGTGCTGACGGATAGAGGATGCGAGATCCTGCAACTCTCCTTCATCGAAATGTCTGCGCGGATTGCGGGCGCTGCGGGCGATGAATTCAATGGGTATAGTCCGGTCGGCCGTCACGGCTCTCTGTGGTTCACCGACAGGAAGAGGCTGGTCCATTTCACCTATCAATGCGGCAAGTCCGCGTCCCAGTCGACGCTTGGAAAGATCATCACTCATTTTCAAACTCCGTAAAACCAATGAGGCGTCGCACGAAAACGGCTGTTCAGACTCATGATGGGATTATAAGCGGTCCAAAGACGCCGTTGAGAAAAATTTTGGGTTGCGTCAGGCCGCTTTACGAAGACGTTCCCGCTGGATGACTTCGGATGCCAATTGCAAATAGGCCTGGCTACCGGCGCATTTGAGGTCGTAGAGGATCGCAGGCTTACCATAGGATGGTGCCTCGGACACACGCACATTGCGCGGAATCAACGTGTGGTAGACCTTTTCCCCGAGATGAGTGCGCACATCGGTCACGACCTGCTGCGCAAGATTGTTACGCGAATCGAACATCGTCAAGACGATACCCTGGATATCGAGACCAGGGTTGACGGTGACCCTGATTTGGTTGACCGTATCGAGCAACTGGCTCAATCCTTCGAGAGCGAAAAATTCGCATTGCAGCGGGACGAGCACCGAATGCGCAGCCGCCATCGCGTTCATCGTCAGCAAATTAAAGGAAGGCGGGCAATCCACGAGGATGTAGGAATAGGCTCGTGCCTCATCCGATTGAAGGGCGTTTTTCAGCAGGAAAACGCGGTTCGCAGCATTGGCGACCTCCATCTCGAAACCCAGCAGGTCCATCGTGGACGCGATGATATCGAGATTGGGAACCGCAGTCGGCACGACAACCTCAGAGACTGTATTCGTGCCGATCAAAAGATCGTAAGAGGACAGCGTGCGGGAACGCCTGTCGATGCCGAGACCTGTGCTGGCATTGCCCTGCGGATCGAGATCGACCACCAGTACCCGCTCGCCTATGGCCGCGAGCGCCGTTGCCAAGTTGATGGCAGTCGTCGTCTTGCCAACGCCACCCTTCTGGTTCGCAATCGTGATGATCCGGTTTTTGTCAAACATAGGGTGCACCTGCTGGTCAATCAGCGTTTCGCTGCGAGGTGGCTGACTTCAAGCACGACAGAACTCGCTTCAACGCTGCTTTTATGTATTAACAGATCGAAATCCCAACGACCACGCGCTTTTTCGAGCTCGGCCTCATAATCCCTGCCTTTATTTAGAAAACAGCGCAGATCGCCATTCTGGACGGCCCAGGGTTGGATATAATCCATAAGAAGATCGAGATCGGCAAGGGCACGGGCGGAAATCACGTCACAGGGGCCGACGATGTCAGGCGCAGACTCGATCCGAACAGGATGCACTGAGCCGCGAGCGCCCGTTTCTTTGAGGGCAACACGCAGGAAAGCAGCCTTCTTATTGTTGCTTTCGATGAGATTGACCCATCCTTCATTCAACTCAGTGAGAAAAATAGCGGTAATGATACCGGGAAATCCGCCGCCGCTACCCAGGTCTGCCCATATCAGGGGCTTTGGTGCCAATTGAAAGATTTGAGCACTGTCGGCGATATGTCGTGACCAAATGTCCCCAACCGTAGAGGACGCCACGAGATTGGTCGTGGCATTCCATTTCTTGAAAAGCTCGACGAAGTGTTCAAGACGATCCAATGTTTCACGTGAAACACTTTGGCCGTTTATGTTCATATTGAGACTCGTTATAGCTGTGTACGCAACTTTGAGGTTTGGCTATACGAGCCTTTTTTGACCAACGCAAGAATCAACGACACTGCCGCCGGTGTCATCCCGTCAACTCTTGCTGCCTGCGCGATATTTATGGGCCTTGTGACTTGAAGCTTTTGTTTCAGCTCGTTGGACAATCCGGAAAGACCTGAGAAATCGAAGTCTTCAGGAATCTTGCGATCTTCATCGCGCTTAATATCGACAATATCAGCGCTTTGACGCTGCATGTAGACAGCATAGCTGGCCTCGATCTCGAGAACCTCGGCCACCTTGCCATTCACAGAGGCCAACTCAGGCCATTCCGCTTCTAGCGTATTCAACGTGATGTCGGGATAAGCAAGCAACTCGTATGCGGTTCTTCGCTTGCCATCATTGTTCAGCCTCAGCTCGTGTTTAGCCGCCTGCGTTGGTGTGATAGACAACGCTTTCAACCGAGCACGTTCTCGATCGATATTGTCCAGAAAGCCAGCAAAGCGGCTGGAACGATCCTTTGCGACAATGCCTGCCTTGATACCGATTGGTGTGAGGCGCAGATCGGCATTATCGACACGGAGCGACAGCCGATATTCCGCCCGCGATGTAAACATGCGATAGGGCTCGGTCACACCCTTGGATGTCAGATCATCGATCATGACACCGATGTAAGACTCGGTCCGGCTGAAATGAACGGCATCAGCGCCGCCCGCGAACAGGGAAGCATTGAGGCCCGCAACAAGACCCTGCGCAGCAGCCTCCTCATAGCCCGTCGTACCATTGATCTGGCCAGCCAGAAAGAGGCCGGCAACCTTACGGCATTCCAGCGACGGCTTCAGTTCCCTCGGATCGACATAGTCATATTCGATCGCATATCCCGGCTGGAGAATCTGAACCTTTTCCAGTCCGGGTATGGTTTTGATGAACATCTCCTGCACGAAGGCGGGCAGGGACGTGGAAATACCATTGGGATAGATGGTGTCGTCGTCCAGACCTTCAGGCTCAAGAAATATCTGGTGGCCATCACGTTCACCGAAGCGGACGATCTTGTCCTCAATCGACGGGCAATAGCGCGGCCCGACACCTTCGATTTGCCCCGAATACATGGCCGAGAGATGAATGTTGTCCTGAATGATCTTGTGACCAGCGGGTGTGGTCCTCGTGACGCCACATTCGATCTGAGGATTTGTGATTTTGTCGGTCATGAAGGAGAACGGAACAGGTTCGTCATCCGCACCCTGACGCTCAACCGCGTCCCAATCAATCGTCTTGCTGCTGAGGCGAGCGGGTGTCCCGGTTTTCAATCTTCCCATCGCTAGTCCCGCACGCGCAAGCGTGTCGGACAATCCGACAGATGGTTTTTCCCCAACCCGCCCCGCCGGAATCTTTTCGGAACCGATATGAATGAGGCCCCGCAGAAACGTGCCGCTGGTTAGAACGACTGCCCGACAGGCGATGCGCCTGTTATCCGAGAGGATAACGGCGGTGATAACATCGTTTTTCATTTCGATATCAAAAGCATCGCCTTCGATGACCGTCACGTTGGCGATGGCGCCAATCTCCGCCTGCATCGCCTCTCGGTAAAGACGGCGATCGGCCTGGGTACGCGGACCACGCACCGCAGGCCCTTTTTTGCGATTCAACATGCGGAACTGGATGCCGCCTTGATCTGCGACACGCCCCATAAGGCCGTCAAGGGCGTCGATTTCCCTGACCAAATGGCCTTTTCCAAGGCCGCCAATGGCGGGGTTACACGACATAACGCCGATCGTCATTTTGTTATGGGTCAGCAGTGCAGTGTTGGCACCATGTCGGGCAGCTGCAGCCGCAGCTTCACTGCCAGCGTGGCCGCCACCAATTACAACGACATCATATGTCATCATAAATCTCTTTATCCCTGTCGCGCCCGCAGGCTACGAGATGTTTCACGTGAATCATTTGCCGATACAGAACTCGGAAAATATCACACCGAGCAAATCTTCTACATCGACGCGTCCGGTGATACGACCGAGAGCCGTAGCGGCAAGACGCAGATATTCCGATCGGATCGCTAGATCCATGCCGTCTGATGTCAACGCATCACTAACATAGTTGCACGTCTCTTCAAGTCGTTTCTTGTGGCGCGCCCTGACGGGTGCCAGCGTGAGAGATGCGCCAACACGCTCTTCAATCGCCGCTGCGATGGCGGATCGAAGTTGATCGAGCCCTAACCCACTCTTGGCGGAGAGCGCAATATCATAAGGAACGATGGCGGTTTTGATGATATCCGATTTAGTTGCGATATTGAGGATTCTCCGCTGGTCTTCGACTGCCAATTGTTGCGGGGGCGAATCGATGTCAGATAGAAGCAAGATGAGGTCCGCATTCTCGGCAGTGAGACGTGCGCGCCTCACGCCTTCTTGCTCCACCACATCATCGGTTTCTCTCAGTCCTGCGGTGTCGAAAAGCGTCACGAGGTATCCGCCAACATTGAGATCGACGCTGAGAACATCACGCGTCGTTCCGGCAATGTCCGTGACAATCGCCACGTCACGTCCGCTCAACGCGTTCATGAGGGTCGATTTTCCGACATTCGGAGCGCCGACGAGCGCGACTTTAAACCCGTCACGGATGATTTCACTGCTCGAACCCGCGTTCAAATGCAGATACAGCTCATCCTGTAGAGTGGAAACATCTCTCCAAACCTGGGCCGATACCGAATCCGGAACGTCTTCTTCATCGGAAAAGTCCAACTCGGCCTCGATCAAGGCACGGCACCGCGTTAGACGATGAGCCCATCCATCATAGAGTCCAGACAGTCTGCCACTGGTTTGCTCCACAGCCAGACGTCGCTGCATTTCCGTCTCGGCTTTAAGAAGATCGGCGAGCCCCTCGACTTCGAGAAGGTCCATCTTGCCATTGTCATAAGCGCGCTTGGAGAACTCACCGGCCTCCGCCGGACGCAATGCTGGTATGACGGCGAGCTCTTCGAAGATCGCTGCGACCACCGCTTTGCTGCCGTGGACATGCAATTCGACACAGTCCTCGCCGGTAAAAGAGTTCGGAGCAGGAAAATTGAAGACTAGCGCCTGGTCTATCGTTTCATCGTTGCGGTTCCGAATCGTTTTCAGAACGGCGATCCGGGGCGTGGGTAAGTGCCCTCGGATCAATGTCTCCAACGCATGATGCGCCATTGGACCGCTGATACGCAAGATCGCCACACCGGCGGGTAGTGAGCCGCTGGAGAGAGCATAAATCGTGTCAGTGGATAGCAACATTGGTTTTCACTCCATCAAACGCTAGCAGCGCGGCAGTTCGGCTTTCATCACGGTTTATACAAAACCCGTTCAAAAGAATGGCCGCGCCCGTTTGATCGGACGCGGCCTTATGACCTAGCAGGACGAACCCAGCTGGTTAGGTGTTCATCGAGTCGAAGAAGTCGCCATTGTTTTTGGTCTGCTTCAACTTGTCGATCAGGAACTCAATGGCATCTGTCGTGCCCATCGGTGCCAAGATACGACGCAGAACGAAGATTTTCTGGAGATCCTGACGCGGAACGAGGAGGTCTTCCTTACGCGTGCCGGATTTGAGGATGTCCATGGATGGGAAGATACGCTTGTCGGCGACCTTGCGATCCAGCACGATTTCCGAGTTGCCGGTTCCCTTGAACTCTTCGAAGATGACTTCATCCATGCGGCTGCCTGTATCGATCAGAGCCGTCGCTATGATCGTCAGCGAACCACCTTCCTCAATATTGCGGGCGGCACCGAAGAAGCGCTTTGGACGCTGCAAGGCATTGGCATCCACACCACCGGTCAAGACCTTGCCGGAAGACGGCACGACGGTGTTGTAGGCACGGCCGAGGCGCGTGATCGAATCGAGCAGGATAACGACGTCACGGCCATGCTCGACAAGACGCTTGGCCTTCTCAATAACCATTTCAGCAACCTGAACGTGGCGAACAGCTGGCTCATCGAAGGTAGACGAGACCACTTCACCCTTCACGGACCGCTGCATGTCCGTCACTTCTTCTGGCCGTTCGTCGATGAGAAGAACGATCAGATAGCATTCTGGATGGTTGGCCGTGATCGAGTGGGCAATATTTTGCAGAAGGACGGTCTTACCGGTGCGCGGTGGCGCAACAATAAGACCGCGCTGGCCTTTACCGAGTGGTGCGACGAGGTCCATCACGCGGGCGGACAGATCCTTGGATGTCGGTATTTCGAGTTCCAGCTTGAAGCGCTCATTCGGATAAAGCGGCGTCAAATTGTCGAAATGCACCTTATGGCGAATTTTCTCTGGGTCGTCGAAGTTGATGGTGTTGACCTTGAGAAGGGCGAAATAACGCTCACCTTCCTTGGGTCCACGGATCGGTCCTTCGACGGTGTCGCCCGTTTTCAGCGAAAACCGGCGGATCTGTGATGGCGAGATATAAATATCATCCGGGCCTGGCAGATAGTTGGCATTGGCAGAGCGCAAAAAACCGAAGCCGTCCTGAAGAACTTCAACGACACCTTCGCCGATGATTTCAACGTCCTGACTGGCAAGAACCTTGAGAATTGCAAACATGAGCTCCTGCTTGCGCATCGTGCTCGCATTTTCGACTTCCAGGGATTCGGCAAACGTCAGCAAATCGGTAGGGGATTTGCTCTTGAGTTCCTGAAGCTTCATTTCAGCCATGAAGAGAAAGACCGTCTTTAAAATATGTGTGTGGGGGAAGGCTTGTTCGCGAATCAGGTACTGTGGGTGGCCCGCAGACGTCTGAATAATTCACATGCCATTGAGATGAGTGAGCGGAAAATAGCGTTTCAGCCTTCAAGCTGCAAGAGGAAAGCACCAATTCCGAGAAATTTATCGTGAACGGCCGTTATCCGAATGGTTTCACAACCACCAGTATGACTATGGCGATCATCAGAAGCGTCGGTGCCTCATTCATCAACCGCCAGTGACGGGCGGTGCGGGTGTTCTCGTCACGCGAAAAACGCTTGGCACTGCGGCTGAAATAGACGTGGGTCGCGGTCATCAGCACCACCAGCGCGATCTTTGCGTGCAGCCAGCCACCCTGGAAACCATAAACCGACCAGGCGAGATAAAGCCCCAACACCCAGGAGATCATCATCGCAGGGTTCATGATGATCTTGATCAGACGCTGCTCCATCACCTTGAAGGTCTCGGACTTGTCCGAACCAGGCTCAGCATCGGTGTGGTAGATGAAAAGCCGTGGCAAGTAGAACAACCCGGCCATCCAAGAGATCACGGCGATGATGTGCAGAGCCTTGATCCAGAGATAGGCATCTGCTGGATCGACATGCAGGACAGCGGCAATCAGGCCGACGAAGACCACAAGAGCGGCAGCCGCGCGCAAACGCGCCTTGCGACCTGATGTGTCAGACGTCGCTCTCTCCCGTGTCATCGCCGCTCCCCGTAAGAGCGCACCCGCGCCACCAGTTTCGTTACATTTTCCGGATCGGCCTGCGGCGTAATACCGTGGCCGAGATTGAAGATCAGTGGACCATTGCCAAGCTGTTCCAGGATCGCATCGATACCGTCTTGCAGCGCCTTGCCGCCGGCCACCATGCGCATCGGATCCAGATTGCCCTGCACAGGCCCGTCCTTTTGAAGATCACGGGCAAAGGAAAGCGGGACGCTCCAGTCGAGGCCAATGGCATCAGCCTTGGTTTTCTGGCGGTAATCTTTCAACAGAATACCGGCACCCTTGGCAAAAGCGATGATCTTGGCATCAGGGCGCCGGGCCCGAACGGACTGGATGATGCGCGCGACCGGCTTGATCGCATAATCCTCGAATTCCTTTTCACCGAGAACACCCGCCCAGGAATCGAAAATCTGCACCGCATCTGCACCCGCATCCAGCTGTGAAACGAGATAGTCGGCAGACGCCTCCGCAAGAAACGCCAGCAGGTGTTCCATAGCCTGCGGATGCTGGTAGCCGAACAGCCGCGCAGGTGCCTGGTCAGGTGTTCCGTGTCCCGCAATCATGTAGGTGGCGACCGTCCAGGGAGCGCCACAGAAGCCAAGCAGTGTCGTCTTGGACGGCAGCTCACGCCTCAGCCGTGTCACCGCCTCAAACACCGGTGCAAGATGCGGCAAAACATTGTCGGCCTTCAGTGCCGAAATCTCATCGGCCGTGATCGGGTCCATCGCCGGACCGCGCCCTTCGGTGAAGGTGACATTGCGATGCAGCGCGTCGGGGATCACCAGAATATCGGAAAAAAGGATCGCTGCATCCAGATCGAAACGACGGATAGGCTGAAGGGTGACTTCCGTCGCCAGCGCAGGATTATAGCAAAGATCAAGGAAACTTCCTGCGACCTTCCGCGTTTCTCGATACTCCGGGAGATACCGACCCGCTTGCCTCATAAGCCAGATGGGAGGAGGGGTGAGTGTCTCCCCGTTCAATACCTTCAAAACGTTCCGTTCAGCCATCAGCCCATCTTTTCTAAAATATAATAAAAGAGATTCTTAAAGATTTTCTATTTCTTAGAGTCTGTGAGTAGCAAGGATTAAATCCTGTCCGGCGGATATGCCGCATGGAGACAAAACCTGTCAGGGCGTTGGAACGTTCAACCATCAGCTCGGGAGCTATTGGGGATAAATCTGAATTAATCTTTTTTTTCAGTTCGTTAGATATTAATGCCGTGATTAGCTTTCTGTGGATAAGCGGGGCATGATTTTTGAGAGCTTTCAGTTCTCCTCACAATTCACAAGTCGCCTTTCACTTGCTACACAAAAACCCGATTGTGGATAAAATGGCACTTTTACACCGGACGGTTCAGGGCCAAGGCCAACGCGGCAGGTTGTCCAGTGTTATCAACAGGGAGCGGAAAACAGCGTGGAGAACACAAAAAGCTTCTTCCATCTTCATCTGATTTCTGACTCCACGGGCGAGACTCTGATGTCGGCGGGCAGGGCGGTGTCGGCCCAGTTTCACGCGGCGATGCCGCTGGAACACGTTTATCCGATGATCAGAAACCAGAAACAGCTTCAGCAGGTCATCGATAGCATCGATAAAGAACCTGGTATCGTCCTCTACACGATCGTCGATGAGCAGCTTGCGCAGTTCCTGGATTTTCAATGCCACGCGATCGGCGTTCCCTGCGTCAATGTGCTGGAGCCGGTCATCGGCATTTTCCAGACCTATCTCGGCACTACATCCAGGCGCAGGGTCGGTGCACAACATGCACTCAATGCGGATTATTTCGCCCGCATCGAGGCCCTGAACTTCGCGATGGATCATGATGACGGGCAGATGCCGGAAAGTTATGACGAAGCGGATGTCGTCATTATCGGTATCAGCCGCACATCGAAAACACCCACCAGCATCTATCTCGCCAATCGCGGTATCAAAACCGCCAACATTCCCGTCGTACCGGACGTGTCTTTGCCGGAGAGCCTTTATAAGGCCACAAGGCCGCTGATCGTCGGACTGGTCGCGACGTCCGATAGGATATCTCAGGTTCGGGAAAACCGCGAATTGGGTACAACAGGCGGTTTTGACCGCAGACAATATACAGACCGGGCGACCATTATGGAGGAGCTGAAATATGCCCGCGCGCTTTGCGCCCGCAATGATTGGCCGCTGATTGACGTAACGCGGCGCTCGATCGAAGAGACAGCTGCCGCCATTCTTGCCCTTCGGCAAAGGACACGTTAATCCCTTCGCTTCCTTCTTCGGAGACTGGGTTGATGAAACCGGACCTTATCCTTGCATCCACGAGTGCGTCCCGGCAGATGCTGATGCGCAATGCCGGTCTGACCTTTACGGCCCAGCCGGCCGATATCGACGAGCGCGCCATAGACACGCAGTTGGTGAAAGACGGCGCTACGCCTGACCGTGTTGCCGTGGAACTTGCCAGAGCAAAAGCCCTTGCCGTCAGCGCAGCGCAATCGGACGCTTTCGTGCTGGGTTGTGACCAAACCATGTCACTGGGATCACGCATTTATCACAAGCCGAGAGATATAGCCGAGGCTCATGCTAATCTCATTTCGTTGTCTGGAAAAACGCATCGCCTGAATTGCGGTGCGGCCCTGGCGCACAAAGGAACTGTTATCTGGGAAACCGTGACATTTGCAGACCTGACGGTTCGCCCGCTGACCGACGATTTCGTCGAACGTCATCTGAAGCGGGTGGGACAGAAGGTGTTATCCAGTGTCGGCGCCTATCAGTTGGAAGGGGAGGGCATCCAGCTGTTCAGTGCGATAGAAGGCGACTATTTTACCATTCTCGGACTACCGCTTTTGCCTCTCTTAACAAAACTGCGGGATCTGGGCCTGATCGATGGTTGATTCACGTGAAACATTAACCATCAAGGCCTTTGTGACGGGATACCCGATCAAACACTCCCGGTCTCCACTCATTCACCGCTATTGGCTCAAAGCTTTCGGTCTTGACGGTTCCTATGATGCGATTGCGGTTGCGCCTGAGATGTTCGAAGATTTCATCGTCGATTTGAAGTCTGGCAAGAGCAACTTTGTCGGTGGCAACGTCACGATACCGCATAAGGAATCCGCCTACCGATTGGCTGACAAGCCTGATGACGTCGCGCAAGAGCTGGGTGCCGCAAACACTTTATGGTTGGAAGATGGTCAGCTTCATGCGACCAATACCGATGGCTATGGCTTCCTGTCAAATCTCGACGCCCGCTGCCCAGGCTGGGATATGGCCGACAGGGCGGTGGTTCTGGGCGCAGGCGGTGCCAGTCGTTCGGTTATTCAGGCGCTCCGCAATCGCGGTATCGGCGAAATCAATGTCGTCAACCGGACGGTTGGTCGCGCAAAAGAATTGCGTAGTCGGTTTGGCGTGCGTGTCTTTGCCCATCCTCTGGAAGCACTGCCGGAGGTTCTCGCTGGTGCAGGCCTGTTCGTCAACACGACCTCATTGGGCATGGATGGCGCAGAAGCACCACAGATCGATTTTTCTGCCATTTTCTCGAATGCTGTCGTGACGGACGTGGTCTATATTCCCTTGAAGACGCCGATCCTCAAAGCGGCGCAGGACCAGGGTTTCACGACCGTCGATGGCCTTGGCATGCTTCTTTATCAGGCAAAACCCGGCTTTGAAAAATGGTTCGGAGAAACACCTGACGTAAACGAAGAATTGCGGGCGATCATCATCGCTGACATGGACAAGCACGCATGATCACCATTGGCCTGACAGGCTCCATTGGAATGGGAAAATCGACCACGGCTGGACTGTTTGCTGGTGAGGGCGTGGCCGTCTGCGATTCCGATGCGCTGGTGCATGATCTCTACGGCGATGAGGCGGTGCCGTTGATCGAAAATGCGTTCCCTGGCACCACGCAAAACGGGCGCGTGGATCGCGAAAGGCTGGTTGGGACACTGCGTGAGAATCCGGCTCACTTTCAGGTGCTGGAACAGTTGGTTCATCCGCTCGTCCAAAAGAAGCAGAAGCAGTTTCTGGATGCGCAGCGCTTGAGGGGTGCGGAGTTCGGGCTTCTGGATATTCCGTTGCTGTATGAAACCGGCGCGCAGGCGCGGGTGGACACCGTGGTCGTCGTCTCTTGTCCGCCCGAGATCCAACGGCAGCGTGTTTTTTCACGACCGGGGATGAGCGAGGAAAAGTTTCAGATGATCCTTGCGCGGCAGATGCCGGATGAGGAAAAGAGAAGGCGTGCCGATTTCGTCATCGATACGGGCAAAAGCCTGGATGATGCGAAAGAACAGGTGATGGCAGTGCTGGCCGCCTTGCGGTCAGATCAACACGGGGACATGTGACAATGCGCGAAATCATCTTCGATACGGAAACGACGGGGCTGGAATCCAAGGCCGACCGCATCATCGAAATCGGTGGCATCGAGCTGTTCAACCATTTTCCAACCGGCCGCACGCTGCATCTCTACATTAATCCGGGGGATCGCAAGGTTCATCCTGACGCTTTGGCCGTGCACGGTCTGACTGATGAGTTCCTGCAGGACAAGCCGAAATTCGAGGATGTCGTTCAGGAAATCAGAGATTTCTTCGAAGGCGCACGCTGGGTCGCCCACAATGCGACATTCGATATGGGCTTCATCAACGCCGAATTCGCCCGGCTCGGCATCGAAGCCGTCTCGCCTGAAGTCGTGACCGACACCCTGTCGATGGCGCGGCGCAAGCACCCGATGGGTCCGAACTCGCTGGATGCACTCTGCCGTCGATATGGGATCGACAATTCCCATCGCACCAGGCACGGCGCGTTGTTGGACTCCGAACTTCTGGCCGAAGTCTATATCGAGATGATTGGCGGGCGGCAGACGGCCCTGGGTTTCGGAACTGCCGTGAAGACTCAATCGACAGGGATCGTGGACGACATCCCGGTTGAAGGGATAACACGGGAAAGAACGTTGCCATCGCGATTGGATGCCGACGCAGCGGCGGCGCACGGCAAGCTTGTTCTGTCGATGGGCGAAAAGGCGATCTGGAACAAATATCAGCAGAACTGACCATGTCGATGTGGCGTCGGAAAATCCGCGCATTAAAAAACCCGGGCTTGAGACCCGGGTTTGTTTTCGATCAATGGTTTGAAGATCAGTTCGGAACGGCTTGAACCTTGGCGCGGGCCTGTTCTTCTGCAACGCGCTGCGCAAACATCTGCGAAAAATCGATCGGGTCGATCATCAGTGGCGGAAAGCCACCATTGCGCGTCACGTCTGCGATGATCTGGCGCGCGAATGGGAAGAGAAGACGCGGGCACTCGATAAAGAGAACCGGCAGCATATGCTCCTGCGGAAAACCGGTGATGCGGAAGACGCCGCCATAGACCAGTTCGGCCACGAACAGAACCTTGTCACCATCCTTGGCTTCGGCGTTTAGCGTCAGCACCACGTCGAAGTCCGAACCGGAAATCGGGTTCGCATTGACGTTGACATTGATGTTGATCGCAGGCGCACCATCGCGGGCCTGAAGCGAACGGGGAGCGCCCGGATTCTCGAAAGACAGGTCTTTCGTGTACTGGGTCAGAATGTTGAGGGAGGGGTTTGCACCGTCCTGCGCACCGTTTTCAGTGGTCATAATATGTCCTCGCGGATTGAATTCTTGGAAGCCCGTCTATCATCTCGACCATGGGCTTACAACCCTTTGATATGAGGGTTGGCATCAGGGTTTGGGCAAGTCTCGGTCATCCCGGTTTTGCGACCAGGGAGATTGCGCAGGACCATCGCGGTGGAAGTCGTCTTCATCCAGATCGACCACCTTTGCCGATGGTTCGCCCTGCGCACCGGGACGAAATCCCCTCGATTTGAACGAGCTTGCCACGACGATGCGTGGACCGAAGGATTTCCAGATCAGCGACCGGAAGCCGGGGATAAGAAGAAGAAGGCCGATCGTATCGGTGATGAAGCCGGGCAGGAACAGGAGAATACCCGCGATGACACGCATGCCGCCATTGACGATGGCTTGCGCTGGCTCGCCGCCGGTGCGGCTGGCATTTTGAAGATTGCGCATCATCCCAAGGCCGCCGGACCTCAAGATAACGAGGCCGAGGAACGAGGTGAACAGAATGAGCGCCAGCGTCAGCCAGACGCCGAGCGCCTTGCCAACGACGATGAAGCCGGCAATTTCCAGGATCGGCATCAACAGGACGACGACGGGCAACAAAGAGAAACGCATAATCCGAACCTTGCGTGTTGTCGGAACCCGTGCGTCTCATCCGAACGCAAACGAAGATGTCCCAACGAAATGAACCTGCGCACCGGACGTAACACAAAGCGTTTCAGGTTCGTCCGATGCTTGAACCTGGACCATATCGACAAATTGCCCGCCTTGGGAGACCAGCGCGTGAATCTGCATATTTGAATGATGAACAGATGCAGACTATATGATGTGTAGAAATTTGAATTTAAATGGTGGTGTCGGTAAAAGATGAACGCAAGCGACCTTATAACATTGTTTTTTCTTGTGGTTGCGGTGCTGGTTTTCTTCCAGCTTCGCAGTGTCCTTGGTCGTCGTACCGGCAATGAAAAGCCGCCTGTTGATCCCTATTCTCCGCGCGATGCGGTCAAATCTCCTACTGCTGACGATAACAAGGTCGTGACCTTGCCGAAGCGCGGCGACGACGAAGAGGAAAACCGCTTCGCGGAGATCGACGCTGTCGCACCTGTGGGATCTGCGCTCAATGATTCTTTACGGGAACTGAACAAGACTGATCCGACCTTCCGTCCGAAGGAATTCCTGAACGGCGCGCGGATGGCGTATGAGATGATTGTCATGGCGTTTGCCGAAGGCGACAGAAAGATCCTCAAAGACCTCCTTTCCAAGGAAGTGTACGAGGGCTTCGACGCCGCCATTTCCGACCGGGAAAGCCGTGGCGAAGTGGTGAAATCCACATTCGTCGGCACTGAAAAGATCGATATTACCCAGGCCAGCATTCGCGATTCCGAAGAGCAGATCACCTTGCGCATCGTCAGCCAGTTGATTTCCGCCACCTACGACAAGGACGGCAAGCTGATCGATGGGGACCCCGAAAGCGTATCGGATGTCGACGACATCTGGACCTTCTCACGTGATATCCGCTCACGCGATCCAAACTGGAAGCTGATTGCGACCGAATCCGAACAATGAGCAGCACTGGCCGGGATTTCGTCTTAGAAGAGGTGTCATTCGACCAACTGCCACGTTGGCAGGCGGACGATCCTTCTTCGCTGTTTCCGGCCATGCAATCCGTCCTCTCTCATCTGCGCCATGCTAAACCCTACCGCACCGGCGCATTGGGACTGAGTGCACAGGAGCTTTCTGCGATACTGGAGAAAGCTGATGAAACCAGCTTCAAGGACGCAGGCTCGGCTCGGCTGTTTTTCGAAGACCATTGCGTACCCTTCAAGATAGTGCCCTCTCACGGCAAAAGTGGCTTCGTAACCGCGTTTTACGAGCCGGAACTCGCAGTGGCGGCAAAGCCCGATGCGACCTTCAAATATCCGATCTATCGCCGCCCACCTGATCTGGTTGATCTGGATGATGCGAACAGGCCACCCGATATGGATACATCCTATGCCTTCGGCCTGCAGCGTGGTGATAGGATTTCGACCTATCCCGACAGGGGCGAGATCGACCGGGGTTATCTGGATGGTCGAGGCCTTGAGATTGCCTGGGCAAAATCGAAGGTCGATCTGTTTTTCGTGCATGTGCAAGGCGCTGCGCGGTTATGTTATGCCGATGGAACGATCAGGCGCATCACTTATGCGGCAAAGGCAGGACACCCGTTTTCAGCCATTGGTCGCCTTTTGCTGGACAGGGGCGAGCTTGAACCCTCCACCATCTCGATGCAGACCATTCGCCAATGGCTCAACGACCACCCTGATGACGTGAACGAGGTCTTGTGGCACAATCGATCCTACATTTTCTTCCGGGAGGCGGATGTGGAGGGCCTGGAGCTTGGACCGGTTGCGGCGGCCAAGGTGCCGTTGGTTGCGGGCAGGGCGCTTGCGGTTGATCGCCTGATCCACACCTTCGGCTTTCCGTTTTATATCAGTTCGCAAAGCCTGACCCATCTGGATGACGGGCGCCCTTTTGCGCGTTTGATGCTGGCGCTCGATACGGGTTCTGCCATTGTTGGTCCTGCGCGTGGCGATATTTTCACCGGCTCCGGTGATCAGGCAGGGGAACTGGCCGGGACGGTGCGCAACAACGCTGATTTCTATATCCTTATTCCGCGTGAGGCGGCGGAAAGGTATCGCTAGATGAAGGGTGGGCGCAAACTCGGTCGGGACGAACGCATCTTATGGGGAAAGGTCGCCAAGACGACGCGGCTGATTTCCGGGCGCGTCGAAGATCTTATCGCCTTCGAGGCCCTGGAAGCCGAGGTCGAACCCGCTCCCCCGGCAACACCCGCAAAAAAGCCCATTCCTCCTTTTCCGAAGATGATCATCGAGCCGGTACCGCAACCGGTCGCGATGGAACTGGACAAAAAGCGCATTCACAGCCCACTGGAAAAGCCTGTAAAGCGCAAGCTTACCCGCGGGCGATTGCCGCTCGAAGCGCGGATCGATCTTCACGGCATGTTCCAGAGCGAGGCCCACGCGGTTCTTCTCGATTTTCTGGTCCGCGCCCATGAGCGCGGGCTGCGCCACGTTCTGGTCATCACTGGCAAGGGCCGCTCGATGGGCAGCGATGGTGCCCTGAAACGGGCGGTACCGATGTGGTTTTCCAAACCGGAATACCGCCACCTCATTTCGTCCTATGAGGACGCCTCGATGAACCATGGCGGTGATGGCGCGCTCTATGTCCGTCTCGCCCGCCGACGCGGAGACACCTCATGACACCGTTTGCCGAGGCGGTTCGTCTTCTTCGCGAAAAGAAGGGCGTGACGCAAAAGCAGATGGCATTGTCGATCGGCGTATCGCCTGCCTATCTCTCTGCACTGGAACATGGAAAACGTGGCAAGCCAAGCTTCGATCTGCTTCAGCGCATCGCCGGTTATTTCAACATCATCTGGGATGAGGCGGACGAGCTTTTCTCGCTGGCCGGTACATCCGACCCACGTGTCGTCATTGATACCGCCGGGTTACCGCAGGAATATACCGCTTTCGCCAACGGATTGGCGCGGAATATTCGCAAGCTGCCGCCAATTGTGATAGAGGAATTGGCAGAGGTGCTGCAAAAAAGCCGTTCTTGCGATTGAAACCCACGCTATCCCCTGCTTTCTAGCTGGTTTTGGCGCTTGTGGACTTTGGATATCGGGGCGGAATTTCTATAGTCACACGTCAGATTTAAAGTGATTCGCTGCCGCGCTATCTTGGTTTCAGAGGGCGCTGCGACAGATACATTTGGAAAGAGTGCTTATGACTGAAACGACGTCGAGCGAAAAAAACGCCGCCAGTGCAGCCTATGGAGCCGACTCGATCAAGGTCCTGAAAGGCCTTGATGCGGTGCGCAAACGCCCCGGCATGTATATTGGCGACACCGACGACGGTTCCGGTCTGCACCACATGGTTTACGAAGTCGTCGACAACGCCATCGATGAGGCTCTGGCTGGGCATGCCGATCTCGTAACGGTCACGCTGAACGCCGATGGTTCGGTGTCGGTAACGGATAACGGTCGCGGCATTCCAACCGATATTCACACCGGCGAGGGCGTCTCGGCGGCTGAAGTCATCATGACGCAGTTGCATGCGGGCGGAAAGTTCGACCAGAACTCGTACAAGGTATCAGGTGGTCTGCACGGCGTCGGTGTTTCCGTGGTGAACGCGCTGTCGGTCTGGCTAAAGCTGCGCATCCGCCGTAACGGAAAAATCCATGAGATCTCCTTCACGCATGGCGTCGCCGATGGCCCGCTGAAGATCGTGGGCGACTATGAGGGTCGCTCCGGCACGGAAGTGACATTCCTTGCCAGCACCGAAACCTTCACCATGACCGAATATACCTACGCGACGCTGGAACACCGGTTGCGCGAACTGGCCTTCCTGAATTCCGGTGTGCGTATCCTTTTGACCGACAAGCGCCATTCCGACATCAAGCAGGAAGAGATGCTGTATGATGGCGGTCTTGCAGCCTTCGTGCGGTATCTGGACAGAGCCAAGAAGCCCTTGGTCGACAAGCCGGTCTATATCATCGGCGAAAAAGATGGCATTACCGTTGAAGTCGCCATGTGGTGGAATGATACCTACCATGAAAACATGCTGTGCTTTACCAACAACATTCCCCAGCGCGATGGCGGCACGCATATGGCCGGTTTCCGTGGTGCGCTGACGCGCCAGGTGACGTCGTACGCCGATAGTTCCGGCATTACCAAGCGTGAAAAGGTTTCCCTCCAGGGTGAAGATTGCCGTGAAGGTTTGACGGCTGTTCTCTCCGTCAAGGTTCCCGACCCGAAATTCTCGTCGCAGACAAAAGACAAGCTGGTGTCCTCTGAAGTTCGACCCGTTGTCGAAAACCTCGTCAACGAAGCCTTGAGCACCTGGTTCGAAGAACACCCGACCGAAGCGAAGATTCTCGTCGGCAAAGTGGTAGAAGCGGCAATTGCCCGTGAAGCTGCCCGCAAGGCCCGTGAATTGACCCGCCGCAAGGGCGCGCTCGATATCTCGTCCTTGCCGGGTAAGCTGGCCGATTGCTCCGAGCGCGATCCAGCGAAGTCCGAAGTCTTCCTCGTGGAGGGCGACTCGGCCGGTGGTTCTGCAAAGCAGGGGCGTTCACGTGAAACACAGGCTATCCTGCCACTGCGCGGCAAAATCCTTAATGTGGAACGTGCGCGTTTCGACAAGATGTTGTCCAGCCAGGAGATCGGCACGCTCATCATGGCGCTTGGCACGTCCATCGGCAAGGACGAGTTCAACGCCGACAAGCTGCGTTATCACAAGATAATCATCATGACCGATGCTGACGTGGATGGTGCGCATATTCGCACGCTTCTGCTGACCTTCTTTTTCCGTCAGATGCCGGAACTGATTGAGCGCGGTCACCTCTATATTGCCCAGCCACCGCTCTATAAGGTCACGCGCGGTAAGTCCGTCCAGTATCTGAAAGACGAAAAGGCACTGGAAGACTATCTGATTTCCATGGGCATCGAAGAGGCATCGCTGACGGTGGGCTCCGGCGAAGTCCGCGTCGGCCAGGATTTGCGCGAGGTCATTCTGGACGCGGTTCGCATGCGCTCGCTGATCGACAATCTCCATTCACGCTACAGCCGTTCTATTGTCGAGCAGGCGGCCATCGCCGGTGCGCTGAACCCGGAACTGTCAGCAGATGCGAGCAAGGCTGAGGCAACGGTTGCTGAGGTTGCGCGTCGTCTCGACATGATTGCCGAAGAGACGGAGCGCGGCTGGACCGGTGAAGTTCTTGATGATGGTGGCCTGCGCTTTTGGCGCATGGTGCGTGGCGTCAAGGAAGTCTCGACGCTGGATATGGGCCTGATGGGGTCCGCCGACGCGCGACACATCGACCAGCTGGCCACCCGCATGGGCGACATCTACAAGACGCCGCCCGTTCTGCAGCGCAAGGACGGCACGATGACGATAGCAGGCCCGCGCTCGCTTCTCGATGCGATCTTTGCCGCCGGTCGCAAGGGACTGTCGATGCAGCGTTATAAGGGCCTTGGCGAAATGAATGCCGAACAGCTCTGGGAAACCACGCTCGACGCCAATGTACGTTCGCTGCTGCAGGTCAAGATTCCAGACGCGACAGATGCCGACAGCCTGTTTGCCCGCCTAATGGGAGACGAGGTCGAGCCCCGCCGCGACTTCATTCAGGAAAATGCGCTGAACGTCGCCAACCTCGATATCTAGTTTTCTAGTGGATCGTCGTCTCGGACGATTCACGTGAAACGCAATCTTAAGAAAAGGCCCGATGGACATGCTCCGTCGGGCCTTTTCGTTTCAATATGGCTCAGGTCAGAGTAGAGCCTTATTCCGGATTGCCGGTGAACTTGCCCTCGAAGGCCACATCGGAAAGTGGCATTCTGGTGCTGGGAATTTCCCGTTCCGCAAGCTCTGGCGGAAGGCTCGATTTATCGGCCATCGTACCGATAGCAACACCGGCCTCCACGACGAAGCCTTCGGGAATGCCGAGGGTCTCGACAATCTTGTCCTTGAAGATCCCCGCCATGCCATGGGCATGGTAGCCGAGCATATGCGACTGCATGGCAAGCGACAGCCAGGCGGCACCGGCATCAAAGGAGTGGGTCGTTGCGGGTTTCTTTTCTCCGTCACGCGAAATCGTATGGTCGCGGGATAGAACGAAAAGCAGAACCGCGGCGTTTTTCGCCCAGCGCTGATTGCCTTCCATCAGCAGGCTGACGAATGTCTCCCAGTTTTCGGTGCCGTTATGAGCAAAGACGAAACGCCAGGGCTGCTGATTGGACGAAGACGGTGCCCAATGCGCCGCGTCAAGAATGGTTAGCAGATGCTCCCTCGGCATTCCCTTTCCGTCGAACGCGCGTGGCGACCAGCGATCCAGAAATATCGGATCGACCGGGTACTCGGACTGGCGTGAATTGCTGTAAGTCATATCATCTCCTCGACAATGTTCGACGTTATGGTGGACGGGCGCTGACGTCGGGCGCTTGAGAAACGTCATACACCCCCAACGCGGAAAATGCGTCCTACAATCCGAAAAGCCATGCTTTTAGACACGGAAGAGGGGGGGTGACACGGGTAAATACATCGTTCATATATGCATGAACTTGTCAGGCAATGGGAGAAAATGTCATGAAATTGTTGCGTGTCGGCCAACCGGGTCAGGAAAAGCCAGCCATCCTCGATGCTGACGGAAAGGCGCGAGATTTGTCGGCGCATGTGAAAGACATTGCCGGTGAGGCCATTTCTCCTGAAGGCCTCAAAAAGATAGCAGCTCTCGATCTTTCCACCCTCCCGCTCCTTAGCGATGAGCGCATCGGCGCCTGCGTCTCCGGCACCGGAAAATTCATCTGCATCGGTCTCAACTTCTCCGACCACGCCGCCGAAACGGGCGCAAAAGTGCCATCGGAGCCGGTGATCTTCATGAAGGCCACATCTGCCATCGTCGGTCCTGACGACAACGTGGTCATCCCGCGTGGTTCGAATAAGACCGACTGGGAAGTCGAACTCGGCGTCGTCATCGGCAAGACGGCCAAATATGTTTCCGAGGCAGACGCGCTGGACTACGTTGCCGGCTATTGCGTGTCGCATGATGTGTCGGAACGAGCCTTCCAGTCCGAGCGTCAGGGGCAGTGGACGAAGGGAAAATCCTGCGACACTTTCGGTCCGGTCGGTCCATGGCTCGTAACCAAGGATGAAATCGATGACCCGCAAAATCTCGGAATGTGGCTTAAGGTCAATGGCGAGATGATGCAGAACGGTTCCAGCAAGACCATGGTCTATGGCGTGGCCCACGTCGTGTCCTACCTCAGCCAGTTCATGTCGCTGCATCCCGGTGATATCATCTCCACCGGCACACCGCCCGGCGTAGGCCTGGGAATGAAGCCGCAGCGGTTCCTGAAAGCAGGCGATGTTGTCGAGCTCGGCATCGAAGGGCTAGGGACGCAGAAGCAGACATTCGTGGCTGATATCTGAGCGGCATCTATCCTACGATCCGATACCTGTAAGCGCCGGCGGGAGACCGCTGGCGCTTTACGCATTTTGTGCATGTGCGAAAAGATGCTATCATGACAGAAAGGCGACGATAAACGACGGGAGGCGTTCATCCATGTTCTATCAGTTTTACGAAATGAACCACGCGGCCATGATGCCGCTGCGGGCCAGCGCCGATATGATGCGACAGGCCTTTAACAATCCCGTCAACCCCCTGTCCAATACGGCATTCGGACGAAGCCTCGACGCTGGTTTCGAGGTTTTCGAGCGCCTGACGCGTCGGTATGGCAAACCGCAGTTCGAAGTGCCGAGCACCGTTGTTGACGGGCAGTCCGTTGCGGTCAGCGAAGAGATCGTCTGGGCACAGCCATTCTGCAATCTGCTGCATTTCAAACGCGATCTGCCTGTCGGTCACGCTGCCGATCCCAAAGTCCTGCTGGTCGCACCCATGTCCGGTCACTATGCGACGCTGCTGCGCGGAACCGTCGAGGCACTGCTGCCGTCTGCCGACCTCTACATTACCGACTGGATCGACGCGCGCACCGTCGCCCTGGACGATGGCCGCTTCGATCTCGATGATTACATAGACTACCTGATCGACATGCTTCATCACCTTGGGCCAAGCGTGCATGTCGTTGCCGTCTGCCAACCTTCCGTCCCTGTCCTTGCTGCGGTTTCCTTGATGGAAGCGAATGACGACAAATGTGCGCCCGCCTCCATGACGCTGATGGGGGGGCCGATCGATACGCGGATCAATCCCACGGCGGTCAACGAGATGGCCAAGGGCAAGCCAATCGAGTGGTTCAGGGATAACGTCGTCATGCATGTGCCCTGGCCACAGCCAGGTTTCGGCCGCGCGGTCTATCCCGGTTTCCTGCAACTCACCGGCTTCATGTCGATGAACCTCGACAAACACATGACCGCACACAAGGATTTCTACATGAACCTTGTTAAGAACGATGGCGATTCCACGGAAAAGCATCGTGAGTTTTACGATGAATATCTTGCCGTTATGGACCTGACGGCCGAATTTTATCTTCAGACGGTCGAAACCGTGTTCATCGAACATGCCTTGCCCACGGGCAGCATGTTGCATCGGGGCAGGGCGGTGGAGCCGTCCTCGGTCCGGCGAACGGCGTTGTTCACCGTCGAGGGCGAAAACGACGATATTTCCGGCGTGGGCCAGACAAAGGCTGCCCATGACCTCTGCGTGAACATTCCAGCCGACAAGCGTGAGCACTACTTACAGCCGGATGTCGGGCATTACGGCGTCTTCAACGGTTCGCGCTTCCGCCGCGATATCGTGCCGCGCATGCTGGATTTCATCCGCAAACATGAGACTGCGGCATAACGTTGACCCAATAGCTTTTTACGGCGCGAATCGCTATGAAAGGCAATGTTTTCGCTTCTCCGAAAGTCCCCGAAATCCACCTCGCCAGTCAAGGCTGCACCATCTCAGCGCATGGTGGATGTCGGTGGCCGCAGCCTGCCCATCACGATCAAGGAAAATCAGCGCGCGACCCGCATCACGCTTCGCATAGAGCCGGGTGGCAAGGCGCTGAAAATGACGATACCTTACGGTCTCCACCACCGCGACGTGGATGACTTTCTGGATCGTCACAATGGCTGGCTGAAAACCCGTCTGTCGAAGTTCTCCGACGATGGACGCGTTGAGAACGGCGGTATGATTACCATTCGCGGTGTGCCGCATCGCATTGAACATACCGGCACATTGCGTGGCGTCACGCATATCGTCAAACATGCAGAAGGAGAGCCGGTGCTGAAGGTCAGCGGTCTGCCAGAACATCTCGGTCGACGCATCGCAACATTTTTGAAGAAAGAGGCGAGGGCCGATCTGGAGAGGCTGGTCGCCCTCCATGCCAAAGCTGTCGGTAAACCGGCGCGCTCGATTTCCATGAAGGACACCCGCAGCCGCTGGGGCTCGTGCTCTCATGAAGGCAATTTGAGTTTCTCGTGGCGTATCGTCATGGCGCCGGACAGTGTCATCGACTATCTCGCCGCCCATGAGGTCGCCCATTTGCGGGAAATGAACCACGGCCCGAAATTCTGGGCTTTGTGCGAAAAACTCTGCCCCGCAACGGAAACCTCCAAGGCATGGTTAAAGCGCAACGGTTCGCAACTGCACGCCATCGATTTCGAGTAGTGCGTTTCGAAACCGGTTTGGATTCACGTGAAACATTTGTCTCTATAAGACTTCTCTTCGATTTGCCTCGACTCCACCGTTATTTCATGGCACCTCCGAAGCCATGAAACCGGATATCAAGATTTGCGGATTGAAGTCGGCTGAGGCCATCGAGCGCGCCGTGCGACGCGGTGCGAGCCATATCGGCTTCATCTTCTTTGAAAAAAGCCCGCGCAATATAGAGCCTGATATTGCCGGTCATTTGGCGGATGCAGTCCGCGGCAGCGTCAAGATCGTCGCCGTCACGGTGGATGCCGACAATGACGATCTGGACGAAATCATCCATCTCTTGAAGCCTGATATGCTGCAGCTGCACGGGCATGAGACACCAGAGAGGGTTCTTAGCGTCAAAGCTCTCTACGGATTGCCTGTCATAAAGGCATTTTCCATCCGCGACGCCGCTGATCTTGCCAAAATTGATCCCTATATAGGAATAGCAGACAAGTTCCTGTTCGATGCCAAGCCACCGGTGGGTTCCGATCTTCCGGGCGGTAACGGCGTTTCCTTCGACTGGACCTTGCTGCGTACTCTTGACGAGAGTGTGGATTACATGCTTTCCGGGGGATTGAACAAAGACAATGTTGCCGAGGCCTTGGACGAAACCGGCGCTTTGGGAATAGATACATCTTCCGGTGTGGAAAGCGCACCGGGCGTCAAGGATTTGGCCATGATCGACGCATTTTTCGATGCGGTACGATCGGCAAGGTCGTAGGGAGTTTGAGAGTGAACGAAACGGTGAAACCCAACTCTTTCCGCGCCGGTCCCGATGAGGACGGTCGCTTCGGTATCTACGGAGGCCGCTTCGTTGCCGAAACGCTGATGCCGCTGATCCTCGACCTTCAGGCCGAGTGGAACAAGGCCAAGACCGATCCGGAGTTCCAGGCGGAGCTTTCCCATCTTAACACCCATTACACCGGCCGTCCGAGCCCACTCTATTTTGCGGAACGTTTGACGCAGGAGTTGGGTGGCGCAAAAATCTACTTCAAGCGTGATGAACTGAACCATACCGGCTCGCACAAGATCAACAATTGCCTCGGCCAGATCCTGCTTGCCAAGCGCATGGGCAAGACCCGCATCATCGCTGAAACCGGCGCAGGCCAGCATGGCGTTGCCTCGGCAACCGTTGCCGCCCGTTTCGGGATTCCTTGCGTCGTGTACATGGGCGCGACGGATGTGGAACGCCAGGCGCCGAACGTTTTTCGCATGAAGTTGCTGGGCGCCGAGGTCATTCCGGTGACATCAGGTCACGGCACGCTGAAAGATGCCATGAACGAAGCGCTGCGGGATTGGGTCACCAATGTCGATGACACCTACTACATGATCGGCACCGCCGCCGGTCCGCATCCATACCCAGAAATGGTTCGCGATTTCCAGTCGATTATCGGTCGTGAAACGCGCGAGCAGATGATGAAGGCTGAGGGGCGTCTGCCCGATATGCTGATCGCGGCTGTTGGCGGCGGCTCAAACGCCATCGGCCTGTTCCACCCGTTTCTGGATGATTCGAGTGTCAGAATCATTGGCGTCGAAGCGGGCGGCAAGGGTCTTGAAGGCGAAGAGCATTGCGCATCATTGACGGCAGGTTCGCCCGGCGTGCTGCATGGCAACCGCACCTATCTGCTGCAGGACGGTGACGGCCAGATCAAGGAAGGTCATTCGATCTCCGCTGGTCTCGATTATCCCGGCATCGGCCCAGAGCATTCATGGCTGAAAGATACGGGCCGCGTCGAATATGTGCCGATCAAGGACACCGAAGCTCTGGAAGCATTCCAGTTGCTGACACGCACCGAAGGCATCATTCCAGCGCTTGAACCGGCCCATGCACTTGCGGAAGTCGTCAAGCGCGCGCCCAAGATGGACAAGGATCAGATCATCGTCATGAACCTGTGCGGCCGTGGCGACAAGGACATCTTCACCGTAGCGAAACTTCTGGAAATGGGTGCGTAATCATGACTGCACGTATGGACAAGCGCTTTGCTGATCTGCGCGCTGAAAACCGCCCCGCTCTGATCACCTATTTCATGGGTGGCGACCCGGATTTCGATACGTCGCTCGGGATCATGAAATCGCTGCCGGAAGCCGGTGCCGACGTGATCGAACTCGGGATGCCGTTTTCCGACCCTATGGCGGATGGCCCGGCCATTCAGATGGCAGCGCAGCGTGCCTTGAAGGGTGGACAGACGTTGAAGACGACGCTGTCTCTTTCGCGCGAATTCCGCAAGGGTGACAACGATACCCCGATCGTCCTGATGGGCTACTACAACCCCATCTATATCTATGGTGTCGAAAAGTTTCTCGATGATGCGATCGAAGCCGGTATCGACGGTTTGATCGTCGTCGATCTGCCGCCCGAGATGGATGACGAACTTTGCGTACCCGCGCTTGCCCGTGGCATCAATTTCATCCGTCTCGCAACGCCCACCACGGATGATAAGCGTCTGCCTGCGGTTCTCAAAAATACCTCGGGCTTCGTTTATTACGTCTCGATGAACGGCATCACCGGTTCGGCCCTGCCAGATCCCTCGACCATTTCGAGTGCGGTCGGTCGCATCAAGTCACACACCGGACTTCCGGTCTGCGTCGGCTTTGGCGTGAAGACAGCCGATCATGCCCGCGCAATCGGTGCTGTGGCCGATGGCGTCGTGGTGGGTTCGGTGATCGTCAATCAGATTGCCGGAAGCCTGACCAAGGACGGTCGGGCGACCAATGATACTGTTCCTTCTGTCACAACGCTGGTAAAGGGACTTTCAACAGGTGTGCGTGCATCACGCCTTGCGGCTGCCGAATAACCCTATCGGTCCAGCGCAGATAGTCAGGAGTATTAGACGTGAATTGGATCACCAACTACGTACGGCCTCGGATCAACTCCATGCTTGGCCGCCGCGAGACGCCGGAAAATCTTTGGATCAAATGCCCCGAAACGGGTGAGATGGTTTTTCACAAGGACCTGGAAGAAAACAAGTGGGTCATACCCGCTTCCGGCTTTCACATGAAGATGCCAGCCAAGGCACGGCTTGAGGATCTTTTCGACGGCGGCGTCTATGAAGCGCTGGTTCAGCCGAAGGTCGCCCAAGACCCGCTGAAATTCCGCGATTCCAAGAAATATGCGGACCGTCTGCGCGACAGCCGTGTGAAGACCGAGCAGGAAGACACGATCCTGGCTGGCGTCGGCAAGCTCAAGGGCTTGAAGATCGTCGCCATCGTGCACGAGTTCCAGTTTATGGGTGGTTCGCTTGGCATTGCTGCTGGTGAAGCCATCGTCAAAGCTTTCGAGCGCGCCATTTCCGAGCGTTGCCCGGTGGTCATGTTCCCGGCCTCCGGTGGCGCGCGCATGCAGGAAGGCATTCTCTCTTTGATGCAGCTGCCACGCACCACTGTCGTGGTCAACATGCTCAAGGAAGCGGGCATGCCTTACATCGTCGTGCTCACCAACCCGACCACAGGTGGTGTCACCGCTTCCTACGCTATGCTGGGTGACGTCCACATTGCCGAACCCGGTGCTGAAATCTGCTTTGCCGGCAAGCGCGTAATCGAGCAGACAATCCGCGAAAAACTGCCTGAAGGCTTCCAGACATCGGAATATCTGCTGGATCACGGCATGGTCGATATGGTCGTGGATCGGCGCGAAATTGTCGATACGCTCGCAAGCCTGTTGAAGATCATGACGAAGGCGCCAGCCGAGACGTCGAGCGAAGTCCTGCCCCTGGCAGCTTCGGCCTGACGCCAGTCGCTGGGCTCCGGAGGAGCCGATGACGGATATGACGACGCCCGCCCAGAGCGAGGCAGAGCGGATCATCGAGAAGCTTTTGGGGTTACACCCCAAAGGCTTCGATTTGTCGCTCGACAGGATCACCATTCTCCTGGAAAAGCTCGGCAATCCTCACAAGAGATTGCCGCCGGTCATTCATGTCGCTGGCACCAACGGCAAAGGCTCTTTGACAGCCTTCAGCCGTGCGCTTCTCGAAGCCGCAGGCCTTGCCGTTCACGTCCACACCTCTCCGCATCTGGTCAATTGGTACGAGCGCTACCGCCTCGGTCGCCGTGGTGAAAAGGGACGCTATGTCGAGGACGCGGTTCTGGCAGACGCGCTCGAGCGTGTCGCCAAGGCCAATGACGGCCAGATGATCACCGTCTTTGAAATCCTCACAGCCGTGACTTTCGTTCTTTTTGCCGAACAGCCTGCCGATGCTGCGATCATCGAAGTCGGTCTAGGCGGTCGTTTCGATGCGACCAATGTGATCGCCAGTCCCGCCGTCTCGGTGGTCATGCCGATCTCGCTCGATCATCAGGCCTATCTCGGTGACAGTGTCGAACTGATCGCAGCTGAAAAAGCCGGGATCATGAAAACGGGATCACCCGTCGTCATCGGTCACCAGGAATATGATGCAGCGCTCGATGTTCTGGTCCAGACGGCGGAACGATTGAAATGTCCAACCGCGGTCTATGGGCAGGATTATTCCGCCCACGAGGAGTTTGGGCGCATGGTCTATCAGGATGAATTCAGCCTGGTGGATGCCACGCTGCCACGTCTTCCCGGCCGACACCAGCTTGCAAACGCCGCTGCCGCCATCCGCGCCGTCAAGGCTGCGGGTTTCGAGATATCGGACAAGATGATCGAAATGGCGATGGCGACGGTCGAGTGGCCGGGCCGCCTGCAACGCATCAAAACCGGGCATATTGTCGATCTTGCGCCTTTTGGCTCTGAAATATGGATCGATGGTGGTCACAACCCCGGTGCTGGCGAGGTGATTGCAGAGGCCATGGCCGGTTTTGAGGAGAAGCAGGCCCGCCCGCTGTTTCTCATCGCGGGCATGATCAACACCAAGGATCAGGTCGGCTATTTCAAGGCCTTCGCCGATATCGCCCAATATGTGTTTACGGTGCCGATCCACGGGACGGATGCTGCAATCGATCCGGTGGTGCTGGCCCATGCGGTCTTCGACGCCGGGCTGGTGGCAGCCCCGACATCATCCATTGAAGAAGCGCTGGAAGAGTTGTCGAAGCGACTTTTGCCCGGACAACCTGCGCCACGCATATTGATTGGTGGTTCGCTATATCTGGCGGGTAATGCGCTGGCTTTGAACGGCACAGTGCCGAAGTAGCCCATCAAAAGAAAAAGCCCCGGATCGCTCCGAGGCTTTTCGTTCTTCTCTGCGTACCAGATCAAGCGGCGCTGGAAATCCAGGCTGCGAGCGCTGTCTTCGGCGCTGCACCAACCTTGATGTCTGCGACTTCGCCACCCTTGAACATGGCCAGCGTCGGGATCGAGCGGACACCGAACTGTGCTGCCAGTTCCGGGTTCTCATCGATGTTGAGCTTGACGACCTTCACCTTACCTGCAAGCTCGGTGGCGATTTCTTCGAGGCTCGGGGCAATCATCTTGCACGGTCCGCACCATTCAGCCCAGAAATCAACGACGACGGGTTCGGCAGAATCAAGAACTTCGGCCTGGAAATTGGACGTATCGACTTTCACGGTAGCCATGGATGGCTCTCCTTTCGGTGTCTCTTGGTTGATTAGAATGTGATGCCGGTGGCAGGCTTTTTCAATGTCCGGTATCTCACTTTGTCTCGATTGCAGCAAGGGCAGCGGACAGCGCATCGTCACTCAGCGTCACGAATGAGGCGTTTTCAGTGTAGACCAGCGCGCATATAAAGATCTTATCGGGATAAAGCGGCTCCAGAATGCTTTTGTAGATGGCAAGCTGGGCTCTATGCGCGAGAGGTATGTCGGCGTCCTTGACGGGCGGTACGCGGTTGGTCTTGTAGTCGACCAGAATAACTCTGTCTTCTTCTACCGCCAGCCTGTCGATGCGGCCGGATACGGCAAAGTCCTTATTGCCAAGGCGCAGGGTTCCCATGATCGAGATTTCCGCACGACTGTTGGCAGAGAAAGCGGACTGAAGCGCAGGCTCCGACAGCACAGCCAGCGTCGAGCGAATGAGCTTTTCACGCTCGTTGTCGGGCCAGAAGCGTGCTGCGCGTTCCGCGTAACGGCGAGCCGCTTCTTCGCGCTGGCCGATCGGATATTCCGGCAAGGTTTGAAGCATGCGGTGCACCAGGCGTCCCCGTTGCAGGGCAAGACCGGATGACACTTCCTGCTTGGCAAAAAGCGGAGATGTAACGAGCAAATCTTCCGAACCGTCATCGATGATGGTTCCGGCACCGGACGGGCTAAGCGGGCGCGGCAGGATGGGTGGCGGCGGCAAGGGTTGCATCAGCGATGGTGGCAACACCTCTCGCACCGGAGCGGGAGGAGGCTCGGTCTGGGTAATGGCTTTTGCGTCTCGCGGGGTGGAATGCCACAAAAGACCGTCCCATTCCTCGCTGCCTGCGGAAAACGCTTGCCGTTTGCAGCGGTTTTCATCTGCTGCCAGCGAGCGCGCAATCATCGCATGCCAGCAGTCCAGGTTCTCCCGGGGGCCGCGATAACCGCAAACGATCAGATGATCGGCGGCGCGTGTCATCGCCACATACAGAAGGCGGCGATATTCCTGCTCGGCTGAAAGCTTGAGGCGGTCTTCATCCTTGGACACCAGCGCATTGTCAAAGCCCTTGCCGGGCAGCCAGATGGGCAGCCAGATGGGCAGCGATACCTTGTCGGTCTCGATAAAGCGCAATTTCGGCAGGTGACTGTGAATGAAGGCTTTGGAGCCGCCATCGACCAGAAAAACAACCGGCGCTTCGAGACCCTTGGAAGCGTGTACGGTCATGATGCGGACTTCGCCGCGCTCCTTGTCCTGCTCGCGCTTGATCTCAGGCGCGTCGGTTTCCATCACCGAAATGAAGGATTGCAGGCCGGGAAGGCCGGTCTTTTCATGGTCGAGTGCAAACGACAGAAATTCGTCCATGACGTCGCTCGCTTCGTTGCCAAGACGCCCGAGAAACTTGGCACGGCCTTCATGCAAGGTGAGCACGGCGGCGAAGAAGTCATGGATCGTCTGCGTTTTCGACAGGATGAGAAAACGCGACAGCAGCGCCACGGAGGCTGCGAAATGACGGCCTTCTTCCAGAACCGAGACCGTCTTCAGATACTGCCAGACACTCGTATCAGGCGGACGTTTGGCGGCGATGTCGAAGACGTCGTCTTCGGAATGGTTGAACAGCGGGCTTTTCAGCAGTGCCGCCAGGGAAAGGTCGTCTTCCGGCAAGAGTACGAAGCGGGCCAGCGCCAGCAGATCCTGAATGGCAATATGGTCGGTCAGGCGCAAGCGATCGGCACCGGCGACGGGAATGTTCTTGCGCTGTTTCAACTCGCGTGTCAGCGCATTGACGAAGGCATGGCGCTTGCGAACCAGAACGAGAATGTCGCCCGCCTCGATGGTGCGTTCCACGCCTTTTTCGACCACGGTTTCCTTACCGATCATCTCGGCAATGCGCGCAGCGATGCGGCGCGCAACGATGGCGGGTGGCGCGCTTTCTCGCAGCGCATCGAAGGGGGCGGTCCAGTCTTCCTCGTTTTCCACCGGCTCTGCGGCAATCATATCCCAAAGCTCGACGGTGCCGGCTTGGCCTTGGCGGTTGGAGCGATGTTCGACGGGTTCCTTCTCGGCGCTCAGACCCTCGGCATGCTCTGGCAGGGAAAAGACCTGATCGACGGCGGCGAGAACATCGTCCGTAGAACGAAATGAAAGGGGCAGGCGCACGGAATGGAATGTTTGTTCTACCGCCGTGACGCGCCGTTGTGTTTCCCGGCTTTCCTGCGAAAAGCGCTCGGGTCGCGCGCCCTGAAACGAATAGATCGACTGTTTCTCGTCACCCACGGCAAACACCGTGCGCTGGCCCATGCGCGCCGTCTCACCATGGAAGAAATCGGCAGCCAGCGACTGAATGATCGACCATTGCACCGGGCTCGTGTCCTGCGCCTCATCGACCAGAATGTGATCGATACCCTGATCCAGCTTGTAATGTACCCAGGCACCCGCCGTATCGCGGTTGAGCAGGGTGGCTGCACGTTCGATCAGATCTTCGAAATCCAGCTGACTGCGCTGCTTCTTCAGATCCTCGAAATCACCGATCAGCCGTTCGGCCAGTGTCAGCGCATGTCTGGTCGCCTCCAGCATGCGGATCGTGCGGTAGCGATCCCGGCAGGCCACCACATGGGCGCGCGCTGCTATCAGATCGTCCAGCAGATCAGGCGCTGATTTTTGCATGGCCTTGTTGATGACGTAAGCATCGGATTTGGGCGCGCCTTGCGAGGTCAAAAGCGCTGCCTCGATGAACTCGACCCGTTTGAAAACATCGGTTGCGCGGGCGGCTTCGCGAAGGGCATAGGCGACATCGATGACGCGGGACCCGCCGATTTCGTCCGCGAGGGTCAGGTAGGTGTCCATCGACAGGCCGGAAAGGCCGGGCAGGGGCCAATAGGCCGCCGCTGCCGTTTCTTCCGTCTCTCGCGCGCCAATGCCTGCGCGCATACGAAGTGTTGTATCGATGCCGCCGTTTTTGCGTGCCTGTTCGAGAAAACCGCTGATCGCATTGCGGTTGGAAACGATGGCGCCGAGCAGAGCTTCCAGCCCGGTTTCGTCGGCGATATCGAGCACATAGGCCAGCGCCTGCGCGAGCGGCTGATCCTCTTCCATGGACACGGCGGTCAGAAGGGTGCGGCGTGCTTCTGCCAGAAGGGTGGCCGCTGCCCGGTCATCCAGAACCGAGAAATGCCCCGCGACATTGGCTTCCAGGGGGAACTGGTGCAGCAGCGCTTCGCAGAAGGCGTGAATGGTCTGAATTTTCAGGCCACCCGGTGTTTCCAGCGCCTTTGCAAACAGTCGCCGCGCTTCTTTCAGCTTGATGAGATCAGGCACGCGGCCTTCGATGGCAGTGATGCGATTGCTCAAGTCGGCATTGGACAGCGTGGCCCAATCGGCGAGACGGTCGAAGACACGGCTCGACATTTCCGATGCCGCCGCCTTGGTATAGGTCAGGCAGAGAATGGCGGATGGGCGGCAACCGGCCAGAAGCAGGCGAATGACCCGCTGCGTCAGAACGTGGGTCTTGCCGGAACCGGCATTGGCCGACACCCATGCGGAGCTGGTGGGGTCCGAAGCGCGGGTCTGTTGCGCGCTGGTCCAGTCGATCCAGCTTTTCGGATCGTCCTGGCCGGGGCCGTGGTCGATTGTTTCATTCAGCATCGCCATCTCCCGGTTCTGCGGTCGACCATTCAGAGACGCGGGCAAGGTGATCGTACTCGCCGCCATAGGCCTGCTGCTCTTCAGGGATCAGCCGCGAGACGAAGCCGTTTTTGCCTTCGCGCAGCGAAATGACGAAGTTGGCGAGCTGGTCGATGGAATCAGTTGCCAGCTCTACCGCCGATTTCGGCGTGGTTTTGGCCGTTGCCTTGGCGTGTTCGTTGTTGATCGTATCGGTGTCGAAACGCTGACCGGGCCGCAGGCGCACATAGATCAGATCTTCCGGTGTCGGAGAGCCAGCATCCCGGAAGGCACCGCGCATCAGGGCAGCGGCCTCCAGCGCCAATTGCGGGTCTAGCAGCGAGCGTGCCTGTTTGACGGACGGCGAAAGCCCGGTCTTGTAATCGATGATATCGGCCTTGCCAGATGTCTTGATGTCGATCCGGTCGGCAACGCCGGTCAGGCGAATGCCCGCTTCCGGAATTTCCTGTCCCGCCCTTGCTTCGATGTGGCTGCGTTTGACCAGTGCACGACGGTCTTTTTCCCATAGAAGAAACTCTCGCGCCACCGCCTCGAAGCGGGGTCGCCAGACAACATCGATATGCGGCGGTAGGTTTTCCGCATCGAAACAGGCATGCAGCACACGAAACATGGCCTCTTCGGCAGCAGGCGTGCCAGGGACATGCTCTTCACGGGAGTAATGTTCCATGATGCGGTGGTAGAGTGTGCCGCGATCGGCAGCACCCGGATCGCGATTGAACTCATCCAGCGGATCGAGTTTGAGAATGCGTCGCGCATAGATGGAATAGGGGTCGCGCCGCAGTCTGCCGACTTCGCTGAAGGAATAGGATTTTGGCTGTAGATCGGCAGGCGGTGTCGGGGACGGGCGCTTGGCGGATGGCTGGCTTTCGCCTTCATCCAGCATGGTGGCCCAATGGCGGTAAACGGTGCCACGCGCCTTCAATGTTTCGGCAAACTCTTCGCCGCCCAGCGCCAGAAGCCGTTGCAGCCAGCGCGACGCAACGGCCGGCGTGGAACCTTGTCGCAAAGCACGGCTATAAAAAATCTGCCGTGTGCCATTTGCCATCTCGAAATCATGCGCCAGCTGACCGATGCGGCGCTCCGGCGGCTCTAGACCGATGGCAGTTTTCATGTTGCGCGACAGGAACGGATTATTGGCCGTCTGGCCCGGCCATATGCCTTCGTTCAAACCGCCGATGATGACGGTATCGACGCTTTGAAGACGCGCCTCCAGTGCACCGAAAATAAAGACGCGCGGATGGCGCATGGCGCGTGGCTTGATCGATTCCCCGGCAATCAAGGCCGTCATGATGTCGATCCATTGCGGCCCGTCAGCCTCTAGAACGCTGCCGCAGTCCATGAGTTCGGCCAAAAGACCGGACAGTTTCTCCCCCGCCTCGTGGGACCAGAGATTTGCCAGATCGCCCTTCTCATCGATGCAGATCGCTTCGATCACCCGGCCCGTGCGCTCGGCCCAGTCGGCGAGCGTCAAACGTGCGGTTAGCCGGCCACTGACAGGGTCTTTACGCACGAAAGCAGCATCCAGCGGATTGATGGCTGTCCTGATGCGACCTGCCAGATCGGCTGCGGCAAGGTCGGTGCCCTCGGCCAGCGACTTGCGCCATTGCGGCGGATGCCGGTCATCGATGTGAAGAGAGAGCTGCCGTTGCAGCAGGGCTTCCAGCGTGTCGAGCGTCGTTTCCGTTCGCCCGCCGCGAAGGGCAAGAAGTTCGAGACCGGCGACGGCTTGACCGACCGCCACGTCGCCAAGGCCGAAGCGTGTCAAGGGATGTTTCAGCAGGGACATGACCGCAACGGGGTCGCCGGGGCGCAAAATCGTCTCGAGTGCCAGCATCACAACGCCCGCCTGCGGCGTGGCAGAGAGCGGCGTACCGGCGGAATCGTCGGCTTCGATGCCGAAGCGGGCAAGCTCGGTTGCGACGCGGCGCGCCAGGCCACGGTCCGGCGTGATCAGCGCGGCCTGCGATTGGCCACCGCCTATGCCCGGTTTTTCGAGCGCAAGGCGCAGGGCAATGGCGATGGACGTTGCCTCTTCGCGCTCATTGGCTGCTTCGATGATGGATGCCGATGCGAAGGCGTCATCGAAAAAGGCCTCGCTTTTTTCCGAGCGCCACTCATTCCATTCGCTGGTGGCCTTGGCGGGTGCAAGGGCTGTGGAAAAGATCGCGGCGCGGTTTTGCAGATCGGCATCCAATGCCCCTATCTGCACGACCTCATTGCGCAACACGCCCAGCTTTTTGAGGAGAACGAACAGGCCATATTGCGAATGCGTACGACTGGACGGGTCGTCGGGGCTCTCGTTGATGGTCTGCCACTGTTCCTCCGGCATTTCGACATCCAGACCGGGCAGAACGACGGTGCCCTGCGGCAGGGATGCGACCGATGCAATCAGGTCCGCAGCAGCGGGAATGGAGCCAGTGGAACCGGCAACGATAATCGGGTCATCGGAGCCGATCTTTGTGAGGCGCTCGGCTTCCGCCCGCAAGATGGCGTTGCGGTGTCGGCCAGCCGACGACTTATTGAGCTCTTCCAGCCGCGATGGCCAGAAAACGCTGGCGATCTTCAGGAAGTCTGCGGTCAGTTGCCACCATTGGGCATGGTCGGCGGTGTCGAGGCTGGAGAGCGCATCCCAATCCCGATCTTCGGTGTCCATGTCATCGATGACTTCGCCCAGCGAGCGCGCAAGCCAGATGGCATCGGCTGGGCTTGCGGGGGCAACCAGCGGCGAATCGGAATGCACGGCGCGGATCGCATCGGGTAGACTGTTGCGCCAGGCGAGGATGAGACGGGCCAGCTCGACCAGCCGTGCGGTGCTGGAAATCGGCGGTGCGAGATCGATGGTGGCAGGCGTCTCGACGTCGAAGAAGCCGCTATCTTCGTCGGTTTCGCCAAGGGGCCGGATAATCGGCAGAATGGCGGATTGCCCGCCCAGCAGATCCACGAATTCGGAGCGCAGCACGCGGGCGGAACGGCGGGTCGGGACATAGATGGTGACCTTGGCCAGCGACAGCGGATCGGCGGCATTATAACGAAAGCCTGATGTCAGACTGCCATCACACAGGCCCGCCGCCAGTGTTCTGAGAAACGGCGTTCCGGGAGCGATGGTTAGAATACGCTTGGCATGCGCCAATGGGTCATCTCACTTGTCGGTTGCTAAGGCTGCGATGGTTCGTTCCGCATCCTCTATAGCATCCGGCGTGCCGACGGTAATCCACTGACCGGTAAGCGACACGCCAAAAAGCCGTTTCCCGGCGATGGCGCGGTCGAAATAGATGTTGAGATTGAAAGCATCGGCAGGCGCGTCGTCCAGCAGCCGCGAATCCATCGCGATGGCACCCGCATACACCACCGGTCGCGGCTCACCGTCCTTGTATCGCGTCAGACGACCGTCGTCAGCAAGGTTGAAATCCTTCTTGCCATTATGGCCGGTGGTCCGGTCCATATCGACACAAAGCAGCGCCATATCCATGGTGTCGGGGTCGAAAAATGCCGCGAGCTTTTGCAGGTTGGTGGTTTCGCCGGGTGTTTCGCCGATCCAGAACAGGTCGGCATTCATGACGATGACGGGGCCGGGTTCCAGAAGTTTCAAGCCCTTGGCAAGACCGCCGCCGGAATTCATCAGTTGCTCACGCTCATCCGAAATCAGAATATTGATGTCATCCCGCGATTGAAGATGGGCGATCATCTGATCTGCATGATGGTGGACATTGATGGCGATGGTTTCCACGCCCGCCGCAACGAGAAGATCGAGGATATAATCGATCATCGAGCGTCCCGCGATACCGACGAGAGGTTTGGGTATCGTATCGGTAATCGGGCGCATTCTCGTGCCGAGACCTGCTGCCAGCACCATCGCTTGTTTGATCGTCATGGGAAACTTTGCTGTTAGTGAATGTCGATGCTCGCATTCCTGAACCAGTCGTTCAAGGGTGCGAGATCAGGGTGTTCCAGTGCCGAGCGCAGGTAGGAAAAGGTGCGCGGCATGTGTGTCATGTAATGCGGCTTGCCATCGCGCTTCATCAAGCGAACCCAGATGCCAACGAGCTTGCAATTGCGCTGTGCGGCCATGATGGCGAATGCTTTCAGGAAGGCGGCCTCATCGAAATCACGGTTTTTACGCCTGATGTCGAGATAGTGCTCCATCAACCGCGCCTGTAGCTCAGGCGAAATCGTCACCCGCGCATCCTGAACGATGGAAGCCAGATCATAGGCTTTCGGGCCGATCATCGCATCCTGAAAATCGATGATCCCGACTTGGTTGGTGCCGGTTTTTTGCGATTGCCAGATGATGTTGGGCGAATGGAAATCGCGCAAGAGAAGACCGGTTTCCGCATCGCCAAGCGTTTCGATCAACTGGTCCCAAACCGCAAAGAAGCTTTGTTTTTCACCGCTACTGATCTCCTCGCCACGGATATGGGGGACATACCAGTCTAGCAGCAGGGACGTCTCGATCTTCATCGCATCAGCGTCGAAGGACGGCACTTGATAGATTGTGCCATCGGGAAGAGCGATATTGCCGGGGGCAGGGGCCTCATGCATTGCTGCAAGGCAAGCGACGCTTTCCAGATAACGCTCCGCAATCGGATCGCCGTCGGCGTCCAGAACGCCATCACGGCCGATATCTTCCAGCAGCAGAATACCCTGTTCCAAATCCTGGGCGAGAATGGCGGGGACCGAAAACCCTTTCTGCGACAGGAAACTGTCGATGGCGACGAAGGGTTTCACGTCGCGAGCGAGGTGGACGATCTCGGCGTACGTCTTGCCATTCTGGATCACCGGACCTCTGGGTGGCGGTTGCCAGTCCATCAGCAGGCATTGGCTATCGTCGTCACTGATCAGCTCGTATGTGCGATAGGCGGCGTCACCGCTGAAATAGTGCCTGACGGCGTTCTCTCTACCGTTGCGCTTCAGAAAATCGCCGATGGAAAGCACGCGGCCCAGCCTGGCTCTCAGCCGGTGGGGCGCGTCGATGGTTGCCATGCGTCCGTCACCATGATGGGTGAGGCGCAGGGTGATGGTGCTGTCATCAGGCAGTTCGCTCGCGGCCATTTCGGGCCACTCGATCAGGCATACGCCATCCGACAACATCTCGTCGATGCCCAGTTCGTCCAGTTCCGACACGTCTGAGAGACGATAGAGATCGAGATGGGCGACGGGGATACGAAGATCGTAGGACTGGACGATGGTGAAGGTCGGGCTGGGGACCTCAAGAAAGGCATCGCCAGCCACAGCCCTGATCAGGGAGCGGGCGAGTGTGGATTTACCGGCACCGAGATCCCCGATCAGCGCTACGCAATCGCCGGGTTTGACGGTGAGCGCCAGCGCCTCGCCAAGTCGGATCGTCTCAGCTTCATCGGCAAGGCTTATGGAAAGAGGCAAAACCGTCTCGGTCATTCGGCGGCGATGGAATGCGGATGCGAGCCGGATGGAATGCGGCAACTGACGACCGTGCCCTCACCGGGACGGCTATCGATGGTGACATTGCCGTTGTGGAGGCTGACGAAGCTTTCGACGATCGACAGGCCAAGACCGGCGCCGGTGCGGCGACCGCCATTGCCACGCGTCGAGAAGCGATCGAAAACGGTTTTCAGCATGTCCTTGGGAATGCCCGGTCCACGGTCGGCAACAGAAAAGACGAAGTCGCCTTCGCTGCGCTGGCAGGTCAGCGTGATGGCCGATCCCTCCGGCGCGAAATTGGCGGCGTTGGTTAAAAGCTTGATGAGGATTTGCTTGAGACGCTGATGGTCGGCAACAATGGCGCCGAGATGGGCGGGAGCCACGATTTCGAGCGAGACGCTGCTTTCCTGCAAACGGTCGGCAATATGGGTGGAGACGTCATCCAGCAGGTCTGTGAGATCGTTTTCGGTGTAGTTCAAATGCATGATGCCGGCATCCACCGTTGCCAGATCCAGAATGTCGTTGACGATCGTCAGCAGAACCGATGAGGACGTCGAGATATGGTCGAGATATTCGGCCTGCCGTTCGCTGAGCTCACCGATCCCCGGTGTTTTCAACAGATCGGTAAAGCCGATGATGTTGGTCAGGGGCGAGCGCAGTTCATAGGACACGTGCTGGACGAAGTCGTTCTTCAACTCGTCGGCCTTGCGCAGGGCTTCGTTCTTTTCCTTGAGGGCGCGTTCTGCACGCACGCTGTCGGTCATATTGACGAAGGTCAGCATCGTCTGCGAATCCGGTAAAGGAATGATCGCATAGTCCAGCACGAGGCCCGATAGCAGCTCCAGCGTACCCTGTTTCGACAGGCGCTCATCATCGAAACTGGTGATGAATTGGCTAAACGCGCGCCAGCCATCCGGCTTGTCGTAGGACTGCGCGCAGACCTCTTCGATGGAGCGAATGTGTTTGCCCGCTTCCGCTTCGTCGGCCGTGATGCCCCACAATGCGCGGAATGCCGGGTTTGACAGGCGCATGCGTCCATCGGCACCGAAAACGGCAACGCCTTCGGCCAGATGGTCGATGGTTTCGCCCTGAACCTTGACCAGCGTGTTGTAGCGCATCTGCAGATCGACCTGTTCGGTCAGGTTTTCGAAGACCCATGTCGCGCCGCCCTGCGGATGCGCGGTTGCTATCACGCGTAGCGTCTGTCCATTGGGCAGGTGCCATAGATCGGTCTTTGTATCGAGCGAGCGGTAGACGGAAAGCGCGGTTTCCTTCCAGCTTTTCCAGCTAAGCTGTTCGGGCAGCTTGCCATCGGAGCGCAGGCGATCGAACAGTTCGGAATTGTCGGGCTTGGATTCCAGAAGAACCAGATCGAGGCCCCAGAGGGTGACGAAGGCCTGATTGTAGAATTGCAGGCGCTGCTGACCGTCGAAGATCGCGACCGGCGTTGCCAGATGATCCAGCGTCTCGGCGTGGCTCTTCAACGTCCGCTTCAGCTCTTCACGCACAGTCTCGGCTTCGGTGGCATCGATGGCCATGCCGGCGGAACCGCCCGGCGTCTTGAGATCGACCACATCGAAAAAGGTTCTGTTGCCGGAAACCACGGTGGAAATCCGGTCGTGGTAGGGCGATTCGGGGGTCGCGCTCGCACGGATTTTCTGGCGCGTAACCGTGTTCAGCAATTCGCATTGCTCGGTGACTGCCTGTTCGGGCGTTCGGGCATCCACACTCTGCGCATAGGCGTGGTTGACCCACGTCAGGGCACCATCGGAGTTGCGACGCCAGACCGGCTGCTCGATGCTATCGAGCAACTCCTGGAATGTCGAAATGGACGAGACCAGGCCTTCGCGCTCGATCTTCAATTCCGCAAGCTCGGCACGCAGATTGTTGAGGGCCACGAAGCGCGCAAACGCCTTGCCGCCGGAGACGCGCCCCTGAACCTCGATGACTTCGCCGCGCTGCGTCTCGATGGTGAGATCGAAACTCTGCGCGTGGCTGCGCAATTTCTCGATGGCTTTTTCAAGCGGACCGGCAGAGGTCGGGCGAAGCCAGCGACCGAAGGCGAGAAAATCCTGATCGGCAGAGGGAACGCCGGTTTCAGGCGGCAGTTGCCCGATGAATTCAGGGCGTTCGCCAGCGCTCTCCCAGATGACGATGCGACGGGATTTATCAGCGATCAGCGCTTCATATTTGGAAATCTTGGCATTGGCTTCCGCGAGTGCCGTGCGGTACTCGCTGGTTTCGGCCTCGATATTGCCGCGCTGGCGAACGAGCCAGACGATGGAAAACAGAGTTGCCGAGACGACGCCGATAAACAGGGAATAAGTGATGGTTTCCGACGAGGAGAACAAGCGTTCGCCTCTTTGCAGAACGGAGTTTTGCTGGGCATGTGCCGTGACCGCAAAACCGCTCAATGCTGTTCCAGACATCAACGCCTTAAAAGCCACCGCCTTGGCACGGATACGCGCTGTCGCCCCTGTGACAGAGGTCAGCCAGCGTTTTCGCGCAGGTGCGTCGCCATTGTCTGGCGCGACATCATCGTTGGCTCGCTTTTGCGAGACTGAATTTTCCACCGTCATCCCCGGTCTGTCTCCGTCCTATGTGCCGCATTCTCGACAAGACATCCCATTTCCGCGCGCCATGCCCGCGCACGAATCAAGTCTTGTCACAATACCGCCTTCGGAAACCCCCGGAAAGGGAGGGGCCAAAAAGAAATGGCGAGCTTTGTCAAGCCCGCCATAACCATATCTAGTGTATTAAATGTGGATATTAACCATAAAATCAATATCTGTAGTGTTCAGCCTTAAACGGACCCGTCTTGGACACGCCGATATAATCTGCCTGAAGCTCAGAAAGTTCTGTCAACTTCACGCCCAGCTTCTCAAGATGCAGGCGCGCGACCTTCTCATCGAGGTGTTTCGGCAGAACGTAGACGTCGTTCTTGTACTCGCCCTGCTTGGTGAAGAGCTCGATCTGGCCTAGCACCTGGTTGGTGAAGGAGGCGGACATGACGAAGGATGGGTGTCCCGTCGCGTTGCCGAGGTTGAGCAGGCGACCTTCCGACAGAAGGATCATACGGTTGCCCTTGGCAAACTCGATCATGTCGACCTGTGGCTTGATGTTCGTCCACTTCAGGTTCTTGAGAGCCGCAACCTGAATTTCGTTGTCGAAGTGGCCGATATTGCCGACGATGGCCATATCCTTCATCTCGCGCATGTGCTCGATGCGGATGACGTCCTTGTTGCCGGTCGTGGTGATGAAGATGTCAGCGGACGCAACGACGTCTTCCAGACGAACGACTTCAAAACCGTCCATAGCCGCCTGAAGGGCGCAGATCGGGTCGATTTCCGTGACCTTGACGCGAGCACCAGCGCCCTGCAACGAAGCAGCGGAACCCTTGCCCACATCGCCATAGCCGCAGACAACGGCGACCTTGCCGGCCATCATCACGTCAGTTGCGCGGCGGATGCCGTCGACCAGCGATTCCTTGCAGCCATACTTGTTGTCGAACTTCGACTTGGTGACGCTGTCATTGACGTTGATGGCAGGGAAGGGCAGCAGGCCCTTCTTGCTGAGATCGTAGAGGCGATGAACGCCTGTCGTTGTTTCTTCGGTGACGCCCTTGATGGCATCGCGCTGCTTGGTGAACCAGCCTGGGGAAGCGGCAAGGCGCTTCTTGATCTGGGCAAGCAGGATTTCTTCTTCTTCGGAATCGGGCTTGGACAAAATGTCTTCGCCAGCTTCAGCACGTGCGCCGAGCAGGATGTACATGGTGGCATCGCCGCCATCATCGAGGATCATGTTGGAAACGCCGCCATCTGCCCACTGGAAGATCTTGTCGGTGTATTCCCAGTATTCCGTCAGGCTTTCACCCTTGACGGCAAAAACGGGAATGCCGCTGGCGGCGATGGCTGCCGCTGCGTGGTCCTGTGTGGAGAAAATGTTGCAGGACGCCCAGCGAATGTCGGCGCCTAGTTCCTTCAGCGTCTCGATGAGAACAGCTGTCTGGATGGTCATGTGCAGCGAACCGGAGATCCGCGCACCCTTCAAAGGCTTGGTCTGACCAAACTCTTCACGGCAGGACATCAGGCCGGGCATTTCTGTTTCGGCAATGTCCAGTTCTTTGCGACCGTAATCGGCAAGGTTGATGTCAGCTACGATGTAATCTTTGTCGGCACTCATATGTGTCTCCTGCTCCAAGATGGCAGGGGCCAGCCGCTGCCTGAAAATTCAGGTTGCGGTGTAGCAGGCCAGGGGCAATCTGGCAATAAGGATATAAAGAAGTCTTTATGTCTTTATATGACGTGGTTATCAGATTTCTTCACCGAAGCGGTCGGCGACCAGTGTTTCGAGCGCTGCAAGGGCCTCTTCGGCCTGATTTCCGCTGGCCTCGACCAGAACGGTGCAGCCGGGGCTCGCCGCCAGCATCATCAGGCCCATGATCGATGTACCGCCAACGGTCATGCCATCCTTGGACACGGTAATGGCCGCATCGAAACCATCGACCATCTGTACGAATTTCGCGGAGGCGCGGGCGTGGAGGCCACGCTTGTTGACGATCAGCAATTCCCGCGAAAGAGACGACATCCAGCGATCTTCTTCTTATTTGCCGCTGAGAACGCGGCTGGCGACATTGATATATTTTCTGCCAGCATCTGAGGCCTCCTGCAAGGCCTTCTCCATGTTATCTTCGACGCGGATACCCGCCAGTTTGATGAGCATGGGCAGATTGACGCCGGCAATGACTTCGACATTGCCGCTGTTCATGACTGAGATCGCCAGATTGGACGGTGTTCCACCAAACATATCGGTCAGGATGATGACGCCATTGCCGTCATTGGCGCGCGTCACGGCGTCGATAATATCCTGCCGACGCTGGTCCATGTCATCTTCGGGACCGATACACACCGTCTCGATCAATTTCTGAGGCCCGACCACATGCTCTACGGCGTGGCGGAACTCCTCAGCCAGCTTGCCATGAGTGACAAGCACCAGTCCGATCATGAAACGCTCCCTTGCACACGCATTCTGATTGCCGACTATCGCAATGCCGCAATCATGTCTATCGGTGGGGCCACATCTTGATGAGGAAAAGACGAAGCGCAAGCCCCAAATTGCCCGATTTCCGTTCACATTGCCTTGGTTATGAAAAGATTCTGAGCAAGTGCAGCAAATTTTCCATAGGGGGTGATGCTGTCACGCGGAATGCGCAGGAGCGGCAGCGATGCGCTTCGACCCAACTCAAACCTCTCGTTTTCAGGTGGCAGGCGAGGGCTCTCCGGCGACGACATCGACGTGATCGCACAATGCATTTCGGCGGACGCGACGCTTTTCAGCGATATGATCCCGCTGCCGCGCAGTTCCAAAAGCCCGGCGATGGCGTCAGGACGGTTGGCGATCACCGTCCCGCCAGTGCAGGTCACAAGCACCTGATCATCGGCCACCAGGGCCGTCTCCAAGCCGCAGCGCTGTGCTTCCGTGATGAAGCTGAAGGCCATTTCGCTTTTGCCGCTGCCCGAGGGTCCAACGAACAACAATCCGGTCTTGCCGATGACGATGGCCGTTGCGTGAAGATTGGGAGGATCAACGCTCATGATGGGCGGCAGGAAGCGACAGGCTGAAACGTGCACCGGAAATCACGCCGTATTTGTCGAGAATATTGTCCGCCTTCAGTGTGCCGCCATGGGCCTCGGCGATCTGGCGGCTGATGGACAGGCCAAGACCCGAATTCTGGCCAAAACCTTCGCTGGCGGGACGGTCGGTGTAGAAACGCTCGAAAATGCGGTCGATGTCCTCAGCCTGAATGCCGGGCCCATTGTCCTCGACACGCACGATGCAACGATCCTTCTGGCGTAGAAGATGCACGACGATCCGCCCGCCATCCTGCGACACGAAGGAACGCGCATTCTCGATGAGGTTGGTGATGATCTGGCCGATCCGCAGATCATGGCCATTGACGATGTAGCTGGTCTTGGTGCCGGGCTTGTGATCGACCACGAAATCGATGGTGACGCTCTTTTTCTTGGCGCTGATCTGCCGGGATATTTCCACCAGATTGCCGAGCACGACGTCCAGATCGACAGGCGAGGCATCGACGCGCGCCAGTTCCGCATCCAGACGCGAGGCGTCGGAGATGTCGCTGATCAAACGGTCAAGACGGCGCACATCATGGAAAATGATTTCAGTCAGCCGCTGCTTGGATTCCTCGGTCTTGGCGCGTGGCAATGTCTCGACAGCGCTGCGCAGCGATGTCAGCGGGTTTTTCAGCTCGTGGCTGACATCGGCTGCAAAACTTTCGATGGCATCGATCCGGTCGTAGAGCGCATTGGTCATTTCACGGAGGGCAATGGAGAGATTGCCGATTTCATCCTGACGAGCAGAGAAATCAGGAATTTCCTCGCGTGCCTTTGCGCCGCGCCGCACACGGATGGCGGCAGCGGACAGGCGGCGTAAAGGTGTTGCAATGGTGGACGACAGCAGAAGCGAAAGCACGATATTGACAAGGGTCGCGATACCGAAAACGCGCATGATCGCGAGGCGCTCGGCATGGACGATCTTGTCGATATCACCGGCTTGCGTTGACAGGAGCAACACACCCAGCACCGCGCGGAAGCGTTGGACGGGCACCGCGACGGAAACGATCAGTTCGCCCTTTTCGGTGACACGAACGACGGCGCCACGCACGCCGGTCAGCGCATTCATCACTTCGGGGTAAATCGAGCCATCGCCACCGGGCGTTTCCTTGTAGAGCGGCAGACTGCTGGGTTGAAGCATACGGTTGAAGATGCTGGCGACCCAATCGCCCCACGTCTGCGTTTCAGGCGTGACCGGCGGAAGGTCATAGCGCAGGACCTGACCGCGCGAATACAGATGACGCGAATCCAGCAGTATGTTCGCATCCGCGTCGAACAGTCGGGCGCGGGTTCTTGTGGGCGAGATCAGTCTGCGCAGCACCGGCGCAACGCGCTCGGGATTGATCGGGAAGGACAGGTCTTCGTCATTGGGGACGGGCGTGATGCTCTGACCCGCCTGCAACTCCAGCAGCTTTTCAGGATTGATGGTGATAGAATTGGTATCGACTGAAGCGGATGCCGAGATCGCGCCCGCGATGATTTCGCCCTGTGTCAGCAGGCTTTCGACGCGCGCATCGATCAGTCCTTCGCGGAACTGGTTGAGGTAGAGAATACCACCGACAAGCACGACGGTCGCCGCAACGTTGAAAAACAGAATGCGCCGCGTCAGGCTGGAAAAGACGGCATTGCCGAAAATGCGTCGGACGATCGTCAGCGGATGAATACGATGCCGTCGACCGCTCTCACGGTCGTCGGCATCGGTATGATCCGATACGCTGTCCTGCATTTTGTTCAGCAACGTCGTCCCTCAGCGCCGCTATATCGCGGCGTTATTCCATGCATGCCTTATCTCAGGCTGCTTCGCGGAAGCGATATCCTACGCCGTAGAGTGTTTCAATCATGTCGAAGTCGTTATCGACGAGTTTGAACTTCTTGCGAAGGCGCTTGATATGGCTGTCGATGGTGCGGTCATCCACATAGACCTGCTCGTCATAGGCGGCGTCCATCAAGGCATCACGGCTTTTGACCACGCCGGGGCGCTGCGCCAGCGAATGCAGGATGAGGAATTCGGTGACCGTCAATGTCACAGGCTCGCCCTTCCAGGTGCAGGTGTGGCGTTCCTGGTCCATGGCAAGCTGGCCACGCTCCAGCGTGCGGGCCTGCTGGTCTGCGGTGGGCTTCAGCGGGCTCGCACCCGGTACGGCGGCGTCGCGGCTGCTGGCACGGCGAAGGATCGCCTTGACGCGCTCCACCAGAAGACGCTGGGAGAACGGCTTGGTGATGAAATCGTCGGCGCCCATCTTGAGGCCGAAAAGCTCATCGATTTCCTCGTCCTTGGAGGTGAGAAAAATCACCGGCAGATCCGACTTCTGACGCAGACGCCGCAACAGTTCCATGCCATCCATGCGCGGCATCTTGATGTCGAAGATCGCGAGTTGCGGTGGGCGTGCGATCAATCCATCCAGAGCGGAAGCGCCGTCGGTGTACGTCTCGACCTTGTATCCTTCCGCTTCGAGCGCAATCGAAACGGACGTCAAAATATTTCGGTCATCGTCCACAAGCGCAATAGTCTGCATAAAATTGGTCTCCATCGTCATAATATTTTACTCCCGACATCCCATCCCAGCCAAGGTTGTGCGCCGTGAGCATTTCTCATGAGTATAAAGGTGGAACAAATTGTGGCAAAGAAAAACGGACGTATCGCTGCCGATTTGTGAGCAGTAATTTTCGTGGATCGGAAATTTGTCGATGAGAGTTACGAACTAAACCGATTTAAAATGAAATAAAATCTTTTAAATCGATTAATATATTGAATTTGTTCAATTATTTAAATTGACGCCTTGTTTTTTTAAATTGACCGGATTAATTTCGGGGCACATTTTAATGCTTTCGTCTTTTGAAAAAGGAATGCGCCCGTGAAGGAACTTGGAGTACATAATCCTGAAAATGGCGTGTCGGCGTTGGGCCTGTCCGCTGTTGCCGCCGTGCATTACAATCTCATCGAAGGTGAATTGTATGAGCACGCCATCCGCAATGGCGAAGCCGACATCACCGCCGATGGCGCGCTTCGAGCGGTTACCGGACAGCATACCGGTCGTTCGCCCAAGGACAAATTCGTCGTTCGCGACGCCTCCACGGAAGACAGCATCTGGTGGGACAACAACAAGCCGTTGTCGCCTGAGCATTTCGATATCCTCCACAAGGACATGCTGGCCCATGCGGCCGGAAAGACGCTTTATGTGCAGGATCTGATCGGTGGTGCCGATGAGGACAATGCGCTTCCGACCCGCGTCGTGACCGAGCTTGCATGGCACGGCCTGTTCATCCGCAATCTTCTGATCCGCCCATCGCGTGAAAAGCTTGGCGCGTTCAAGCAGAAGCTGACGATCATCAATCTGCCGAGCTTCAAGGCCGATCCGGCCCGTCACGGCGTTCGCACCGAGACCGTCATTGCCTGCGACCTGACCAAGGGTCTGGTCCTGATCGGCGGCACCTCCTATGCCGGCGAGAACAAGAAGTCCGTCTTCACGGTTCTGAACTACCTGTTGCCGGCCAAGGGCGTGATGCCGATGCATTGCTCTGCCAATGTCGGTCCCGATGGTGATGCTGCCGTGTTCTTCGGGCTTTCCGGCACCGGCAAGACCACGCTGTCTGCCGATCCATCGCGCACACTGATCGGTGATGACGAGCATGGTTGGGGCGAAGACGGCATCTTCAACTTCGAAGGCGGCTGCTATGCCAAGGCCATCAAGCTTTCGGCTGAAGCCGAGCCTGAGATTTATGCTGCAACGCGTCGCTTCGGCACGGTTCTGGAGAACGTCGTTCTCGATGAAAACCGGGTACCGGATTTCAACGACACGTCGCTGACGGAAAATACCCGCAGCGCCTATCCGCTGCATTTCATTCCGAATGCATCTGATACTGGCCTTGCCGGTCACCCCAAGACGATCATCATGCTGACGGCGGACGCTTTCGGCGTGTTGCCACCGATCGCGCGTTTGACGCCGGAACAGGCCATGTACCACTTCCTGTCCGGTTATACGGCAAAGGTTGCTGGTACGGAAAAGGGCGTGACCGAACCGGAAGCAACCTTCTCCACCTGCTTCGGCGCACCCTTCATGCCGCGCCACCCGGCAGAATACGGCAATCTGCTGCGTGATCTCATCGGCAAGCACGGCGTCGATTGCTGGCTGGTCAACACCGGCTGGACCGGTGGCGCCTACGGCATCGGCAAGCGCATGCCCATCAAGGCAACCCGCGCGCTTCTGAGCGCGGCCTTGACGGGTGAGCTGAAGAGCGGCCAGTTCCGCACCGATGTGAATTTCGGCTTTGCGGTTCCGACAGCGCTCGAAGGCATCGACAGTGGCATTCTCGACCCGCGTTCGACCTGGGCCGATGGCGCAGCCTACGATGCGCAGGCCAAGAAGCTCGTCTCCATGTTCGTTACGAACTTCACCAAGTTTGAAGACCACGTGGACGGCAAGGTTCGCGACGCAGCGCCAGGCGTTCTGGCTGCTGCCGAGTAAATATCTGAAAATGGATTCACGTGAAACCCGGCCTCGCGCCGGGTTTTTCGTTTCTATCGGTGGTTTTCATCCGCATTGATCTGTGGCATCACCGCTGCCGGAGAACGAACATGGCCAGCGCCGCGCTATTTATCAGCAACAGGATTACGATTGCCGGATGGGAGTTGGCCGAGCAATTCGTGCTGGCTGGCGGGCCGGGTGGGCAGAACGTCAACAAGGTTTCGACAGCCGTTCAGCTGTTCTTCGATGTTGCCAATTCTCCGTCTTTGTCGGATCGCGTCAAGACGAACCTGCTTCATCTCGGCGGCAGGAGGGTGTCGAAAGACGGCGTCCTGATGATCGAAGCCAACCGGTTTCGCACGCAGGAGCGGAACCGTGAGGATGCACGCGAGCGGTTGAAGGAACTGGTCCTCAAAGCCGCAGAACCGCCGCCGCCTACGCGCCGGGCAACAAAGCCCACCAAGGGTTCGGTGGAAAGACGTTTGAAAGCCAAATCCGGTCGTTCCGACGTCAAGAAGATGCGCAGCAGGCCTGACAAGGAATAGCCGTCAAAGCTTGCGAAGCGCCACCGTGTCGATCAGGTGATTTTGTCCCTTGCGCAAGATCAGATCGGCTCTCGGGCGCGTCGGCACGATATTGCGCCGCAGGTTTTTCAGGTTGATGTTTTCCCAAAGACCCTCGGCAATCGCCATGGCCGCTTCTTCTGAAATCGAAGCGTAACGATTGAAGTAGGATGACGGATCGCGAAACGCGGTCTGACGAAGGTTCATGAAGCGGTTGACATACCAATGGTGGATCAAGGCCTCATCGGCGTCGATATAGATCGAAAAATCGAAGAAATCGGACACGATCGGCACAATTCGTCCACCTTCCGGCAAATCGCGAGATTGCAGGACGTTGATGCCCTCGAAAATCAGGATGTCGGGCCGGTCGATGGTGGTGAATTCGTTGGGCACCACATCATAGGTCAGGTGGGAGTAGCTCGGCGCCTTCACATCCGGCTGCCCGGCCTTGATCGCGGACAAGAACCGCAGAAGGGAGCCGATGTCATAGCTTTCTGGAAAGCCCTTGCGCTCCATCAGGTTTTCCCGCCGCAACACCTCGTTGGGATAGAGAAAACCATCTGTCGTGATGAGATCGACCTTCGGGCTTGAGGGCCAGCGCGCCAGAAGCTCTTTCAGAATGCGCGCCGTCGTCGATTTGCCGACAGCGACCGATCCGGCAATGCCGATCACGAAAGGCGTCTTGTTGACACCTTCCATGTTGAGAAACCGGTTGCGCTGGTCAAACAGCACCTGCGACGCTTCGACATGGGTGGAGAGGAGGCGCGACAGCGACAGGTAGATGCGCTTGACCTCATCCATATCGATAGGGTCGTTCAATGAGCGCAGCCGCTTCAGCTCGTCGGCTGAGAGGGTCATCGGCGTGTCGGCGCGAAATTTCGCCCACTCTTCAGAGCTGAAGAAGTGATAGGGCGAATATTCGTCGGGGCGGAAATGATCGAGCGTGTTCGGCATGCCTTGTCCTCCCATGCGTGCCACGGTCGTCATGGATTGGGCCTCGATTCCTTTTCTTGCAGGCCAGATTGGCCGGTGCGTTGCTCCAGTTCGGACAGGACATCGGAAAGCGGAATATCCGCGATCTTCAGCACCACCAGCAGATGGTAGAGCAGATCGGCGGCCTCATCGGTCAGGTTCTTGCGATCGTTGGAAATGGCGGCGATGACGGCTTCCACCGCTTCTTCGCCCAGCTTCTTGGCAGCCCGGGGCTGGCCTGCCGCCACAAGTTTGGCCGTCCAGGACTGCTCGGGCGAGGCGCTGGCGCGTTCAGCGACTATGCGCTCCAGATCGGAAAGGGAAAAGCTGGTCATCTCTCGCTACCTTGGCTTAATCGAGGCGCATGGCTATGCCGTGATCGGCCATGTAGGCCTTGGCTTCACCGATGGAATAGGTGCCGAAATGGAAGATGGATGCGGCAAGAACCGCCGTCGCGTGGCCATCCTTCACGCCTGCCACAAGATCGTCCAGCGTCCCGACGCCGCCCGAGGCGATCACAGGCACGCGGACCTGATCGGCAATGGTGCGCGTCAGCGCGATGTCGTAACCACTTTTGGTTCCGTCGCGATCCATGGAGGTGATGAGCAATTCGCCCGCACCACGTTCCACCATCTTGATGGCGAATTCAACGGCGTCGATCCCCGTTGCCTGCTGGCCGCCATGGGTGAAGATTTCCCAACGATCTGCCTCGCCAGCGCCTGATACCTTTTTGGCATCGATGGACACGACGATGCATTGATTGCCGAACTTATCCGCCGCCTGCGCCACGAAATCCGGATCCTTGACGGCAGCGGAGTTGATGGAAACCTTGTCGGCACCGCACAATAGCAGCTTGCGGATGTCACTGACCGCACGCACACCGCCGCCGACCGTGACCGGCATGAAGCAATGGTCTGCCGTGCGCGACACCACATCGAAAATCGTATCGCGATTGTCGGAGGACGCCGTGATGTCGAGAAAACATAGCTCATCGGCACCGGCAGCATCATAGGCCTTTGCAGCCTCCACCGGATCACCGGCATCGATCAGATCGACAAAGTTCACACCCTTGACGACACGGCCGTCTTTCACATCGAGACAGGGAATAATACGGGCCTTGAGGGTCATGCGCGCGCCTCCTTGATGAGAGCCAGCGCGTTGGCAGGGTCGATGCGGCCATCATAGAGCGCGCGACCGGAAATGGCACCTTCCAGCTTGGCAGCATCCGGCTCCAGCATGCGCTTGATGTCTTCGATGGAGGCCAGACCACCCGAGGCGATGACCGGGATGGAGACGGCATCTGCCAGTTCCAGCGTGGAGGCCCAGTTGATGCCGGCCAGAATGCCGTCGCGGTCGATGTCGGTGTAGATGATGGCGGCAACGCCCGCACCTTCGAAACGCTTGGCAAGCTCTATCACGCCGAGTTCAGACGCTTCCGCCCATCCCTCCACCGCAACCTTGCCACCCTTGGCATCGATACCAACGGCAACCTGGTCGGGAAAACGCTTGCAGGCTTCGATCACCAGAACTGGATCGCGCACGGCGACCGTGCCGAGAATGACGCGAGCAAGACCACGGCTCAGCCAGGCCTCGATATGCTCCAGGGTTCGGATACCACCGCCGAGCTGAACGGGATTCTTAGTCGACTTCAGAATAGCATCGACGGCATCGCCATTCACGGTCTGACCCGCAAAGGCGCCGTTGAGGTCCACCACATGTAGCCATTCAAAACCCTGGTCTTCGAAAGCCTTGGCTTGTGCGCCGGGGTCTTCGTTATAAACGGTGGCCTGTTCCATATCGCCAAGCTTGAGGCGAACGCACTGGCCATCTTTGAGGTCGATTGCGGGAAATAGGATCATGTCAGGGCTTCCAGCGCAGGAAATTCGAGATGAGGGCGAGGCCGAGCGTCTGGCTCTTTTCCGGGTGGAATTGCGCGCCGACCGTGTTGTCACGACCAACGAACGCTGTCATCGCGCCACCATAATGGGTGGTGGCGATGACATCGTCGGCATGTTTGGCGGCCAGATGATAGGAGTGCACGAAATAGGCGTGCAGACCATCATTGCCGGTTTTGATGCCGTCGAACAGCGGGTGATGGCGGTGCAGGTCCAGCGTGTTCCAGCCGATCTGCGGTATTTTCAGGGTCGGATCGGACGGCGTCATTTCCACGACATCACCCTCGATCCAGCCGAGGCCCTCACTGGTGGTCTTTTCCAGACCGCGCGATGACATGAGCTGCATGCCGACGCAGATGCCGATAAAGGGGTGGCCCTTGTTTTCAACGACGTCGATCAGCGCCTCACGCATGCCGGTCACGGCATCGAGGCCAGCGCGGCAATCCGCATAGGCACCGACGCCGGGAAGGACGATACGGTCTGCGGAGGCGACAGTCTCCGGCTTGTCCGTCAGGTCGATGGTCGCATCGATCCCGGCTTCGCGGGAGGCACGCTCGAAGGCTTTCGTCGCGGAGCGCAGATTGCCGGAGCCATAATCGATAATTGCCACACGCATATCAGCGCCTTCCATTCAGATCGAACTGAAACGATCCGGCAGGATCGTTGCTCATGAACCCGTTGCCGGTCTTGCGATCCCGCTTCCAGTCCGGATGCGGGATGTTGGACGCCTGCGAGAAATCTTCTGCGGGCAGGTTTGAGAAGTAAATCTCTTCCGCCGTGGCAAGATCGCGGGCGTGAATGACTGTCTTCAGTGTCCACCCCCGGGAAACCAGATGGCGAACCACAATGTTTCTACCTTCGAATCCGGCTATCAAACCGACTCCTAGTGCGAATAGTGCGTTTACGATGCCAAGGTCTTCGATGCGCGAAACCTGACTTGCCGCCACCTGCAAGATAATGATGCCGATCGACAGCCACCAGAGGCGCTGAATGGCAAACCAGAGCCAGGGAAACAGCAGCGCGAGCCATGAAAACCGGTCGGCGATGAACCGCGTGGAGCGATGATCGCGATCAGGACCGCCGGGTGCTTCCAGAACCAGATAAGATATCATCCGTTTTCCTGACAATGGTCTCAGCCACGGATAAAGGCGCTATTGCCTTGGCACCGGTCTGACGATTTCATCCCGCTCAGGCCAGCATGCCCTTTGTCGAGGGAACGCGATCTGCCTGACGCGGATCGATTTCGGTCGCTGCCCGCAGCACACGGGCAACCGCCTTGAAACACGTTTCGGCTATATGGTGGTTGTTGGCACCATAATGGTTGAGAATATGCAGGGTGATCCCGGCATTCTGCGCCAGCGCCTGAAAGAACTCCCGCACCAGCTCTGTGTCGAAGGTACCGATTTTCGGCGCCGAGAACGCGACGTTCCAGACGAGAAACGGACGACCGGAAATATCGACGGCAGCTTTGGTCATGGTTTCGTCCATGGCAAGATCGAGCGAGGCATAACGGGTAATGCCGCGCCGGTCGCCCAGCGCCTTGGCGATGGCCTGACCGATGGCGATGCCGGTGTCTTCGACGGTATGGTGATCATCAATGTGGAGGTCGCCCTTGACCTCGATCTCCATGTCGATCAGCGAATGGCGGGCAAGCTGATCGAGCATATGATCGAAGAAACCCACCCCGGTGGATATCTTCGACATGCCTTTTCCATCAACGTCGACGCGCACGGAAACACTCGTTTCGTTCGTCTTGCGAGAAATTTCGGCTCTACGCTCTGCCATCTGGCTGCTCCGTATCAATATGGGCGTTCCTTATCAGCAAGGCCTGCAAATATCCAGTCATTACATCGTCTTGCCGCATCGCACCTTGGCAGTCACATGCCTGTCGATTTGCAATCGCAAAAACCGGACTTACATAAACTTCGAAATGGACCGCAGGGGTGGTCCGACAACGCCCGCTCAAGGGCAAACAGGTGTTTGATGACGACGATTATTACTGTGAGAAAGGCGGGCCAAGTGGTGATGGCCGGTGACGGTCAGGTCAGCCTCGGCCAGACCGTGATGAAGGGCAATGCCCGCAAGGTGCGCCGCATCGGCAAGGGCGGCGATGTGATCGCAGGCTTTGCCGGTGCCACAGCCGATGCCTTCACATTGCTCGACCGCCTTGAAAAGAAGCTGGAGCAATATCCCGGCCAGCTGATGCGGGCAGCCGTGGAGCTTGCCAAGGATTGGCGAACCGACAAATATCTCCGCAATCTCGAGGCCATGATGCTGGTGGCAGACAAGTCGATCACGCTGGCAATTACCGGCAATGGTGACGTGCTGGAACCGGAACATGGCGCCATCGCCATCGGGTCTGGTGGAAACTATGCCTTTGCCGCTGCCCGCGCGTTGATGGATACGGAAAAGTCGGCCGAAGATGTCGCGCGTCAGGCGCTCGATATCGCCGCGGATATCTGCGTCTATACCAACCATAATCTCGTGATTGAAACGCTCGACGCAGAGTAACTGCGCCTTCCAAAACCATGGGTTCTGCGGGCCGGGCCGTTATGGCTGGCCGCAACAGAACGCCGAAAGGAAACAGATGACGACTTTTTCTCCCCGCGAGATTGTTTCGGAACTCGACCGTCACATTATCGGCCAGAATGATGCCAAACGCGCCGTAGCCATTGCGCTGCGCAACCGCTGGCGGCGCCAGCAGCTGGATGACGATCTGCGCGACGAGGTGATGCCGAAGAATATTCTGATGATCGGACCGACCGGTGTCGGCAAGACTGAAATATCCCGTCGTCTGGCAAAGCTTGCAGGAGCGCCCTTCATTAAGGTCGAAGCGACCAAATTTACCGAGGTCGGCTATGTCGGTCGCGACGTCGAGCAGATCATCCGCGATCTCGTCGAAATCGGTATCGGGCTGATCCGTGAAAAGAAGCGGGTCGAAGTACAGGCGAAAGCCCATGCCAGCGCGGAAGAACGCGTGCTGGATGCGCTGGTCGGCTCCACCTCATCCCCAGCCACGCGTGACAGTTTCCGTAAGAAGCTGCGCGATGGTGAGCTGGACAAGAAGGAAATCGACATCGAAGTGGCCGATACGGGTTCGGGCATGCCCGGTTTCGATATTCCCGGCATGCCACCCGGTGCCAATATTGGCGTTCTCAATCTGTCGGATATGTTCGGGAAAGCCATGGGCGGCCGGACCAAAAAGGTACGTACGACCGTCGAAAAATCCTATGCGGATTTGATTCGCGACGAGTCCGACAAGATGCTGGACACTGAGCTGATCCAGCGCGAAGCGGTGAAGTCAGTCGAAAACGATGGCATCGTCTTTTTGGACGAAATCGACAAGATTGCAGCCCGCGATGGCGGCATGGGTGCCGGTGTGTCGCGCGAGGGCGTCCAGCGCGATCTTCTGCCACTGGTGGAAGGCACGACCGTGTCGACCAAATACGGGCCTGTTAAGACAGACCATATTCTCTTCATTGCGTCAGGCGCATTCCATGTATCGAAACCGTCGGATCTTCTGCCGGAACTTCAGGGTCGCCTGCCGATCCGCGTCGAGCTGAAGCCACTGACCAAGGAAGACTTCCGTCGTATTCTGACGGAGACGGAAGCAAGCCTCATCCGACAGTATATCGCGCTGATGGCGACGGAAGAGCTGAACCTCGAATTCACCGATGATGCTATCGATGCGCTGGCCGACGTTGCGGTTCATCTGAATGCATCGGTGGAGAACATTGGCGCACGTCGCCTGCAAACCGTCATGGAGCGCGTGCTTGACGATATTTCCTTCAACGCACCCGATCGCGGTGGCTCGGCGGTGACGATCGACCAGGCCTATGTGAAAGAGCATGTCGGTGACATCGCTGCCGATACAGACCTGTCGCGCTACATTCTCTAAACGAATATCGAGTGCGGCAATTTTTGCCGCACTCTTATTTTACCAGCCTTCTCTCGACATCTGGTCCCGCTTTTCGCTAATGAAAGCGTTAACGGCTCTTAGGAGAAATGGTCCGGTTATCACACCGGCCGAGAAAAAGGCATTTGCTCGTGCGTAAAACTCTTCTGGCATTGGCTGCTGTCGTGGCTTTTGGTGCGGTCTCGCAATCCTTTGCGGAGGGTGCAACCATCGTACCACCCGGCAACCGCAACGCCGAACAACCGGATGTTCCGGGCTCGTCGGCCCGCCGCACGAAAGGCTCCAACTCCACCTTCGAGCGTAAATACCAGAAAGTTCTGGACCTCCTTTCTACCGACAAACAGCTGATTTCCAAGATAAAATCGACGGCCAACCGCTATGGTATCGATCCCATTCACATGATCGGTGCCATCGTTGGCGAGCACACTTACAATGTCGATGCCTATGATCGGCTGCAATCCTACTACGTCAAGGCTGCATCCTATGCCGGCAACAGCTTCAGATTCGGCTACAAGGATGAAAGCATTGCGCAATTTTTGACGCATGCGCAATTTTCCAAATGCCAGTCGAAGCGGGATTCCGTCAGCCTCTGGACCTGCCGCGAAGATGTCTGGGACGACAGTTTCCGGGGCAAGAAGGTCGATGGCGTCAGCTACCCTGACAACCGCTTCAGTGCGGTTTTCTTCCAGCCTTTCTATGCAGGCCAGACCTTCGGTCTTGGGCAGATCAACCCGCTGACGGCGCTCATGCTGTCGGATATGGTGGCGCGCGTGTCGGGATTTGAAAAACTGGACGAGAATGACGCGGCAGCGGTTTACACGGCTATCATGGAGCCGGACCATTCGTTAGCGTATATGGCCGCCGCCATCCGCAAATCCATCGATGACTACAAGTCGATTGCCGACATGGATATTTCGAAAAACCCCGGCCTGACCTCCACGCTCTATAACCTTGGCGGATCACAACAGCGTGCCGCTGCACTCGCCCAGAGGATCCGCCAGAGCGGCGGGTCCCCGGTGTTTCCGGAAGAGAATTATTACGGCTGGCTGGTCAACGATAAGCTGCCGGAGCTTCAAAAGCTCCTGTAACTTTCGCAATGTTTTTCAGATTGTTTCCGGAAAGAAAAGATTTTGGCACCATCGTGTGATTGACGAGACGGGCTTTCAGCGTCCACTCTTGGCGGCAAGAATACCGACAAGGGAGATACAACGGTGATCCGTATTGAAGAACATGGTCTTTCATTCGACAAAACGCTCTATGATTTTCTGAAAGACGAGGTTCTGCCGGAGACCGGCGTGGATGCCAATGCATTCTTCTCTGGCTTCTCCGAGATCGTTCATGCGCTTTCACCTGTAAACCGCGACCTGCTGGCCAAGCGGGATGCGTTTCAGGAAAAGCTGGATAGCTGGTATCGCGACAACGGTGCGCCTGTTGATCTTGCCGCTTACGAAAGCTTCCTGCGCGATATCGGGTATTTGCTGCCGGAAGGCGACGCCTTCACGGTCGACACGCAAAATGTCGATCCGGAAATCGCTCGCCTTGCCGGTCCTCAGCTTGTCGTTCCCGTCATGAATGCACGCTACGCGCTTAACGCCGCCAATGCGCGCTGGGGCTCGCTCTATGACGCACTTTACGGCACGGATGCGATTTCTGACGATGACGGTGCCGAAAAGGGCAGGGGCTACAACCCCAAGCGCGGCGCAAAGGTCATTGCCTGGGCACGTGATTTTCTGGATCGTTCCGCGCCACTGGAAAGTGGCAGTTGGTCTGACATATCCGGTTTCAAAATTACCGATGGCGTTTTGGAAATCGGTGCTCACGGCAATTGGAATGGTTTGAAAGATCCAGCCCAGTTCGCTGGTTTCGGTGGCGATGCGTCTGCACCCTCGTCAATCCTTCTTAAGAAGAACGGCCTTCATGTCGACATCGTCATCGATCCGTCGACCAATATCGGCAAGAGCGATGCGGCAGGCATTTCCGACGTCGTCGTGGAATCGGCGCTGACGACGATCATGGACTGCGAAGATTCCGTGGCTGCGGTCGATGCGGATGACAAGGTCGTTGCCTATCGCAACTGGCTCGGCCTGATGCGTGGCGACTTGACCGAAGAGGTCGCCAAGGGCGGCGCCACATTTACCCGCCGCCTGAATGCGGATCGCAATTACACGGCGCCAGACGGTTCTGCGCTGACGGTGCCGGGCCGCTCGCTGATGCTGGTGCGCAATGTCGGTCACCTCATGACCAATCCCGCCGTGCTTGACCGCGATGGCAGGGAAATTCCCGAAGGCATTATGGATGCCGTCATTACCGGCCTGATTGCGCTCTACGATGTCGGTCCCAATGGACGCCGCCAGAATTCGCGCGCCGGTTCCATGTATGTGGTCAAGCCGAAGATGCATGGCCCGGAAGAAGTGGCGTTTGCCTCCGAGATTTTCCAACATGTGGAAAAACTGATCGGCATGGCACCCAACACCATCAAAATGGGCATCATGGACGAGGAGCGCCGCACGACGATCAACCTGAAGGAGTGCATTCGCGCCGCCAGGGATCGGGTGGTCTTCATCAACACAGGCTTCCTGGACCGCACTGGCGATGAAATCCACACATCGATGGAAGCGGGGCCGATGATTCGCAAGGGTGACATGAAGCAGGCGTCCTGGATCGCAGCCTATGAAAACTGGAACGTCGATATCGGTCTGGAATGCGGTCTGTCCGGCCATGCTCAGATCGGCAAGGGCATGTGGGCGATGCCCGATCTGATGGCAGCGATGCTGGAACAGAAGATCGCCCACCCCAAAGCCGGTGCCAACACGGCCTGGGTGCCGTCACCCACGGCTGCCACGCTTCATGCCACGCACTATCACAGTGTCGACGTGGCAAAGGTTCAGAATGGTCTGAAAAGCCGCGAACGCGCAAAACTGTCCGACATTCTTTCGGTACCGGTTGCGGTGCGTCCCAATTGGAGCGCCGAGGACATCCAGCGGGAACTGGACAACAATGCGCAGGGCATTCTGGGTTACGTCGTGCGTTGGGTCGATCAGGGCGTTGGTTGTTCCAAGGTGCCCGACATCAACAATATCGGCCTGATGGAAGACCGCGCGACATTGCGCATCTCGGCCCAGCACATGGCAAACTGGCTTCGCCACGGTGTAGTGAGCGAAGAGCAGATCGTCGAGACCATGAAACGTATGGCCGCAGTCGTCGATGGCCAGAATGCAGGCGATATGGCCTATCTGCCGATGGCCAAGAACTTCGAAAACTCCATCGCCTTTCAGGCGGCCCTTGAACTGGTGCTGAAGGGCAGAGAACAGCCAAACGGCTATACGGAGCCGGTTCTGCATCGCCGCCGCCTTGAGTTGAAAACGAATAAGTCCAACGGATGAGGCATCCTATGCCGTGAAGCGCGGGCCATCAGCGCTTCACCACCCTTACGGCCTGTCTGAATTGTAGAAACCAGGGCGTCTCCCCCAACAAAAAAGCCGCCGGGGACATCCCCGGCGGCTTTTTTCATCACTGTTTCAGGTGATCTTACTGGATCACGATGACCTTGGAGCCGCGGCCTGGACGGATACGGCTGTAGAGGTCGATCACGTCCTGATTGATCATGCGGATACAGCCTGATGAGGCGGCCGTGCCGATGGATGCCCACTCTGGCGAACCATGGATGCGGAACAGCGTATCCTGACCCTTTTCGTTGAAGAGATACATGGCGCGAGCACCCAGCGGGTTGGTCAGGCCTGGGCCCATGCCGCCTTCTACGTAACGTGCAACTTCAGGCTTGCGATCTGCCATTTCCTTGGGCGGATGCCACATTGGCCATTCCTGCTTCCACGCAACATAGGCTTCACCGGCCCATGCAAAGCCCTGCTTGCCAACGCCGATACCGTAGCGAACAGCCTTGCCGCCTGGCAGGATGTAGTAAAGGAAGCGCTCACGGGTGTTGACGATGACCGTGCCTGCCTTTTCCGGTGTTTCGTAGTTCACGATCTGGCGGTGGAAACGCTTGTCCACGCGGTTGATCGGAATGGCCGGAAGGGCGTAACCGGCATCGGTCGTCGCGCCATAAACTTCGTCGCCGAAGATCTGTGTCGTTTCAACATAGGCAGGTGCCGAGGCGGTCGCAGGCGTGGTCTGTGTCGATGTCGAGGCGCAACCGCCCAGAGCAAATACCGACGACAGGCCGAGGGCAGTCAAAATAGTGCGAAGTCGCATGATGTTCTCGCGGGAAATATCGCCATTTCAGGCGATGCATGAAGCTCTATTGAATAGATGGGTTATTTTCGATTAATCTTGTGTTGGCAAGCCGTTGCATCGCAGCAAGAGAATATGGCGCGCGAAATTGTGGCCGGATGGCCTTTTTGCAACATGAGAAGGCCTCAATGGCCCGGATTTATCCATGACTATTCTTTCCATCGTCAATAACAATCCGTTAATCGACGGTCGCCAATCGCAAAATGCGATGCTCGTGCGTCGTGGCGTTCAGATTTTATTGAATGAGATGCGGCACGCGGTCCTGCCTGAACTGGCGCTGTCCAGCGGTCGGAGAGCCGATCTCATCAGCGTATCCGTGAAGGGAGAGATATGGATCATCGAAATCAAATCCTCGATCGAGGACTTCAAGGTGGATCGTAAATGGCCGGATTATCGCCAGCATTGCGACCGACTATTCTTCGCCAGCCATAGTGGCGTGCCGCTGGATATCTTTCCCGAAGAGTGCGGGCTGTTTGTTTCGGATGGCTATGGCGCACATATGGTGCGCGAAGCGCCGGAGCATAAATTGCCACCGGCAACGCGCAAATCGCTGATGCTCGATTTTTCCCGCACGGCCGCCCGGCGCCTGATGATGGCCGAGTGGTCTACGGGCAAGGATTATTCCGACTGAATATTACTTCGGTGCGCGCTTGGCCAAGATGCGCTGCAATGTGCGTCGATGCATGTTGAGGCGCCGTGCCGTCTCCGACACGTTACGCTCGCACATTTCATAGACACGCTGAATGTGCTCCCACCGCACCCTGTCTGCCGACATCGGGTTTTCCGGCAGGTCCATCTTGTCGCCTTCGCGCTGAGTCAACGCGTTGAAGACATCGTCGGCGTCGGCAGGCTTGGCCAGGTAATCAAGCGCACCGAGCTTGACCGCAGTCACGGCAGTGGCGATGTTGCCATAGCCCGTCAGGACCACAATCTGCGTGTCATCGCGGTGCTGCCGGATGGCTTCGATTACGTCGAGGCCGTTACCATCACCGAGCCGCAAATCCACGACGGCATATTTGGGCGGTGCCAGCTTTGATTTGGCGATGCCTTCGCTCACCGATTCGGCTGTCTCTACGGTAAAGCCTCGGGTTTCCATGGCGCGTGCCAGACGACGCAGAAACGGGCCATCGTCATCGACGATCAGCAGGGAGGTGTCAGGCCCGATCGGGTTGGCATTTTCCACGGTTGTGGGTTCTGCCTCATGATTCTGGTGTTCGTCGCTCATGCCTGATCTCCCTGACCATTGCATTATACATATAGGTATTGGGCCGTGTTGCCGCTAGCGACGCCCAATCAACTCACTTACTTCTATTATCGTCCATAATGTCGCGAGGCCAGACAACTGTGACCCTTGCCCCTGCGGCATCTGGTCCGCGGTTCTCAAAGGTGAGCGCCGCGCCGGAGCGCTCGAGCAGCGTCTTTGCAATGAAAAGACCCAATCCCAGCCCGCCAGCGCGTGTCACGTCCTGACGTTTGGTCACGTAGGGCTCCCCGATCCGCGCCAGAATATCCGGTGCGTAGCCCTGGCCGTCATCCTCGATCGTCACCTTCACCTGCTGGGCGTCATGCTCAACGGTGACCGTCACCGATTCGCGCGCATAATCGACCGCATTCTCCAGCAGATTGCCGAGGCCGTAGAGAATGCCGGCATTGCGTGCGCCAACCGGCTCGCCGCTTCGACCGCTCTTTTCGACAAGCCGAAGCTTGATGCCGAATTCCCGGTGCGGTGCCATCACCTCTTCGATGAGGGAAGAGAGCGGAAGCTTGCGCAAATGCTCTTCACCCTCAGCAGATAGTGACGTCAGCCGCCGGAGAATATCGCGGCATCGTTGGCTTTGGCTGCGCAACAGCGCCACGTCTTCGCGAAAGCGTTCGTCCTGTCCCAGCTCTCTTTCCATTTCCTTGGCTACGACACTGATGGTGGCCAAGGGCGTGCCCAGTTCGTGCGCCGCCGCCGCCGCCAGCCCATCCAGCTGCGACAGGTGCTTTTCCCGCTCCAGAACCAGCTCTGTCGCCGCCAGCGCATCCGCTAGCTGGTTTGCCTCATGCGAGACACGATAGGCGTAAAAGGCTGCAAACAGCATCATGGCGACGATGGAGCACCAGATGCCGATATGGATGATGAGCTGGATGGGCAATGTTTCGCCCGGATACCAGGGAACCGGAAAGGGCGAGAACGCGATGGCCGTCACGCAAACCAGCGCAAAGATCAGGAGCATCAACGAATGTTTCATCGGCTGCGAGGCAAAGGCAATGATGACCTGTACACAGATCAGCGGCGCAAACGGGTTGGAAAGCCCGCCGGTGATGTAGATCAACGCCGTCAGTTGCAGCAGATCGAAAGCGAGGAGAAGTGTGGCTTCCCACGGTTCGAGACGATAGGTCGCCGGAAAACGTGCCGACAGGAAAAGGTTCGCGACGGCAAGCGCGCCGATCAGCACGGCGCAGGTCAAAAGAGGCAGCGGAAAATTCAGCCCGAAGGCAACGATCAGGATCGTCGCGCTCTGCCCCACCACCGCCAGCCAGCGTAACCAGACAATGGTTTGCAGACGGATGTGACGGCTGGCCCGGCCAAGCCGCGTGTTTTCTTCTGGCTGGGCTACCATCCGCCCGTCTCCTCTAAAGCATGTATTTCGCTTAGCGGTTTGCGATAAACACATGCGAAAAATAAACATTTATGTTCCGCGCGGCTTCACGCGATTGGTAGGTTGCGCCGAGGCGGGGTCTTCCGGCCAAGGATGGCGCGGATAGCGTCCGCGCATATCCGCCCGCACGTCTTTCCAAGAGCCTGCCCAGAAACCCGGCAGATCCCGTGTGGTCTGTATCGGCCTGTGCGCGGGCGAGGTCAATTCCAGAAGCAGTGGCAATTTGCCGCCTGCAACAGCGGGGTGTTGCTTCAGCCCGAACAGTTCCTGCACGCGAATGGTGATGGTCGGCTCTTCTCCATCATAGCTGATGGGGTGCTTCTGGCCGGTCGGCGCTTCGAAATGGGTCGGCAGCAGTTTCGGCAGTTCCCGCTGTGCCGCATGTGGGACAAGCGACAGAAGCCCGTCCATGATGCCACTGGGCCTGATTTCCTGAAGGCTTCTGGCGTCATGCTGGTAAGGGACGAACCATTCGTCCAGACGCGCAATCAGCGCCTCATTGCTCGTATCGGGCCACAGGTCGCCAATCGTCCTGTGCAAAAAGCCAAGGCGCTGGCGCAACTGCTGTGCCTCTTTGGAGAAAGACAGAATGGCAAGCCCGTGTTCCCGAATACCGTTGGCAAGTGCAAGGGCGGCTTTTTCACCGCCCGGTTTTCCAAGCGGCGTTTCCTCCAGAACGATGGCGCCGATGCGGGTGATACGGCGGGCACGGACCTGACCGCTGGCCTTGTCGAAAAACAGCTGGTCCTCTGTGCAGATCGCATCGGGCACATGCTCTTCCACATCTTCGCGACGTATCGAGGCCGCTGCCAGAATGCGCGGCTGCGCGGCACGCCCTGTCACATCGGCCACGACGAGCATTTTTTCCGTGGCCAGACGTTCCGTTTCGGCAAGTTCGGCCCCCCGGCCGTTTGCCATCACGTAACGTCCGCGCGCCCCGCGTTGAAAAGCGATGCGATCGGGATAGGCATGGAGTAGAAGTTCGCCGGCTGTGACAGGCGCGGCGTCTGTGTTTCGCCCCGCATTCCCGATAGAGGAGACAATCCGCCTGGCGAGACCTTTGGCCGCTACGGCCCGTTCACCCTTTTCATACTTGAAGCGCCGAAGCCTTTCCTCCAGATCAATATCGCTGCCGCCGAGCCCCTGTTCGGTCAGGAGCACAGCAAGCATGGCTGCCTCATTGCCATATCCAGCGTCATGCGCCGCTATCACCATGGCGGACAGCCGAGGGGGCATGGCCAATTCGCGCATTTTCCGGCCACGCGGTGTTATGGCCATCGTCGCATCCAGCGCGCCAAGGTTGGCCAGAAGCGCGCGGGCCTCCGTGAGCGCGGTCTGTGGCGGTTGATCCAGAAATGCCAGCGATGTGGGATCGGTCACACCCCAATGGGCAAGATCGAGCGCAAGGCCCGAGAGGTCGCTCGCCAAGATCTGCGGCGGGGTGAAGGCGGGAAGCGCAGCCGTCTGACCCGCATGCCACAGCCGGATGGCGATACCCGGTTCGGTTCGCCCGGCACGACCCGCCCGCTGATCGGCAGACGCGCGCGACACTTTTACCGTCTCAAGTCGCGTCATGCCGGTGGATGGCTCGAACACCGGCAGGCGCTGCAAACCGCTGTC
>NZ_CP192788.1:2967500-3048383 GCF_033957725.1 Agrobacterium sp. rho-8.1
TGATGGAGATGCTGGATTGATGTTGCCTGACCGCGCATCACCGGATGATATCTCGAGAAGCTGGTCTTAATGATACGGCCTCGAAGTGCACCGGCGTGCCTTCAATGAGGACTGTATCGACACGTCGATGTCATCAAGAAATGACCTGATTGTAAAAGGTAATCGGGTTGTCGCTCCTTTGGAGCGACTATGGGTGAGCATAGACAATGAGAACGAAGAAGTGAATTAAGGGCATTTGGTGGATGCCTTGGCATGCACAGGCGAAGAAGGACGTGATACGCTGCGATAAGCCGTGGGGAGCTGCGAATAAGCTTTGATCCATGGATTTCCGAATGGGGGAACCCACCTTAAATGCTTGGAGAATCTAAGTTGTGCTTCGGTACGGCTTAGGTTTCCAAGCATTATGATAAGGTATCTGCATCTGAATACATAGGGTGTAAGAAGCGAACTCAGGGAACTGAAACATCTAAGTACCTGAAGGAAAGGACATCAACCGAGACTCCGTAAGTAGTGGCGAGCGAACGCGGACCAGGCCAGTGGCAATGAGGAATAAAGTGGAACACTTTGGAAAAGGTGGCCATAGCGGGTGATAGCCCCGTACACGTAGAACACTCATTGTCCTTGAGTAGGGCGGGACACGTGAAATCCTGTCTGAACATGGGGAGACCACTCTCCAAGCCTAAGTACTCGTGCATGACCGATAGCGAACAAGTACCGTGAGGGAAAGGTGAAAAGCACCCCGACGAGGGGAGTGAAATAGAACCTGAAACCGGATGCCTACAAGCAGTCGGAGCTCGAAAGAGTGACGGCGTACCTTTTGTATAATGGGTCAACGACTTAGTGTAGCAAGCAAGCTTAAGCCGGTAGGTGTAGGCGTAGCGAAAGCGAGTCTGAATAGGGCGTTTAGTTTGTTGCATTAGACCCGAAACCGAGTGATCTAGCCATGAGCAGGCTGAAGGTTGGGTAACACCAACTGGAGGGCCGAACCCATATCTGTTGCAATAGATTGGGATGACTTGTGGCTAGGGGTGAAAGGCCAATCAAACTCGGAAATAGCTGGTTCTCCGCGAAAACTATTTAGGTAGTGCGTCGATCGAATACCCTCGGGGGTAGAGCACTGGATGGGCTATGGGGACTCACCGTCTTACTGATCCTAACCAAACTCCGAATACCGAGGAGTACTAATCGGCAGACACACGGCGGGTGCTAACGTCCGTCGTGAAGAGGGCAACAACCCTGACCTCCAGCTAAGGTCCCCAAGTCATGGCTAAGTGGGAAAGGATGTGAGGATCCCAAAACAACCAGGATGTTGGCTTAGAAGCAGCCATCATTTAAAGAAAGCGTAACAGCTCACTGGTCTAAATAAGGGTCTTTGCGCCGAAAATGTAACGGGGCTAAAGCCATGCACCGAAGCTGAGGATAAGACAGTCGTAGTGGCTGTTTTGTGGTAGCGGAGCGTTCCGTAAGTCTGTGAAGGGGGACCCGTGAGGGCCCCTGGAGATATCGGAAGTGCGAATGTTGACATGAGTAACGATAAAGGGAGTGAGAGACTCCCTCGCCGAAAGACCAAGGGTTCCTGCTTAAAGTTAATCTGAGCAGGGTTAGCCGGCCCCTAAGATGAGGCAGAAATGCGTAGTCGATGGGAACCACGTTAATATTCGTGGGCCTGGTGGTAGTGACGGATCTCGTGTGTTGTTCAACCTTATTGGATTGGTTGGGCGGCGAAGAGGTTCCAGGAAATAGCTCCACCGTATAGACCGTACCCGAAACCGACACAGGTGGTCAGGTAGAGTATACCAAGGCGCTTGAGAGAACTATGTTGAAGGAACTCGGCAAATTGCACGCGTAACTTCGGAAGAAGCGTGACCCTGTTGTACGCAAGTATGTCAGGGTGGCACAGACCAGGGGGTAGCGACTGTTTATCAAAAACACAGGGCTCTGCGAAGTAGCAATACGACGTATAGGGCCTGACGCCTGCCCGGTGCTGGAAGGTTAAAGGGAGGGGTGCAAGCTCTGAACTGAAGCCCCAGTAAACGGCGGCCGTAACTATAACGGTCCTAAGGTAGCGAAATTCCTTGTCGGGTAAGTTCCGACCTGCACGAATGGCGTAACGACTTCCCCGCTGTCTCCAACATAGACTCAGTGAAATTGAATTCCCCGTGAAGATGCGGGGTTCCTGCGGTCAGACGGAAAGACCCCGTGCACCTTTACTATAGCTTTACACTGGCATTCGCCAAGGCATGTGTAGGATAGGTGGTAGGCTTTGAAGCGGGGACGCCAGTTCTCGTGGAGCCATCCTTGAAATACCACCCTTATCTTCGTGGATGTCTAACCGCGGTCCGTTATCCGGATCCGGGACAGTGTATGGTGGGTAGTTTGACTGGGGCGGTCGCCTCCGAAAGAGTAACGGAGGCGCGCGATGGTGGGCTCAGACCGGTCGGAAATCGGTCGTCGAGTGCAATGGCATAAGCCCGCCTGACTGCGAGACTGACAAGTCGAGCAGAGACGAAAGTCGGTCATAGTGATCCGGTGGTCCCGTGTGGAAGGGCCATCGCTCAACGGATAAAAGGTACGCCGGGGATAACAGGCTGATGACCCCCAAGAGTCCATATCGACGGGGTTGTTTGGCACCTCGATGTCGACTCATCGCATCCTGGGGCTGGAGCAGGTCCCAAGGGTATGGCTGTTCGCCATTTAAAGCGGTACGTGAGTTGGGTTCAGAACGTCGTGAGACAGTTCGGTCCCTATCTGCCGTGGGTGTAGGAATATTGACAGGATCTGTCCCTAGTACGAGAGGACCGGGATGGACGTATCTCTGGTGGATCTGTTGTCCTGCCAAGGGCATAGCAGAGTAGCTATATACGGAATGGATAACCGCTGAAGGCATCTAAGCGGGAAACCAACCTGAAAACGAGTGTTCCCTATCAGAGCCGTGGAAGACGACCACGTTGATAGGACGGGTGTGGAAGTGCAGTAATGCATGAAGCTTACCGTTACTAATAGCTCGATCGACTTCTTCGTTCCCATTGATTATGTTCATCAAGCAAAGCTTGATGAAGATCTGTTCTGTCTTCACGCTGACGTGGCCTTCGGCCACTACGCTGCAGACGGCGCGCAAAACGATTTGCGACGGACTATCGTCCTGTAGGGCTGCCCCGCTCAAGCTTGAGTGTGGCACCATACAGGCTCAGCGAGCCGTCGCATCGCGTGATGCGGCCCGTCCGGAGCCCTTCGGGCGTCAGGACAAAACAGATAAGACGTGTAATTAAGACAAAAAGTGGCTCAGCCACCCAGCTTCTCGAAACAACAGTTTCCATGTGAAAACATGAACATGTTGCTTTGGTCAAACGTACACTCGCAAAGGGTGCCGTATCGACCATTGGTGTGCCCTGTGAGCGTCAAGCGAACAGGATAAGCTACACCAATCACAAGCAATCATATGTTCATGCTCCGCATGAACATATGTTGCGTTTTGCCGACCTGGTGGTTATTGCGGGGCGGCTGCACCCGTTCCCATTCCGAACACGGCCGTGAAACGCCCCTGCGCCAATGGTACTCCGTCTTAAGACGCGGGAGAGTAGGTCGCTGCCAGGTCTGCAAAACGCAACACATGATAAAACAAAAATCTTCTCAAACATAAACAAACTTCGGCCCAGCCGATACAAAGGGCCGCATCAAGCGGCCTTTCGTCGTTGAAGCGATAAGCCGAAAACAAATCAAAGATCGGCGTACCAAAAAAAGAGGTGCGTCCCTTACAGGAGACAAGTTGCTACGCAATTTGCTCCGGCACTCCATGTAAACCGCCTTGCGGTGTACATGATCGGTATTTTGCCCAAGGCAAAAACCGGGAAAAAAGCGACATTTTGCTAACGCAAAAGTCGGGTAGTGACGCAAACTCTGCGAGTTTGCTATGGCGGTTTTTGCAAACGCAAAAACCTGGTAACGCGGGGTGGAGCAGCCCGGTAGCTCGTCAGGCTCATAACCTGAAGGCCGCAGGTTCAAATCCTGCCCCCGCAACCAACGAAACTTGTAAATTCTCCCATTCAGTCTCTGCCGCACCGAGAACGGCACGGAAGTGAGACAGAAACTCCAGATTCTCAGCACTATTCCTAAACTCACCCGCCCTAACACGGCAGGCAAACTCGTTTCTGTGACGATCCCGCAAACCGGCGCAGTGTTCCTGAAACGCCTGTATCGAGGCGAAAATGGAAGCCAGGCGACCTACAATCGTTAGGCCGACACACTTTAAAGTGCTCGCCAGGGTTCATTCAACTTGGCTTTCTTCAACAAACGCGACGACACGCTCACGCAACGCAATCGGATGTGACTTGCCCATGGCGATATCCCTTAAAATCAACGGGAATCACGGATCGCCTGATTTGAGAACTATGAACCGCAAAAATCGCGACCGGTTTTAATGGGCTTCGTCCCAGTTGCTGGCTGCCCTTGCGTCCACTTTCAGCGGCACCTTCATGTCTATGGCCGGCAGTGCGGCGCTTTCCATGATGGCGACGACGATTGGGAGGACCTTTTCGATTTCGGGTTCTTCTACCTCGAAGATCAACTCGTCGTGGACCTGGAGGAGCATGCGTGCCGATAGGCCGGATTGATCCAAGGCCGGCTCGATCCGGATCATGGCGCGGCGGATGACGTCGGCGGCTGATCCTTGGATAGGCGCATTGATAGCGGCGCGTTCGTTGAAGGCTCTGACGGAAGGGTTGGACGATCGGATCTCCGGATAATGAATGCGCCGACCGAAGATCGTTTCGACATATCCTCTATCGCGGGCGAAGGTTTTCGTGCTTTCCATATAGTCGCGAATGCCGGGGAAACGCTCGAAATATTTCTTGATATAGTCGCCTGCCTCCGAGCGGCCAATGGCAAGCTGATTGGCCAGACCGAAGGCTGAAATACCGTAGATGATGCCGAAATTGATCGCCTTCGCACGTCGGCGGACATCCGATGGCATGCCCTCGACGGGAACACCGAACATCTCCGACGCGGTCATCGCGTGGATATCGATGTCGTTCTCGAATGCATTTCGCAGCTGCGGAATATCCGCCACATGCGCGAGCACGCGCAGTTCGATCTGACTGTAGTCGGCCGACAACAGCTTGTTGCCCGGTGTCGAGACGAAGGCCGTGCGGATTTTCCGCCCTTCGGCGGTTCGTACTGGAATATTCTGCAAGTTGGGCTCGGACGACGACAGACGTCCCGTGGTCGTAGAGGCTAGCGAGTAGGACGTGTGCACGCGCTTTGTTTGTGGGTGGACGTAAGTGGGAAGCGCGTCGGTGTATGTCGATTTCAATTTCGTCAGCTGACGCCAATCCACGATCTTGCGCGGGAGTTCTGCACCTTCGGCAGCCAGATCCTCCAAGACCTGGGCGGATGTCGACCATTGCCCCGTCTTGGTTTTCGAACCGCCCGGCAGACCCATTCGACCAAAGAGAATGTCTCCGAGTTGCTTAGGCGATCCGATGTTGAATTTCTCACCGGCGAGTTCGTAAATCTCGTCTTCGAAGGCCGCTGCTTTCTGCGCAAGCTCCCCGGAGAGGCGCGACAGGATTTGCCGATCGACGGTAATGCCGCGTTCCTCCATGCGTGCAAGAACAGGCAAAAGCGGACGTTCCAGCCGCTCGTAAACCGCCGTCATCTTGTCGGCAACGAGGCGTGGTTTCAGCACCATCCATAGCCGCAACGTTACATCGGCATCTTCGGCGGCATAGGTCGTTGCCTTGTCGATATCGACGAAATCGAAGGTAACGCCCGACTTGCCGGATCCCGCAACCTCCTTGTAGGAAATCGGCGTGTGGCCCAGCCAGCGTTCGGAAAGCGCGTCCATGCCATGCAGGCCCTTGCCCGCCTCCAGAACATAGGACATCAGCATGGTGTCATCGAAACTCTGCATGACAATGCCGAGACGCTTCACCAGCAGATAATCATATTTGAGGTTTTGTGCGACCTTGAGCACCGAGGGGTCTTCCAGAAGCGATTTCAGCCGGACAAGCGCCTCATCGAACGCGATCTGGTCTGGCGCAAGCTTGATACCATCGCTGAACAGATCGCCGCCCGAGCCGGTTTTGTGATTGAGCGGCACGTACGCTGCACGAATATCGAGGCCGCTTGCATCCTTGCCATTGTCGGCCACCGCCAGGGAAAACCCGACAAGTTCTGCCTGCATAGGGTCAAGCGAGGTGGTTTCCGTGTCGAAGGCCACGACGCCGGTTTCGCGCGCAAGCGCTATCCACCAATCGAGCTCTTCTAAAGTGCGGATCGTTTTGTAGGATGTGATATCGATCTTGGCGGCAGAAAATCCAGCTTCTCGCGACGATGTCAAGGAAGCCGGTCCTGTGCCGTCCATCTTAGATCCGACGGCATCGATATTCCCGACTACATTTTCGCCCGGCGGAACGGGTGAATTCGTTGCTGCATCCATATCCGGGCCATGCGCCTGCGGACCGCGCTCGACCGGCACATGCGCTGCATCAATGGCTGCGGCATCCGCCCCCGTTGTTTCAGCAACGCGCCGTGTCAGCGTGGTAAATTCCATAGCCTTAAGGAAGGCGATCAACTTTGGGCCATCCTGTGGCTCAAGCGTCAGGGCGTCGAGTGGCATTTCCAGCGGTACGTCCGTTCGAAGCGCGACGAGCTGGCGTGACAGACGCGCAAGCTCTGCGTTGGCAACGATATTTTCGCGGCGCTTCTGCTGCTTTATTTCGCCAGCGCGCTCCAGCAGCGTATCGAGATCACCGTATTCGCCCAGCAGCTGTGCTGCCGTTTTCGGCCCAATCCCCGGAATACCGGGAATGTTGTCGGTCGAATCCCCGGTCATGGCTTGCAGGTCGATCATCTTTTCCGGAGCGACGCCCCATTTTTCGATGACATCGGGAACACCGATCTGCTTGTCCTTCATGGCATCGTACATATGCACATTGGCCGAGACGAGCTGCATCAAATCCTTGTCGGATGAGATGATGGTCACGTCAGCGCCGATCGCTTCGGCCTGGCGGGCATAGGTAGCGATGATGTCATCCGCTTCGAAACCCTCGGTCTCGATGCAGGGCAGATTGAAGGCTCGGGTGGCCTGTCGGATCAATCCGAACTGCGGCACCAGATCTTCCGGTGGTGCGGAGCGGTTAGCTTTGTAGAGATCGTAGAGCTCGTTGCGGAAGGTCTTCGAGGAATAGTCGAAAATCACCGCAAAATGCGTAGGCGTCACGCCGACATCGGTGTTGCGCGCATCCTTCAGCAGCTTCCACAGCATGTTGCAGAAACCGGAGACGGCATTGACCGGCAATCCATCCGATTTGCGGTTGAGCGCAGGAATGGCATGGAACGCCCGGAAGATGAAACCGGAGCCGTCAACGAGGAAGAGATGATCGCCTTTTTTCATGGGAAGAAGGGATAGCGCGCCAAAGCGCAAAGGTCTATCGTTGCGATGATTGCCCGACAATATTCTTTGGCACCGTTGCGAGGTCATATGAACAGGAGATCGAGGACCGAAGCTGTTGTGGCAACACTGGTACTGATGATGATCACAGGCATTGCGTCCTGGCTGAACGGTTATTCCAATGGTCTCATCTTCCAGAAAGTCCTGATCGCACCGATGTTCCTGCTCGCAGGCGAAGGACTTCGAGCCCACTTCCCGGAGAATCTTGACGGGAGGCGCAGCATGGCAGGTCAAGCCCAGTTCGAGCTCTTGAACGCGGCGTTACTCGGGGCTTTCATAACCGGTGTGGGATTGAAGACAGATGATAATTTTTGGCGCGCCTTGCTCCTTTTTGTCGTCTTCGTTGTCATCTATGGGAGCTTGAAGATTTCGATGTTCTGGTACAGCCGCAACAGGCGTCAGCGCACCGATTGAACTTCACCGGAACGTTACAAATTTGTAATTCTGCCTTCCCTTGAAAAGCCGTATTTGAAGCCTCATTTCTTAGAGGACGGCGACTGATCACGCCGTAGTCTGATTGCTGGCTCGTCCCCCGCCGCTTCAGATCGGACAAAGGCCTACCCCCCTCTCCGGGCCTTTGTCCTTCAATATGACCGCCATGGCTGTCCCTCCCGGCCATGGCGGTTTTTTATTGCCGTTTTTCGATCCGCATGCTTCGTGAAAGCCAACCGATCTACATCGCATGATATGCAATCGAAGCCATACAGCCGTGTCCAGAGTGGAGATGAGATGCGTTTTTCGAGAAATGATTCGGCGACCTACCTCGCGGCGCAATTGGCAAAAAATTTTTCGAAGGCGCTGAACAGGCGGGCAGTGGCTATCGGGTTCTCTCCCGGTCAGTTTCCTGTCTTGCTGGAACTGTGGAACGAGGATGGTCTCACCCAGCGGCAATTGCTGGATCGCGTGGATGTCGAACAGGCGACGCTTGCCAATACGCTGGCGCGGATGGATCGCGACGGGCTGATTGATCGCAAACCGCATCCAAGAGATCGCCGGGCGCAGATCATCGAACTGACGGAAAAGGGCCGCGAGTTGGAAGTTCAGGCCATTGCCGCGTCGAAGGATACAGACGATACGATGCTGGCGGGGCTTTTGAAGTTCGAACGACAATTGCTGCTCGAATATATGGGCCGCACCATCGACGCGGCGAGAGTGGCCGACCAGAAAATCTGATGTGAAACTGTCGAGTTCGCTCGACCAGGCGCGGTAGAGAGGATTTCATCGCCTTCGGCACAGAGGTGATTTTCCGGCTCGAAACACGGAGGTGTTTGCTCTATTGTTGTGTCATCTTCGCATGACAGGATCGCGTAATGACAGACATATCCCCCGTTCTCTCGGCGGTTGACGACAACCTCAACTCCAGCCTCGACAAGCTTTTCGAATTCGTTCGCATCAAATCCATCTCGACGGACCCGGCCTATAAGGCGGAATGCGGCAAGGCGGCCGATTGGCTGGTTCGCGATTTGACGAAGATTGGCTTTCAGGCATCGTCGCGCGAAACCGCAGGTCATCCTATGGTCGTTGCCCACCATGATGGCGCGACGCCGGATGCGCCGCATGTCCTGTTTTATGGCCATTACGACGTCCAGCCTGTCGATCCTCTCCATCTGTGGGAAAACGAGCCGTTCGATCCTGCGTTGAAGGATATCGGTGAGGGCAGGCAGGTCATCACAGGGCGTGGAACGTCGGATGACAAGGGTCAGTTGATGACCTTCGTCGAAGCGTGCCGAGCCTATAAGCAGGTCCACGGTTCGCTGCCACTGCGCATCACCATTCTGTTTGAGGGCGAAGAGGAATCCGGTTCTCCATCGCTCAAACCCTTTCTCGATGCCAATGCCGATGAACTGAAGGCGGATTACGCGCTGGTGTGTGATACCAGCATGTGGGATCGCGAAACACCGGCGATTGCGGCGGCTCTACGCGGGCTGGTCGGAGAAGAAATCGTGGTGACGGCGGCTGACCGCGATCTTCATTCCGGTCTGTTTGGCGGGGCTGCAGCCAACCCCATCCATATTCTAACGCGTATTCTGGCCGGTCTGCACGATGAGACGGGTCGCATCACCTTGCCGGGCTTCTATGAAGGCGTCGAAGAGACGCCATCCAATATCAAGGCGTCGTGGGATAATCTCGGCCGCACCGCCGAAAGCTTTTTAGGCGAGGTCGGCCTTTCGCTTCCGGCTGGTGAAAAGGGCCGTTCGGTCCTGGAACTGACCTGGGCGCGCCCAACGGCCGAAGTCAACGGCATCATCGGAGGCTACACCGGTGAAGGCTTCAAGACCGTGATTGCGGCAAAGGCATCCGCGAAAGTGTCGTTCCGTCTTGTCGGTAACCAGGACCCTGCCGCGATCCGCGAAAGCTTCCGTACCTATGTGCGTTCCAAAATCCCCGCCGATTGCTCGGTGGAGTTTCACGAGCACGGCGGTTCGCCAGCCATCCAGTTGTCTTATGATTCGCCCGCATTGACGAAAGCGAAGAACGCTCTTTCGGACGAGTGGGCAAAGCCTGCCGTTGTCATCGGCATGGGTGGATCGATTCCCATCGTAGGGGACTTCCAAAAGATGCTGGGCATGGACTCGTTGATGATCGGCTTTGGCCTGACGGATGACCGTATTCATTCACCGAACGAAAAATACGATCTGCAATCGTTCCACAAGGGCATCCGTTCGTGGGTGCGAATTCTGACGGCGTTGGCTGTGAAATGAAAAAACGCCGCCCGGCGACGGGCGGCGTTTTCAAGGCTGATGCCTGAAAAAGCAAAAGGCCGGGGCAAGCCCGACCTTTCCTTACCGTTTCAGCTTCAGTGCCAGTACATCCGTGGTCAAAGCGCATAAAACGGTATGTGTCTCAGCACGGCGCCAGCAAATCCGCTGTCGCTCATGTCTTCCGAAACAGATTGCGCTGGTTTGGTTAACATTTAGTTAACGCTCAACTACCCAATCATTCCGTTCATACGGCCTCGTCAGAGGCTGCTGAAACACTGATGAACTCTATATTTGTTTTGGGTTGAATGTTTTCAAGAGGTGCGCTGAATTTTAACGCAGTCCCGTCTTCAGCGCGCGCGTTTGGGCGGAAGCTCTGCCCAAAGAAAAAGGCCGGTTTGACCCGGCCTTTGACGCATATATCAGACCGGCCCCAAAGCCGATCCAGAGACGAGCTTAAGCAGCGACGATGCTGTCTGCAGACATCTTGCCAGAACGACGGTCCTGAACGAGTTCATAGGTGATCTTCTGACCATCCTTAAGGCCGTTCAGGCCAGCGCGCTCAACTGCGGAGATGTGAACGAAAACGTCCTGTGCGCCATCATCAGGCTGAATGAAGCCGTAGCCCTTGGTTGCGTTGAACCACTTTACTGTACCAGTCGCCATAACGATGTTCCTTCCGTTGGCATTACTTTTGCGCTGAACCTCAGCGCGGTGTTCTCGAATTTGAAGGGAAGATCGTCGTTTACGTCTATGGGGACGCTGAAGCTCTGGTCGTCAAACAAATATCGATGGCGAAACACCTAAGGTTACAGCACCAATAAGTCAAGTTTCTTCGATGACGAAGCCGCGTCAGCAACCTCGAAATTTGCGACCTGATCGTGTAAATTCCTGCAGGAATCCGTAGTATCTCAACTGAAACAGGAATCTAGGAAAGCAAAAACCCGGCGCGGGAGGAGGTGCGCCGGGTTCTTGATACTGACTGACAACTGGGAGGAGGAGTGTTGTCAGTCCAATCGGGCGACGCTGGGAGGAGGAGTGCGTCGCTTCGATGATTCGAAATTACCATATTCGACAGCGATGAACAGTCGAGACATTGCAGCGCAGCATTGCGTATAATGCATACCTCTCTATCAAAACATTGCTTCTCGCAAGCGCAACGCCTAAAGATTACGCATGAGCCTTGATTCCGTCAAAGAATTCTTCGCAAGTCGCGCGCCCGAGATCACCGTTCTGGTGACTGAGGACAGTTCTGCGACCGTGGCTATGGCGGCGCAGGCTCACAATGTCGATCCGGATCAGATTGCAAAGACGATTTGCCTGAGGGCCGGAGACATTATTCTTCTCGTTGTCACGGCTGGCACAAAACGACTGGACAATCGCAAATTCCGCGACCGTTTTGGCGCAAAACCTCGCATGCTTAGTGGTGATGACGTGGTGGAGGTAACCAGTCATCCCGTTGGCGGCGTTTGTCCCTTCGGTCTGCCCTCTGCCTTGCCAGTCTATTGCGACATCTCGCTTAAGGCCTACGCCGAGGTGGTGCCCGCAGCCGGTGCGACCAATGCAGCGGTGCGTATTGCACCCGATCATATGGCAGCACTCACGGCGGCGGAATGGGTCGACGTCTGTCAGTGACGGCAACGTGAAGGTTGAGCGTCCTTAACCCCACCTTAAATCGCCGCATTTAAGCTTCATCGGGATCAAAGGGCGATCACGGGGCAGCACATCGCAGCGCCAAATCATGGAGCAATTTCCCGCTAATGGCAGGTAATGGCAAGTCACGCCAGCGCGTAGAACCTTCTTTCGGGGATTTCAAAGCATCCGGCGATGACCTGCGTCTGGACGAAAGCGAACGCATTACCGGCAACAAGGCGCGGGCTAAGACGTCCAAAGCTTTAGACATGGACGATGCACCTGCACCCAAGCGTCAACGATCGAAATCGTCTCGCATAGCAAAGCGTCAGGCCCGCTCTTCGGGCGGAGGCATGACCGGTTTTATCCGGACATTCGCCTATTGGTGCATCGTGCTTGGCATTTGGGGCGGCATCGGGGTCGCTGGTCTCGTCGCCTACTATGCAGCACGCATGCCCAGCGCCAGCACATGGTCGATTCCCGAGCGTCCGCCCAACCTCAAGATCGTTGCGGTCGATGGTTCTGTTCTGGCCAATCGCGGGACGACGGGCGGTGAAGCTCTGGCGCTCGAGGATATGTCGCCCTACCTGCCGCAAGCCGTCATGGCCATCGAGGACCGGCGTTTCTATTCGCATTTCGGTATCGACCCGTTCGGCCTTGCCCGCGCCATCGTTACCAACATCGTCAGCGGTCGCGCCGTCCAGGGGGGGTCGACGCTGACGCAGCAGCTGGCGAAAAACCTGTTCCTGTCTCCCGACAGAACACTGGAGCGCAAGATCCAGGAAGTTCTGCTGTCGTTCTGGCTGGAGCAGAAATACACCAAGGATCAGATCATGGCGATGTATCTGAACCGGGTCTATTTCGGCTCCAATGCCTACGGCGTGGAAGCGGCATCGCGTCGTTATTTCAACAAATCGGCCCGGGACGTCAATCTGGGTGAAGCCGCGTTGTTGGCCGGATTGCTGAAAGCGCCGTCGCGCCTGTCGCCTGCGCGGGATCCGCAGGCAGCCGAAGAGCGCGCGCAGGTCGTGTTGCAATCCATGCAGGATGTCGGCTTCATAACCGAAGATGAAATCAAAACGGCCATGTCGCAGCCGCCCACCAAGGCCAAGCGCTTCTGGTCGGGTGCAGAACACTACGCCGCCGATATGGTGCTTGAAGAAGTGCGCATGCTGGTGGGCGATGTGAAGCAGGATCTGGTGGTCGATACGACCATTGATCTCGATCTTGAGAAAGAGGCTGAAAAGTCGCTGTCCGACGTCCTGAAAAGCGAGGGCAAGAAGCTCGGCGCATCGCAGGCAGCACTGGCCTCCATCGATGGCACCGGCGCCATCAGGGCCATTGTTGGCGGTGCGGATTATTCACAAAGCCAGTTCAACCGCGCATCCAAGGCCAAGCGCCAGCCGGGTTCGGCTTTCAAACCTTTCGTCTATATCGCGGCGCTCGAAAACGGCCTGACGCCCAATTCGGTGCGCAACGACGCACCGGTGAAGATAGGCAAATGGACACCGGAAAATTACGATCAGAAATATCGCGGCGAGGTCACGCTTGCCACCGCGCTTGCCAATTCGTTGAACACCATTGCAGCTCAGCTGGTCATGGAAGTCGGCCCTGACAGGGTCACCCAGGTCGCGCATCGGATGGGCATCGAATCGGATTTGCAGGCCAATGCCTCGATTGCGCTGGGAACGTCGGAAGTCTCGCTTCTGGAGCTGACCTCGGCTTACGCCCCGATGATGAATGGCGGCTTCAAGGCCACGCCGCACATCGTCAAGCGAATCACCGATTCGGATGGAAAGATTCTCTATGAGAACAAATATGACAATCCACCACGGGTGCTGAGCGAGGCGATTGCCGCGACCATGAACGGCATGTTGACCGGCGTCATCAATGAGGGCACCGGCAAGGCCGCAAAGCTCAAAGGCTGGCAGGCGGCGGGCAAGTCCGGCACGACGCAGTCGTTCCGCGACGCGCTGTTCGTCGGCTATACGAGCACGCTCACCACCGGTGTCTGGTTCGGCAATGACGATGGCACCTCTATGAAAAAGGTGACCGGTGGCGGCCTGCCCGCCAAGGCGTGGAAGGAATTCATGACGGCTGCCCATTCCGGGCTGACGCCGTCGCCGCTCTTCGGTCTTGGCAATTACGGCACCCCTGAGATCGGTCAGCCCATGGCCGACGCACCGACGGCCCTGCCAAAGTCGCTCAGCGATCTCATCTCCAATGCATTGGGTGGAAACGAAGCGCCCGTCCCTGCTAACTATCCGGCAGCACCTGTTGGTCGCGATCAGACGGCATCGAATCCGCAATATCCGCCGGTCGATGCGCCGTCCCAGCAGTTCCCGCAGCAGCAGCAATATGATGGCGGTCCTGTACCCCCGGCCGACATCGGCGGTGGCGGTTCGCAGCAAAGACAGCCCGCACCGAAACAGACGACCCTGTTCGATATCCTGATGGGCAACTGATCCCACGCCTGTCTGGCATCCATATGGATAGCAAAAAGCCCGGTCGAGCCGGGCTTTTTTCGTTTTAGTTGATCTGCTCCGGCGCCGCATTCGGATCGGGCAGGGGAGCCGGATTGGCAGAAAGCGTGCGCAGATAGGCGATGAGATCGGCGCGCTCCGTCTCTTTCTTGATGCCGGCAAAGCCCATGGCCGTACCGGGAACGTGCTTCTTCGGCGCCTCGATGAAGTAGCTGAGGTGGTCGTAGTCCCACTTCACGGTGCTGCCCTTGGAGAAGTCCTTCATGCCCGCCGAATAGCTGAAACCTGCATGACTGGCGATCGGGCGGTTGACGAGGTCATAAAGATTGGGGCCGACTTTGTTGGGGCCGCCGCTCTCCCCGGTGTGACAGCTCGTACACTTCTTGAAGACGGTCTCGCCCTTTGCGGCGTCCGCGCTTGCGAGAAGCTTGGCAATCGGCGTTGCAACGGCTGCGGGTTCACCGCTGGCGCTGTCCGCACTTGTTTCTGCAACAATGGCGTAACCTTCCTTTTCCGGCGCAGGCGCGTGGAAAATTCCCTCGGATGCGATCGACACCGACATCAGGACGAAGATCGTGCCCAATAGGGCACCAACCGCCATGTTAACACGTGAATCCATTGATTTGCGCTCCCTCACAACCGTTCGCATAAACGGACATCTTGAAATTGCTCGAAAGCTATGGCTTTTGCACAGCCTGCGCAACTTGAATATGTTCCCCGCACCGTGACGTATTGCCACTTTTCAGGCGGGATTTGAAGGGTGTTGGATGAATAATAACGTTTTCGAAAAGGCCATTGTCCTTATTCCGGCACGAATGGCCTCTACACGCCTTCCCGGAAAGCCTCTGGCGGATATTGCAGGCCACCCGATGGTCGTTCAGGTTGCAATGCGCGCGCGCGAAGCAGGCGCCGAGCGCATCGTCGTCGCTGTCGATCATCCCGATGTCTTCGACGTCGTGAAAAATGCCGGTTTCGAGGTGACGATGACGAGCCTCGATCACCAGTCAGGTTCCGATCGCATCCATGAGGCGCTGCAAAAGGCCGACCCTTACGGCCGCGCCGAATTTATCATCAACGTCCAGGGCGATCTTCCAACGATCGAGCCGGAAACGATCCGTGCCTCTTTGCGTCCGATGGAAAATGCCTCGACCGATATTGCCACGCTGACGGTCGAAATCACCGATGAGGAAGAAAAGACCAACCCGAGCGTGGTCAAGATCGTCGGTAGCCCGATCTCCGGGACCCGTTTGAGGGCACTTTATTTTACAAGGGCGACGGCACCTTACGGCCAGGGGCCGCTTTACCATCATATCGGGCTCTACACCTATCGCCGCGCGGCACTCGAAAAATTCGTATCCCTGAAGCCGTCGGCCTTGGAAATGCGAGAAAGCCTCGAACAGCTACGGGCGTTGGAAGCAGGCATGCGCATCGATGCGGAAATCGTCCACTCGGTGCCGCTGGGCGTCGACACACAAGTGCAGCTGGACAAGGCGCGCGAAATTTTAGGAAACACCGGCAAATGAATGCGATTGACCTATGAGCAGCAACTCCATTGCCTTCCAGGGCGACTATGGCGCCAATTCCGATATGGCCTGCCGCGATGTCTTTCCGCAGTTGGACCCGCTGCCGTGCCCGACATTCGAGGACGCCTTCAACGCGCTTGAAAACGGTGACGCCGATCTGGCGATGATCCCCATCGAAAACACGCTCGCGGGTCGTGTCGCCGATATTCACCACCTTTTGCCCGAATCACGCCTGCACATCATCGGCGAATATTTCATGCCCATCCGCTTCCAGCTGATGGTGTTGCCGGGTGTGAAGAAGGATGAGATCAAGACCGTTCATAGCCATATTCATGCACTGGGACAGTGCCGCAAGATCATTCGCTCCAACGGTTGGAAACCCGTCGTGGCGGGCGATACGGCCGGTGCGGCAAAGCTGGTCTCCGAACTGGGAGACCGCAGCATGGCAGCGCTTGCGCCGCGGCTGGCGTCAGATCTCTACGGTCTGGAAATCCTGGCGGAGAATGTCGAGGATTCGGAAAACAACGTCACCCGTTTCGTCGTGCTGTCGCGCGAGGAAGACTGGGTAAAGCGGACATCGCCGGAAGAGGTGATCGTCACCACCTTCGTTTTCAATGTCCGCAACATTCCAGCCGCGCTCTACAAGGCCATGGGTGGCTTTGCGACCAATGGCATCAACATGACGAAGCTGGAAAGCTACCAGCTGGGCGGCAAGTTCGTGGCAACGCAATTCTATGCCGATATAGAAGGGCATCCCGAAGACGAGCCGGTGCGTCACGCCCTGGAAGAACTGCGCTTCTTCTCCGAAAAAGTCCGTATTCTCGGCGTCTACAAAGGCCACGCCATGCGACGCAAGCTCAACATCCTCTGAGCTTGCGATCCGGTTCTATTCAACCGTGTCCCATTCTATCCAGTCGCGCATCAAGCGGTGCGCGATGGCGCCACGTGGCGGCGGCGACTGGCCGTTGGCCCCACCCATCTCCAGAAGGGCCGCCACTTCGTCACGGGTAAACCAGCGGCAATCCTCTAGCTCTGCCTCGTCGCGGATTATATCGGACGATAGCGCTTCGGAAAAACAGCCGATCATCAGCGTATGCGGCATCGGCCATGGCTGCGAGGCATGGTAGCGCACCCGGCCGACATCGATATTCGCTTCTTCATGCGTCTCGCGGCGAACGGCGTTTTCAATGGTTTCGCCGGGTTCGACGAAGCCCGCAAGGCAGGAATACATGCCGGGTGGAAAATGCGCTCCACGACCCAGCAGACAGAGTTCGCGTTCGAGATCGATGGTCAGCATGATGACGACGGGATCGGTTCGTGGAAAAATCGTGTGGCTGCACGACGCGCAAATCCGCTTATAACCGCCGATATGCAGTTCCATCGCGCCGCCACACCGTCCACAAAATCGATTGTCGGCGTTCCAGTGAAGAAGGCTGACGGCCTGCGCAACCTCGCCCAGCAACTCCTTCCCGATCAACTGATCGCGATAGAGGCTGCGAGCATCGACAGGCTTGAAATGGCTGGCAAGATTGCCTTCGGCGGTTCGCACAGGCACTGCAACGCGCGGCTCGCCATTGTCCTTATAGCCAAGAAGAATAGCATTTTCGAAATCGGGATCGAGCTCAGCCAGCTCATACGCTGAAAACAGCGGGTCCAGAACCTGATCGTCGTGCTTGAGCACGAGCTTGGTGCCAGCAAAGGCCAGCAGATGCGTGCCTTCCACCTTCAGCGCGTCGGAGACGCAGCTTTCGGTGCGTTTTTCAGCCAGACGGTCCAGACCATTCTGGGCGAATGCGGTGAGGGTGCTGGGCTCCGGGTGGGGGGAGTTGGTGTCGAATATGCTTTTTGAATTCATCACAATGCGCCGGCCAGTTTCTTCATGAGATCATGTCTGTCATCGTCCGCGTAGGGAACGGCTGTTCCGTGACCCCAGATCGGCCCCGGCCAGCATTCGTCGCCGTCCTTGCGGGCGATGATATGGACGTGGAGCTGGCGCACGATGTTTCCAAGGGCGCCGACATTTATTTTTGTCGCTCCCGTCAGTTGTTTCAGTGCAGAGGCGACCTGATTGGTTTCGAAAGTGACCAGCGCCTGATCGAGCGGGGTCAACTCGAACAGCTCGCTCTTGTCGTTGCGTTGCGGCACGAGAACGATCCAGGGCCAACGCTTGTCGTTTTGAAGGCGCATCTGGCACAAACCCAGCTGGGTTATCAGCACGCTGTCGCGCGCCAGTCTTTCATCCAGCCGGAATGTTTCCAAGGCATCCTCCCAATTGTTTTGAATGTGATAGCAGTTTTTTGACAGCTTGGCTTGCATTTGCTTTTATTATTGCCGATATGTGCCTCCGGGAGGTTGGTGGTGGACGAGCCACTCGCCAACCGGGTCAGGTCCGGAAGGAAGCAGCCCTAACGAGCCAGGCACGGGTCGCCGTGCCAGCCTCCCACCTTTTCTATTTCGAAGACGTGCTCCGGTTTCGCCGGGCCAGTTCGGCCTCAAAGCGGGCACCACCTAAAGCATGTCTCGCAAAAGTGTGTCGCGGTTTTGCGACCAAGACATGCGATATGTTTTAACGACTGGCGAGGCGATGAGCGAAACCGGAACCAACAAGCCCCAGACAAAAGAGCAGGGTACCGGTTACCGGGTTCTGGCGCGCAAGTACCGCCCGAAAGACTTTTCAGATCTGATGGTTGGCCAGGAGCCGATGGTTCGCACGCTGACCAATGCGTTCGAAAGCGGTCGCATTGCACAAGCATACATGCTGACCGGCGTTCGCGGCGTGGGCAAGACCACGACGGCCCGTATTCTGGCGCGTGCGCTCAATTACAAGACCGACGAAATCGACAAGCCCACGATCGATCTGCGCATTCCCGGTGAACATTGCCAGGCGATCATGGAAGGCCGCCATGTCGATGTGATCGAAATGGATGCTGCCTCCCATACCGGCATCGACGATATCAGAGAGATCATCGAGCAGGTGCGCTATCGCCCTGTGTCTGCGCGTTACAAAGTCTACATCATCGACGAAGTGCACATGCTCTCGACGCAGGCCTTCAATGGTCTCTTGAAGACATTGGAAGAGCCGCCGGAGCATGTGAAATTCATCTTCGCGACGACCGAAATTCGAAAAGTGCCGATCACCGTTCTGTCGCGCTGCCAGCGCTTCGATCTGCGCCGCATCAGTGCTGCCGATCTGGTTGGTCTGTTTACCGCGATTGCCGCCAAGGAAGGTTTCGAGGCTGAGCCGCAGGCTCTGGCCATGATCGCCCGCGCCGCCGAAGGCTCTGCCCGCGACGGTCTTTCGTTACTGGATCAGGCCATCGCCCATGGTGGTGGACGGGTCGAGGCGGAAGCGGTTCGCGGCATGCTCGGTCTGGCCGACCGTGCCCGTATCGTCGATCTGTTCGGCCATGTGGTGAAGGGCGATGTCGCCTCCGTTCTGGAAGAGTTTACTGGCCAGTACGAGGCGGGTGCCAATCCGGTCGTGGTTCTGACCGACCTTGCCGATTTCACCCATCTCGTCACTCGCATGAAATATGTGCCGGATGCAGCCGACGATCCGTCTCTTTCCGAGGTCGAGCGTGCCAGTGGTGCGGAATTTGCCGATACGATCGCAGTGTCTGCGCTGTCGCGCATCTGGCAGATGCTGCTGAAGGGCATTCCTGAAACGGAAAATGCCTCGCGCCCTGCCGGTGCCGCCGAAATGGTGTTGATCCGGCTGTCGCATGCTGCCAATCTGCCTTCACCGGAAGATGCCGCACGTCGTCTGCTGGAGCTGTCCAATGGCGAAGGTGGTGCGTCCGGCAGTGGAGCGCCATCCGGCGGTGGCAATGGCGGCGGCGCACGCGCCTATTCGTCCACGCAGGCCGTCGCCTCCGCTCAAGCCTCACCGCAACGCCAGACATCGCCACAGCCGACCGCCATGCTGCGCGCGGTGCCGGACAGCCGTCCGCAGGAGATGCAGGTTGCAACGCCAAAGCCAGAGGAACGACCGGAACCCAAGGTTCCCGTCAATTCCCTGAATGATATCGTTGATCTCTGCACGAAACACCGCGACCCAATTCTGAAAGCGCGAGTGCGCAATTTTGTCCATGTCGTGCGGCTGGAGCCTGGGCGGTTCGACCTGCGGCTTGGCGAAGGTGCGCCCGGCTCGCTTCCCGGAGAGATCGGCACGAAGCTGAAGGAATGGACCGGTATCCACTGGATCGTCTCCATCAGCAAGGAGACCGGCGAGCCGACGCTCGTGGAGGCCGAAGGCAATGCCCGCGAAGCCCGCTTCGTCGATGCGCGCCAGGACCCGGACGTCGCTGCCATTCTGGCGCAGTTCCCCGGTGCAAAGATTACCGACGTCCGCATCCGCGCACCCTTGGTGGATGACGTCGAAGAGATTGCGACGCCCTCGGTCGCCGAATCCAGCGAAGGCGACATTCTGCCGGGCGACGACATAGAATTCTAAGCAAAAGACAGGAGTTTCGAGATGCGTGACATCATGGGAATGATGGGCAAGGTCAAGGAAATGCAGGCCAAGATGGAAAAGATGCAGGAAGAGATTGCTGCACTTGAAGTCGAAGGTACATCCGGTGGCGGTCTGGTTACCGTCAGGATGAGCGGCAAGGGATCTCTGCTGGGCGTCAAGATCGATCCTTCGCTTCTCAAGGAAGACGAAGTCGAAATTCTCGAAGACCTGCTGGTTGCAGCCCATAATGATGCCAAGCAGCGCGCCGAAGCGGTCACCGCTGAAAAGACCCGTGATCTGACCGCCGGTCTGCCGATCCCGCCGGGCATGAAGCTTCCGTTTTAATCCGTCTTAACCGCCCAGCATGGTCCTGAAACGGCTAGCGAGCGGTGTGGTGAGATAGGCATCCCGCTCCGCTTGCGACAGTCTGCACGGCCTGAACCGTTGAAGAATGACGGGGATGGGCAGCTTGGTCCCCTGATAGGTCGTCAACGTGACCCCTTCATCGACGGTGATCATCCCGCCTTTGAGCACACGGCAATAAAAGCCGGGCTGTCCCGCCTGTTTGAAACGCGGCGCGAAACCATCGTCGCCGATCCGCGCGGACAGTGTGGCACAGGGAATGCGGGCGGCGGTCACTTCCAGTTCGACCTCCGCTGCCGCAAGCCGGTCGCCCACATGCATCTTGGCGCTGTCGATGCCGTCGATCACCAGGTTCTCCCCGAAAAATCCGGGTTCGATGGCAAATCCGAATTCGCGCGACCAGAAATCGAGATCCACGGAGCCCATGACATAAAGGGCCTGATCCGGCCCGCCATGGTGCTTTTTATTGCAAACGGCATCGCTGACGATGCCCTGCTGATCGACCAGAACAGGGCCTTGCACGGGATGTTTGAAAATTCCGGTCTTCGATGTTTTTCCGGGCAGTATTTTCGCATCGGCCCGGCAGATGGCACGTATTTTCATGGGATGCTTTCCGCTTGTGATTCCCGTTATGACATTTATGCAGTAGAAAGCGCTCATGGCAAAACGAGTCACCGGCCCCGAAATTGAAAAACTCATCCAGCTTCTGGCCAAAGTGCCGGGACTTGGCCCCCGTTCGGCCCGCCGCGCCGCACTGCATCTGATCAAGAAGAAAGAGCAGCTTCTCGGGCCGCTCGGTCATGCCATGGGTGACGCCTATGACAAGGTGAAGGTGTGCTCGCACTGCGGCAATGTCGACACCATGGATCCCTGCACTGTCTGCACCGATGATCGTCGCGACCAGACCATCATCATCGTGGTGGAAGACGTCTCCGACCTCTGGGCCTTGGAGCGGGCAGGTGCCATGAACACCGCTTATCATGTCCTGGGCGGTACGCTGTCGCCGCTGGATGGCGTCGGGCCTGAGGACCTGAACATCAAGGGATTGATCGAGCGCGTCAGCGAAGGCGGCATTCGCGAGCTCATCATCGCCGTCAACGCCACGGTCGAAGGTCAGGCGACGGCGCACTACATCACCGACCGGCTGAACGATCTTGGCGTCAAGATCACTCGTCTTGCCCATGGCGTGCCGGTGGGCGGCGAACTCGACTATCTCGATGAAGGCACGTTGACGGCAGCCTTGCGCGCCCGGACCGTGATCTGACGCGCAAGCCGCGATCTCTTGCCTGTCGATTAAAAAAGGAAATTGAATGCGCCTGAAAACAATCGGCCTCATCGTCGCCGCTGCCGTCTCTCTTTTGTCGGCGAGTGCAACGCTTGCGCAAACGATCCCGACAGGTGCGGCCGCGGCCAGATATGATGCCGCCTTCAATGCATGGCTGAAACAGGAGATATGGCCTGAAGCGCGCAAGGCCGGTATTTCGCAAAAGACGCTGAACGCAACGCTTACGGACCTATCCATAAACTGGAAGTTGCCCGATTTCATCATTCCCGGTCAAAACCCGCCGAAGGAGCAGGCCCAAAGCCAGGCGGAGTTTTCCTCGCCAGGCGCTTATTTTTCAGAGCAGCGTTTGCAGGGCCTGGCAGCAACAGGCCGTTCGCTGGCAGCAACCCATGCCGCGACGCTTAAGCGCATCGAGGCGACCTATGGCGTTCCCGGCAATATCATCATCGCTGTCTGGGGTCGCGAATCCGGCTTCGGCCGCGCAAAGCTGCCCAATTCCGTCATCGACGTGCTGGCAACGAAGGCCTACACCTCCACCCGCAAGGAGATGTTTCGTGAAGAGCTGATCGATGCCCTGAAAATCGTTGAAAGCGGCGATATCTCCGCCACCAAAATGATGGGCTCATGGGCAGGCGCTCTTGGCCAGCCGCAATTCATGCCGTCCAGCTATCTGAAATATGCTGTCGATTTCGATGGTGACGGTCACCGCGACATCTGGAATTCCGTGCCCGATGCCTTGGCATCCATAGCCAACTATCTTTCCAAGCGTGGCTGGCAGCGAAACCGCGATTGGGGTTTCGAAGTTTCCATACCAGACGATGTATCCTGTGCGCAGGAGGGTCCCGATCTGGCCCGCCCGGTTGCGGACTGGCAGAAGATGGGCATCCGTCGTATATCTGGAAAAGCCTTTCCTTCCAATGATTTGACAGCGGATGGCATGATGCTGGTCCCGGCTGGTCGCAACGGACCGGAATTCGTGGTGACGCCGAATTTTTATGTCATCAAGGAATACAACAACTCCGATCTTTACGCGCTCTTCATCGGCAATCTGGCCGATCGCATCACCTATGGTGCAGGGCCGTTTCAGGGACAGTGGAGCGACGTCGGCTCCATGCTGCGCTCCGATGTGCTGGCCATGCAAAAGGCGCTGGTCGCCAAGGGCTACGATGTCGGAAAAGCCGATGGCCTGGCAGGCTTCAAGACCCGCCGCTCCCTGGGGGACTGGCAGTCGAAAAACGGCATGCGGCCGACATGCTTTCCGCAAGCGTCGTTGAAAGCCATGTTGAAGTAGTGTAGGGCTTCTGGCGATTAAAGTCTGGCGTCACGGTCGCGACGCAAAAGCCTCATCGGCCCCTTATCGAAAAAATATGGGGAAGGGCTGGTCAAAGCCTGGTGAGGCATGTATAAGCGCGCCAAAATTCAGATATAGAAACATGAGACATTCGGCCTGGGTCCTGGCTGGTTCCCGTGTTTCGCCGCTTCAGTGGAGTTACACAAATGGCAGTACCAAAGAGAAAAACAAGCCCGTCCAAGCGCGGCATGCGTCGTTCGGCCGATGGCCTGAAGTCCGCAACCTACGTTGAAGACAAGAACTCAGGCGAACTTCGTCGCCCACACCACATCGACCTGAAGACAGGCATGTACCGTGGCCGTCAGGTTCTGACACCGAAAGAAAGCGCTTAATCTTCAGCGCAGTCTTTGAATGACGAACAAGCCGGCCTTTGGGTCGGCTTTTTTGTTTTGATCGGGGCCGGTTCGATCGTGCTTGGAAAATCAGGCGCCTCCACTTAGGCTTGTATGAGGGAGAGCGGACATCGATCAGTCCGCCATGTGGAGGGGTGGGCCGATGAGATATCGCTGGATCGGTGTCGTTCTTGTTTGCCTGGGGGTTGGCGGTATCGCCTTGACCAAGGGAAGCGATCTCGTTGCCGAAAGCTATTTCGATGAAGTCGCAGCCCAAGGTGGCACGACGCTGAGGCTGGCGGTCTCGGCGCTTGGCGGGCATCTCAGCCGTTACGAGCCACTGCCCGCATTGATGGCCGATCACGACGATATCGAAGAGCTCGTCGCTCACCCGCAGGATCGGGCGCTGCGGCTGCGTGCCAATATCTACCTGAAATCCATCAACGATCTGTTGAAATCCTCGGATATCTACATCATGACGCTGGATGGCGAGACGATTGCCGCCAGCAATTATGATGGTCCGGCCAGCTTCGTCGGACAGAATTTCAGCTACCGCCCCTACTTTCAGGATGCGGCTAAAGGTCAGCAATCGAAATTCTTCGCGCTCGGCACCACCTCGCACAAGCGCGGCTACTACTTCGCCTCGCCCATTCTCTTCAACACAGAGATCAAGGGCGTCATCGTCTTCAAGGTGGATATCGAAGGCATCGAAGCGTCCTTCGGCAATGGTGAAAACCGGATTTTCGTCAACGACCCCGAAGGCATCATCTTCATGACGGGAACGCCGGAATGGCTTTATGCGGCCGTCCAGCCGCTCACCCCCGAACGCATTGCGAAAACCGAGAGATCACGCCGCTATTCCGACGCCAACCTCACGCAGCTTGGCCTTACCCGCAGCACGTTCGGCAAAAACGACTTAATGACCATTCGCGAGGGCGATCAGGACCGGGAGTATATCTTCCTGTCCCAACCGATGCCTGATGCAGGCTGGACGGTCAACGTGCTGATGGACACCAGTTCTGTGCGCACCCAAGTCAAGACCACGATGATCGCCATTGTTCTGTGCCTTTGCCTTGCCGTTGCGCTGGTGGCTGCCATGTTGCAGCGGCGCAAGAGCCTCCAGGACAGGCTTGTCCATCAGGCCGAAGCGCGTGCCGAGTTGGAGCGACGGGTGGAAGAACGCACCGCCGATCTTGCCCGCGTCAATGTCGACATCAAGCACGAGATTTCCGAGCGCAGGCAGACGGAAAAGCGACTGCGCAAAACCCAGAAGGATTTGATCCAGGCGGGCAAGCTGGCGGCGCTCGGGCAAATGTCGGCGGCACTATCCCATGAGTTCAACCAGCCACTTGCTGCCGCCAAGACCTATGCCGAAAGCGCATCTTTGCTGATAGAGCGCGGGAGGGTCGGGGAAGCCTCGGATAATCTCAAGCGGATCTCGGTGCTGATCGACCGCATGGCGGCCATCGGCAAGCATCTGCGCAATTTTGCCCGCAAACCCAACGAAAAGCTTGGGCCGGTTCCGTTAGACGGCGTGGTCAGTGATACGCTGGAGATCGTCAACGCCCGCCTGAAAGCTGCGGATGCGCAGCTGGATGTCAACCTTGGGCCAATACCCCTTCAGGTAAAGGCAGGCCCCGTGCGGCTTCAGCAGGTGCTTGTCAACATCATCTCCAACGCTGCCGATGCCGTAGAAGGGCTTGAAGATCGCCGTATCGAACTGACGGCGCATCAGAAAGAAGCAAAAGTCATTCTGTCTGTCCGTGATCACGGTCCCGGCGTGCCGCCCGCCATCATGGAGCGCATTTTCGATCCTTTCTTCTCCACCAAGGGTGTCGGCAAGGGGCTGGGCCTCGGGCTGTCTATTTCCTACAACATCGTCAAGGATTTTGGCGGGCGTTTGAGTGTGACCAATCTGCCCGAAGGTGGAGCAAGGTTCGACATAGAGCTGGATGCTGAACTGCCGATGGAGATTGCTGCCGAATGAGTATGTCGCGTGTTCTGTTGATCGATGATGAGGAGGATTTGAGGCTTTCCACCGCGCAGGCGCTGGAGCTTGCCGGTCTGGAGGTGGTTACCGTCGACAATGCCGATCATGTGTTTGAGCTGATCGGCTACAGCTTCGATGGTGTGATCGTCAGCGACATCAGAATGCCGGGCATGGATGGCATGACCCTTCTGCAAAAGGTGCGCGAACTGGATGCGGAAATCCCGGTCATTCTGGTGACAGGCCATGGCGATGTGCAACTGGCGGTCAGCGCTATGCGTAACGGCGCTTACGATTTCATGGAAAAGCCCTTCAACGTTCAATATCTTGCAGGCATCATCAAACGCGCCATAGACAGGCGTTCCCTCGTTCTGGAAAACCGTAGGCTGCGCGCCGTTGCAGGCAAACGCGACGATCTGGAAACCCGTTTGCCGGGCCGTACGCAGGTCATGGTCGATTTGCGCTACCGCATCAGAGCGATCGGTGCCGCCGACGCCGATACGCTGATCATTGGCGACACCGGCGCCGGCAAGGAAGTCGTGGCCCGTGCGCTCCACGATGTCAGTGCCCGCGCGGACAGGCCCTTCGTTGCCATCAATTGCGCGGCCTTGCCGCAGCACCTCATCGAAAGCGAATTGTTCGGCCACGAGGCAGGGGCCTTTCCCGGTGCGTTGCGACCGCGTTATGGCAAGTTCGAACATGCACGTGGCGGAACGGTGCTGCTGGACGAAATCGGCTCCATGCCGTTCGACATGCAAGGCAAGCTGCTGCGGGTTCTTCAGGAACGCACGATCACCCGTCTTGGCTCCAACGAGACCGTGGAGCTTGATGTGCGCTTTATCGCGACCAGTAAGGCGGATCTGGCACAAGAGGCGATGGCGGGCCGCTTCAGGCAGGATCTTCTCTACAGGCTGAACGTCGCGACCGTGCATGTCCCGTCACTGGCACAACGCCGTTCCGATGTACCGCTGCTTTTTCTCCAGCTTGTGCGAGAGGCGGCGGCACGTTATGGCCGCGACGATATCGATGTGCCCTCCGATATCGTGTCCGCGCTGGCAATGCAGGACTGGCCGGGCAATGTACGGGAACTGCGTAATGCGGCAGATCGGCTGGTGCTGGGGCTGGATGGCAACTTCCCCGATGCGCAGCAGTCTTCATCGCAGAATTCAGCCAGCCTTTCGGCCAAAGTCGCAGAGTTCGAGAAATCCGTTCTCGCAAGAGCTATTGCACTGCACAAAGGCAATCTCAAAGCTGTCTACGAGATGCTTGGAATATCCCGCAAGACGCTTTATGAAAAAATGCAGAAACACGCCCTGACGAAACATGATCTGTTCGATGAGGATTTGAAAAGCCTTTCATAGAGCTTCCACGATATTGCCATGGGTAGGTTTCCACCCATCGATAGTGTCGGATGTTTCGAATTCCACCCATTCCAGCCGGTCGACAGCTGCTTTTCTTTTCCTTGGTCACGCACGGTATTGCGCAGCTGCCAGCCGCGACTGCAAATGGCTCACCCCGACCGGACGCGATAGGAGTGCGACGGTCGAAGAGGCCATATTTCATCGGGAGGAAAAGATGAAAATTCTGAAAACCGTCACAGGTGCTGTGGCTGCTGCTGCCGTATCGCTGTTTGCCCTGTCCGCGGCTGCGCAAACCTACCCGCAGCGCAACATCACCATGGTTGTTCCCTTCGCAGCAGGCGGCCCGACCGATACGGTCGCGCGCCTCGTTGCTGAATCCATGTCAAAGGATCTGGGCCAACAGATCATCGTGGAAAATGTCGGCGGTGCCGGTGGTACCCTGGGTGCAGGCCGCGTCGCATCCGCCGATCCGGATGGTTACACCGTGCTTCTCCACCACATCGGCATGGCAACCAGCGCCACGCTGTACCGCAAGCTGGCCTACAACACGCTCGAAGCCTTCGACTATGTTGGTCTTGTCACCGAAGTGCCGATGACCATTCTCTCACGCAAGACGCTTGAGACGACTGACCTCAAGGGCCTGATCGAATACGCCAAGGCCAACAAGGACACGGTCACAGTGGCCAACGCAGGCATAGGCGCTGCATCCCATCTGTGTGGCATGTTGTTCATGAGCGCCATCCAGACGCCACTGGTCACCGTTCCATACAAAGGTACGGGTCCCGCGATGACCGATCTTCTCGGTGGCCAGGTCGATATCATGTGCGACCAGACGACCAACACGACGAAGCAGATCCAGGGCGGCACCGTCAAAGCCTATGCCGTCACCACGCCGAAGCGTCTGGATGTGTTGCCAAATGTGCCGACCTCGGCTGAAGCCGGTCTGCCCAACTTCGAAGTCGGCGTATGGCATGGCATCTACACGCCCAAGGGCACACCGGCTGATATCAACGAGCGCCTGTCCAAGTCGCTTCAGATCGCGCTGAAGGATCCGAATGTCGCAGCCCGCTTTGCCGAGCTTGGCACTACGCCATCACCTGAGGCCGATGGCACGCCATCGGCCCTCAAGGCCAAGCTCGAAAGCGAGATACCGCGCTGGAAAACGGTGATCGAGGCCGCCGGTCAGTACGCCGACTAAGCCTGCTCTCAAGCAATCGACCGGTGGCCTTAGAAAGCCGCCGGTCTTCACTCGCCAGCGGGGGACATCATCATGAAATCACTTTCTTTCGACACAACAGAGGCAGTTTGCGGCGCATTCTTCATCCTGCTCGGCATTTTCTTTGCCTGGCAGTCCTTTGGGCTGGAACTGGGAACGGCATTTCGCATGGGCCCCGGCTATTTCCCGCTGGTGCTGTCACTCATTCTCGTCGGCCTTGGCACCCTCATTCTTGTGCGGGCTGGCAAGGTTCAGGGCGAGCCGCTGGGGCCAATCGCATGGCGCGGCATCTTCCTCATTCTGCCGGCACCCATCTTCTTCGGCATGACCGTGCGTGGCCTTGGCTTCGTGCCAGCGCTTTTTATCAGCGCACTGATCGCATCCTTTGCATCGCATAAGATGAAGCCGGCAATGGCTGTCCTATTGTCCATCGGCATCACCATCTTCTCCGTCGCAGTCTTTGACTACGGTCTTGGCCTGCCCTTCCAGCGCTTCGGCCCCTGGCTCAATTTCTGAGGTGCATGATGGAACTATTCAATAATCTCGCGCTGGGATTTTCCACCGCAACCTCTATCGATAACCTGTTCTTCTGCCTTATCGGCGTACTGCTGGGTACGTTGATCGGCGTGTTGCCGGGCATCGGTGCCACGGCAACCATTGCCATGCTGCTGCCGATCACCTTCCAGCTGGAACCGGTGTCGTCGCTTATCATGCTGGCCGGTATCTATTACGGCGCGCAATATGGCGGTTCGACCACGGCCATCCTCATCAATATGCCGGGTGAATCCTCGTCTGCCGTCACCGCCATCGATGGCTACCAGATGGCGCGCAAAGGCAAGGCGGGCGTGGCACTGTCGGTTGCCGCCATCGGTTCGTTCTTCGCCGGTACGGTCTCGACGTTCCTCGTGGCGATTTTCGCACCACCGCTGACAGCCATTGCGCTGCAATTCGGCGCTGCCGAATATTTCTCGCTGATGGTCGTTGGCCTCGTGTCGTCCATCGCGCTGGCACACGGCTCCATCATCAAGGCGCTGGCGATGGTGGTTCTCGGCCTGCTGCTGGGCCTTGTCGGCACGGATATCTATAGCGGCACGCCGCGCTTCACGCTCGGCATCCGTGAATATGCCGATGGCCTGAACTTCGTCGCCGTTGCCGTCGGTGTTTTTGGTATCGCAGAAATTCTGCGCAATCTCGAAAACGAAAAGACGCGGTCCGTGTTGATGGCCAAGGTCAGCGGTCTCTTGCCCAGCAAGGAAGACTTCAAGCAGATGATCGGCCCCGTTTTGCGCGGCACGGCCATCGGCTCGGCTCTCGGCATTCTGCCGGGCGGCGGTGCGATCCTTGCGGCTTTTGCGTCTTACACGGTCGAAAAGCGTGTCTCGAAACATCCGGAAGAGTTCGGCCATGGTGCCATCGCCGGTGTAGCTGGCCCTGAGTCAGCCAACAATGCCGGTGCGCAGACCTCGTTCATTCCACTTCTGACGCTCGGCATTCCTGCCAACCCCGTCATGGCGCTGATGATCGGTGCCATGATCATTCAAGGTATCGTCCCTGGTCCCAATGTCGCCACCGAGCAACCCGCACTGTTCTGGGGCATCATCGCGTCCATGTGGATTGGCAACCTGATGCTGGTCATCCTCAACCTACCGCTGATCGGCCTGTGGGTGAAGCTGCTGACCATCCCCTACTATGTGCTGTTCCCCATCATCATGGCCTTCTGCGCCATCGGGGTCTACAGCGTCAACTCCAACGTCTACGATCTCTATGCCGTCGCCTTCTTTGGGCTCATCGGTTATGCGCTGGTCAAACTGCGCTGCGAACCGGCACCGCTTCTGCTCGGCTTCGTGCTGGGGCCGTTGCTGGAGGAAAACCTGCGGCGAGCGATGATCCTGTCGCGTGGCGACGCGACGACCTTTGTCACGCGTCCCATCAGCGCGACGCTGCTGCTGATTGCACTGGCGGTTCTGGTCGTCGTCTTTTTGCCGAGCGTCAAGAAAAAGCGCGAGGAAGTCTTCCAAGAAGAGGATTGATCGCCTGTTCGATCTCGAAAATGTCAGGGGCCGGGCATCATGTCCGGCCTCTGTCTTGTTTGTGGGATACAAAGCTGGCAAAGCAGGCCTTTGACAGGAGATCCCATGGCCGACGACAGCGAAAACCGTATCATTGCGCTCGAAGAAACCGTGGCGCATCAGGCAAAAACCATCGAAGAGCTTTCAGACCAGTTGACCGAGCAATGGAAAGTGGTCGAGCAGACGCGCGCCAAGCTGGACCGGCTGACCGACCGTTTCCTGAACCTCGAGGAGCAATCGCTCGAGGCCCCCGCCATCACCAAGCCCCCGCATTATTGAGGACAGCACCATGAGCAAAGGCATTGCCATGTCTGCTTCCGATGTTATGGCGTTTTGGAAAGATGCTGGACCTGAAAAGTGGTTCGACAAGGACGCTCAATTCGACGCAACGTTCCATGACCGCTTCAGGGATTTGCATTTCACCGCCGCACGGCGCGAGCTGGAAACGTGGTTAGAGACCGCTGAGGACAGCCTCGCTCTGTTGCTGTTGCTGCTGCTGGATCAGTTTCCCCGCAACTGCTTTCGCGGCACGGCGCATATGTACGCGACGGACCCGCTCGCTCGCCACTACACTCAAGAAGTCCTGCGGCGAGGCCATGACAAGACAATCGATCCCGAGCTTCGCATCTTCCTTTATCTCTCTTTGATGCATTCGGAAGACCTTGAGGACCAGCACCTATGCTGCAAGCTGTGCGAACCGCTGGGTGAACGCTATCTGCCGTTTGCGATAGAACATCGCGACATCATCGAACGCTTCGGTCGTTTTCCGCATCGAAACGAAGTTCTGCTGCGCAAGAGCACTGCGGACGAAAAACGCTTTCTGGAAGAGGGCGGGTTTGCCGGCTGATCGAGTTGACATTACCGCATGAAAAAGCCGCGCATTCTTGTCGAAGCGCGGCTTTGTCGTAGACGTCAAAGGCTGACATCAACCGTCGAAGAATTCCTTCATCCGGGCAAAGAAGCCGGTGGATTCAGGGTTGTTATCCTTGGACGACAGTTCATCGAATTCCTGTAGCAGTTCGCGCTGCCGTTTCGTCAGCTTCTGCGGTGTTTCGATCTGGATCTGGATATAGAGATCGCCTTGCTGCGCAGAGCGCAGCACAGGCATCCCCTTGCCCTTCAGACGGAACTGCTTGCCCGCCTGTGTACCCTCGGGCACGGTCACGCGCGACTTCGTGCCGTCAAGCGTCGTCACATCGAACGTGCCGCCTAGCGCTGCCGTCGTCATCGAGATGGGCACTGCGCAGTAGAGGTCGGCACCATCGCGCTGGAAGAACTCGTGCGGTCGCACCGACAGGAAGATGTAGAGGTCGCCGGACGGGCCACCCCGCATACCGGCCTCGCCTTCGCCTTGCAGGCGAATGCGCGTGCCATCCTCGATACCGGCTGGAATATTGACCGACAGCGAGCGCTCTTCCGTCACACGGCCCTGACCATTGCACTTGGTGCAAGGATCGGTGATCGTCTGTCCGCGACCGTGACAGGTCGGGCAGGTCCGTTCCACTGAGAAGAAACCCTGCGCTGCGCGCACGCGGCCAGAGCCTTGGCAGGTGGCGCAGGTTTTCGGCTGCGTACCGGGCTTTGCGCCCGAACCGGTGCAGACATCACAGGTGATGGACGTCGGGACACGGATTTGCGCGGTCTTGCCTGCGAAGGCCTCTTCCAGCGAAATTTCCATGTTGTAGCGAAGATCGGCACCACGTTCGCGTCCGCCGCTGGAGCGACGCGCCCGCCCGCCTCCCATCATCTCACCGAAAATGTCTTCGAAAATATCGGAGAACCCGCCGCTGGCACCGCCGCCGAAGCCGCCGCCTGCATTGCCCATTCCGCCTTGCTCGAAGGCCGCATGACCGAACCGGTCGTAGGCAGCCCGCTTTTGCGGATCTTTCAGTGTTTCATAGGCTTCGTTGAGTTCTTTGAATTTTTTCTCGGACTCGGCGTCACCAGGATTCTTGTCCGGATGATACTTCATCGCGAGTTTGCGGAAGGCGCTTTTCAGCTCTTTTTCGTCAGCTGTCCTGCCAACGCCAAGTGTTTCGTAAAAGTCTGCTTTCGCCATTAATCAACAAGCCCCGGAAATGGATTTCCGGCTGCACGAGGCAGCCGGATTTCAGTCAAGCATCAATTGGGTTTCAAGATCCACACTTAGGCGGACTTCTTGTCGTCCTTGATTTCCTCATAGTCGGCATCGACGATATCGTCCTTGCCGCCTTCCGCAGAGCCTTCGCCGCCTTCAGCCTGCTGCGCCTCATAGATCGCCTGACCAAGCTTCATGGAGACTTCCATAAGTGTCTGTGTCTTGGCCTGAATGTCATCTGCATCCGGCTCGGATGCTTCAACAGACGTCTTCAGCGCTGCGATGGCATCTTCGATGGCCTTGCGGTCCGTCTCGGAAACCTTGTCACCATACTCCTTCACCGACTTCTCGGTGGAGTGGATCAGGCTTTCGGCCTGGTTCTTGGCTTCCACACCGGCGCGACGCTTCTTGTCAGTCTCGGCATTGGCCTCGGCATCCTTGACCATCTTTTCGATGTCGGCGTCTGAAAGACCACCAGATGCCTGGATACGGATCTGCTGTTCCTTGCCGGTACCCTTGTCCTTGGCGGAAACCTGCACGATGCCGTTGGCGTCGATATCGAAGGTGACTTCGATCTGCGGAACGCCGCGGGGTGCCGGCGGCAGGCCAACGAGGTCGAACTGACCAAGCGACTTGTTGTCGGCGGCCATTTCGCGCTCACCCTGCGAAACGCGGATGGTCACGGCAGACTGGCTGTCTTCGGCTGTCGAGAAGGTCTGGCTCTTCTTCGTCGGGATCGTCGTGTTACGGTCGATCAGACGTGTGAAGACGCCACCCAGTGTTTCGATGCCGAGCGACAGAGGTGTCACGTCGAGAAGCAGAACGTCCTTAACGTCACCCTGCAGAACGCCAGCCTGAATGGCTGCACCCATGGCAACCACTTCATCAGGGTTCACACCCTTGTGCGGCTCCTTGCCAAACAGCTGCTTGACGATTTCCTGCACCTTCGGCATGCGGCTCATACCGCCGACGAGAACCACTTCTTCAATTTCGGCTGCAGTCAAGCCAGCATCCTTCAACGCTGCCTTGCACGGTGCAACGGTGCGCTGGACCAGATCGTCAACCAGGCTTTCAAACTTGGCGCGGGTCAGCTTCAGTGTCAGGTGCTTAGGACCAGTCGCATCCGCCGTGATGAACGGCAGGTTGATTTCGGTCTGCTGCGAAGACGACAGTTCGATCTTTGCCTTTTCAGCGGCTTCCTTCAGGCGCTGAAGCGCAAGCTTGTCGCCCTTCAGATCAATCCCTTGATCCTTCTTGAATTCGCCAGCCAGATATTCGACCAGACGCATGTCGAAGTCTTCGCCGCCAAGGAAGGTATCGCCGTTGGTGGACTTCACTTCGAAAACGCCGTCGCCGATTTCCAGAACGGAAATATCGAAAGTGCCGCCACCCAAGTCGTACACGGCAATCGTCTTACCTTCCTTCTTGTCGAGGCCATAGGCCAAGGCGGCAGCGGTCGGCTCGTTGATGATGCGCAGAACTTCAAGACCGGCGATCCGGCCTGCGTCCTTGGTTGCCTGACGCTGTGCGTCGTTGAAGTAGGCGGGAACCGTGATGACGGCCTTTTCGACCTTTTCACCAAGGTAGGATTCGGCTGTTTCCTTCATTTTCTGAAGAATCATGGCAGAAATCTGGGAAGGGGAGTAGCCCTTGCCCTGTGCCTGAACCCAGGCGTCGCCGTTGTCACCCTTGACGATCTCGAACGGAACGAGGCCCTTGTCTTTCTCGACAGTGGGGTCTTCATAACGGCGACCGATCAGACGCTTCACGGCAAACAGGGTGTTGGTTGGGTTGGTGACGGCCTGACGCTTAGCAGGCTGGCCGACCAGACGCTCGCCATCGTCGCTGAATGCAACCATGGAAGGGGTCGTGCGCGCACCTTCCGCGTTTTCAATAACTCTAATATCCTTGCCGTCCATCACTGCAACGCAGGAATTGGTCGTGCCAAGGTCGATACCGATTACTTTTGCCATTTTTCTTCTCTCCTTGAAGCGAGTTGTCGGAACCCCGGGAGGCATTCCACTGACAACTCCTTGACTTGGATGGGTCTTCCGGTTTTGTCAGCATTTCTGCTGGTCTGCGGGGTATATAAGGAGCGATTTTTCAGGCTGCAAGGCGATAGCGCTGCTGAGAGGTGCAAAAAAAAGAAATGAAGCCCTCATATGCGAATGAAGCCCCTGCGCGTGCAGACATTGGATCCGAATGCAAGAAACATTGGACGTTTGGGTATCGAAGCCAAATCCTTGGAAACCGTCACGTGTCTGTCACGCACGGCCCCTATAGGCGAATGTATCTTCAACCAAACACCCATCCCGCGAGGTTACCATGCGCAAATTTCTCGCGCTGCTTGTCGCAACCACCGTTCTTGCCGGTGCCGCACAGGCTGCGACCGTTTATCCCCTCGACCGCGCGACGATCCTGTCCGGCTCGCCTTTTGATTTCAAGGTCGAGTTCAAGAGCGTCGTAAAACCTGAAGACGTCAAGATCATGGTCAATGGCCAGGATTACAAGGCTGTCTTCGGGTCCGACGTTACGTTCACGGCGGAAGAAAAGGGCAAGGAAGACAAGGTGCTCGGGTCTGCTGTCATTCTGCGCGGACTTAAGATCGCCAAGGCTGGAGATTACAAGGTCGAGGTCTCGGCAGGCTCCGAAACCAAAAACGTCACATGGACGGTTTATGGCACGCCTGAGAAGCCAAAAGCCAAGAATATCATCTTCCTGCTCGGCGATGGCCTTTCGGTTGCCCACCGCACGGCGGCCCGCATCATGTCCAAGGGCATGACTGAAGGCAAAGCCAACGGTCGCCTCAACATGGACGAGATGGACCGCATGGCGTTCATCGGTACATCCTCTACAGAAGCTGTCGCCACCGACAGCGCCAACACCATGTCCGCTTATATGACCGGCCACAAGACAGCCGTGAACGCGCTTGGTGTATATGGCGACCGCACGCCTGCAAGCCTTGACGACCCACGCGTCGAGACGATGGCAGAGGCGCTGCGCCGCCAGACCAAGAAGTCGATCGGCATCGTCACGACCTCCGAATTGCAGGACGCAACGCCTGCGGCCGTCGTGTCTCATACCCGTAAACGCGCCGACAAGGCCGAGATCACCGGCATGATGTACGACGTCAAGCCAGAGGTCGTTCTGGGTGGTGGCTCCGCCTACTTCCTTGGCAAGGACACGCCCGGCTCCAAGCGCAAGGACGACAAGGATTACATCAAGCTGTTCAAGGAAGCCGGTTACACGCTGGCAACCGACAAGAGCGAGCTGGAAAAAGCCGAAGGTTCCAACACGGGCAAGCTTCTGGGTCTCTTCCACCCGTCGAATATGGATGCGGTTCTTGACCGCAACTTCCTTAAGAAGGGAACCGTCGACAAGTTTCCGAACCAGCCTGGTCTCGTCGATATGACCAAGGCCGCTCTTGGTGAGCTTTCGAAGAACCAGGACGGCTTCTTCCTGATGGTTGAAGCGGCAAACATCGACAAGATGTCCCACCCGCTGGACTGGGATCGCGCCGTGATGGAAACCATCGAATTCGACAAGGCCGTCGGCGTCGCCCGCGAATTTGCGGCGAAAAACCCGGATACGCTGATCGTCGTCACCGGCGACCACACCCATGGCGTTTCCATCATCGGCACCGTCGATGACGACAAGCCGGGCGATGAAATGCGCGCCAAGGTCGGGACCTATGCGGAAGCCGGATTCCCGAACTACGAAGACAAGGATGGCGATGGTTATCCGGACCGGATCGACGTCAGCCGCCGTCTGTTCCTCAATGCCAATAATGGTCCTGACCATTATGAAACATTCCGTCCGAAGATGGATGGTCCTTTCGTTCCGGCAATCCAGAACGAAAAGAAGGAATATATCGCCAACGAAGCCTACAAGAACGTTCCGGGCGCCGTTTTCGTCCAGGGCAACATCCCGAAAGAAGGCGATAGCGGCGTTCATGCCGTCGACGATATCGTGCTTCAGTCCACCGGTCCCGGCTCGGAAGAGTTCAAGGGCTATATGGAACAGAGCGACGTCTACCGCGTACTGGCCGATACGTTTGCGCTCGGCGTAAAGCAGACGCAGTAAGCCATGCATTGAGTGATAACGATCCGGCTCGCATCATGCGGGCCGGATCGCCTCGTTCTAGAATAATCCAGACAGGTCCAAATCGGAGATCGTCATGGCGCGCTCTTTCCCCATGCTAACCCGCAGGCAGTCTCTTCAACTTGCCAGTCTGGCGGCATTCTCGCTTGCCGCTCGTCAATCCTATGCGTCCCCGTCGACGCTGACCTTCGATGAGATGTATGGCAAGGTCGGCGTGCTCGGGCTGGAATTTTCCGATAAACTCAAGCAATTGAGCGGCCAGGATATCCGCATGAAGGGCTTCATGGCTCCGCCGCTCAAAGCTGAGGCTGCCTTTTTCGTGCTGACAGAGATTCCAATGGCGCTCTGCCCGTTCTGCTCGTCCGATTCCGACTGGCCCGATAATATCGTCGTCGTCTATCTCTCCGAAAAACAGACCTTCGTGCAGCCAAGCACCACGATCGAGGTCAGGGGCGTGCTAGAGTATGGCTCGTGGACCGACCCGGAAACGGGGTTCGTCAGTCTCGTGCGCATTCGTGATGCAGAATATTCGGTCTCGTAAACATGCTGTCACTGACCATATCCGGCCTGACCGTCTCTTTCCCCGGACTTGCAACGCCTGTTCTGTCCATCGACGCCTTGAGCGTCGCTGCCGGTGAGACCATGGCAATCACGGGCGCTTCGGGCTCGGGCAAGAGCACCTTCGTCAATATCATTACCGGACTGGAACGGGTCCGCGAGGGCAAGGTTGTCTGGAGTGATCGTGATATCGCCGGATTGACCGAAACCGGACGAGATCGCTGGCGCGGCGAAAATGTCGGGCTCGTCATGCAGGAGTTTCACCTTTTGCCCGGTCTGTCCGCCATCGAAAACGTCCTGCTCCCGGTTCGCCTCGCACGCGCCATGTCCAGTGACTATGGCAAGCGCGCCAAGGCTCTGCTCGAAAAAACCGGTCTTGGTAGGCCGGATCAGAACATCGACACCATGTCGCGTGGTGAGATGCAGCGCGTTGCCATTGCGCGGGCTCTGTTGCGAAAACCGGGTGTCATCGTTGCCGATGAGCCGACTGCAAGTCTCGATCCCGACAATGGTGAGGCCATCGGCCGCCTGCTGGTCGAGCTGGCAAGGGCGGAAGGCACGACGCTCATCGTTATCACCCATGACAGGCTTCTGGCACAACGCCTCGACCGCCGTCTGGAATTCGCCAATGGCCGGATCCTGTCCGACACCGCCGGGAAGGCCTGATATGATCCGTTTTATTCTCTCCGATCTGAAACGGCTCTGGGCAGGCTCGCTTGTCGTCGTCCTGCTGGTTTCCCTCGCAACGGCGCTCGGCGTCACCGTGACATTGCAGGAACGCGCTTTGCGCCTGGGGACGGCCCGAGCAGCCGACAAGTTTGATCTCGTCGTTGGTGCGGCTGGCAGCGAGACGCAACTGGTTCTATCCTCGGTCTTCCTCCAAGCGGCACCGTTGCCGCTGGTCAGTGGCGAAACCTTGGCATCCCTGACGAACGATCCGCGTGTCGCATGGGCCGGACCAGTCGGTTTCGGAGATTCCTTTGCCGGCTATCCAATTGTCGGAACGACGACCGCTCTCATCAAAAACACGGCCAGCGGTTTTTTGGAAGGTCAGGGCTTTGCCGATGGCGAAGACGCCGTAATCGGTTCTGCCGTAGATTTGCCCATTGGCGCTGAGATCAAACCGATGCATGGCGCACCGGAAGAGGGCGGTCATACCCATACCGAGATCATCTATCATGTAGAGGGCCGTCTGAAGCCCACCGGAACGCCGTGGGATCGGGCCATTCTGGTGCCGATCAGCTCCGTCTGGCACATTCACGGCATGGAGGCGCATGAGGAAGGGCAAGATCACGCCCATGAAGCCGAAAGCCATGATGTCCACGCACATTCCCATGAAGAGGGTGAGGCTGCCGGGCTGAACGAGACATTTACAGCGCAAACACCGGGTGTACCGGCAATCCTCGTGAAACCGAAAACCATCGCGGACGCCTACAAGCTGCGCCAGCAGTACCGGCAGGGAAATACGATGGCGGTGTTTCCCGGCGAAGTGTTGACCAAACTCTATGCGACGCTGGGCGATGCACGGCAGGTTCTGTCTGTGGTCGCTATCGGCGCGCAAGGGCTGGTTGGCGCATCCCTCATTCTCGTCACGCTGACGCATATCGTCCAAAGGCGAAAGCAGATCGGTGCCTTGCGTGCGTTCGGTGCACCACGATCCTCGATCTCGCTGATTGTCTGGACGGAATTGTTTGCATTGTTTGCAACAGGCATCGCGCTGGGCTTTGCCATCGGCTTTACGGCCGCAAACATCATCACCGGCATGCTCGTCGCCAAAAGTGGCGTCGTTATGCCGGTGGAATTTGCGCGGGCTGATGCTACCCAAGCTGCTGTGTTGCTTGTCGTCGCAGCGGCTCTGGCAATCCTGCCTGCATGGCTGGCTTACCGCCAGTCACCTGCGCAAGCGCTTCGCGGATAAGCGACACTGGTCGGACTTCAATGCGGCTCGATATGCGCCTTGTGGAAGATGTCGTCCTGCGGCGGTATCGCCTGACGTTCGATCATCCGGTGAACGCGCGGGCGGGTCGCACCGCGGTGCAGCTTTAAAATGCTGTCCCAGCTTTCCGCGTCGGCTTGGGTGCGACGGTGGTTGTGGCGCACATATTCCACCCAGGTTGGCACGTGGTAGATTTCCGTCCAGATGTCGGGGTTTTCCAGATCGCGCATCAGCGTCCAGTTCTGCGCGCCGTCCCGCAGGCGAATGCGTCGCCGCTCGACCATGATGGCCATGAATTCCGGCAGGTCGCTGTCGTCGATTTCGTAATCGACCAGAATGGCGATGGGGCCGCTGCGGGGTTTGATGTCGAGGCGAAGGTTCGGCTCCACGAAGCGGTTGAGCGGATCGAGATTGAGCGATGCGAAAGCGGGCATGGTCAGCTTGAAACCGACGAGAACGCCCAGCAGCATCAGCACGCACGAACAGAGCAGCGAATAGGTCAGGCCGTAATCTTCCGCCAGCGAGCCCCACAGCCAGCTGCCCACCGCGATGCCACCGAAGGTCAGTGTCTGGTAGAGCGACAGCGCGCGTCCCACCACCCAGCGTGGCGTCGACAGTTGCACGATGGTGTTGAACAGCGAAAGCGCCAGCACCCAGCTTGCGCCAGAGACCGTTAGAACAAGTGCCGTCAGAATCGCGTTGGTGCTGATGGCCGTCACACCGGCGCTGAAGGCGAAACCGAGGAAGGCGACGCGTACGATCCATTCGCTGCTCAGCGTTTCACGCAGACGCGCGCTGATCAGCGCTCCACCGATGGCGCCGACACCGAAAGCGCCGAGCATGATGCCGTAGGTCAACGGCCCGCCCTGCACGAGATCGCGGGCGACAAGCGGCATGAGAGCCAAAATCGCGCTGGCCGACAGACCGAACAGAAAGCCACGAACCAGAACCTTGCCGATATTCGGCGACATCGCCACGTAGCGCATTCCCGCCGAAATCGCGGCCAACAGATGCTCACGTGGCAAGGTCGACGTATTTTTTGGCGGCTGCCATTTGATGAGTGCATAGATCAGCGTGAAATAGCTGAAGGTGTTGACGAGAAACGCTGCCGCCGCCCCCGCAATCGCGACGATGACACCGCCGATGGCGGGACCGACGCTGCGGGTGATATTGAAGCCGACGCTGTTGAGGGTCACGGCTGCTGGCAGGTCTTCGCGCGGCACCATTTCGCCGACGGATGCCTGCCAGGACGGATTGTTGAGAGCCGTGCCGCAACCGATCATGAAGGTGAAAAACAACAGCAACCAGGGCGATAGCCAGCCAAACCAGGCAAAAACGGTCAGCATGACGGAAGCGGTCAACATCAGGAACTGAGCCGAAATCATGATACGGCGGCGGTCGAGACTGTCCGCAAGCGCGCCTGACACAAGGGAGAACAGCATGATGGGAAGGGAGGTCGAGGCCTGCACCAATGCGATCATGTTTTCCGACGAGGACAGCGCCGTCATCATCCATGCAGCACCCACCGCCTGAATGAGGCCGCCGAAATTGGAGGCGATGCTTGCAAACCAGATCGTTCTGTAGGTTTGATGCTTGAGCGGCGTGAGGGGAGATTTTCTATCGGGCACGGGCAGTCCAATGGATGCAATTGCTGGTGATGCGGCAGACACTATAGACGCCGTTTGAGAGGATGCTACTGTTTCAGGCTCTGCCAAGGTAAAATTGTGGCGATAGCCAATTTAGCGGCGCTTGCGCCTTATCCTTGCATTATCGGCCGTAAGGGTTTATACGGACCTTCAAATTCTTGATCGTCTGATGAAGAGTGGGGTCGCAAGGCCCCGCTCTTTTTCGTTAGGCGCCCTTAAAACCGGCACGAACGCCGGTGTTGGACATGAGACCGGAAGGCCAGAATGGCAGAAGCCGAACCAAGACTGATAACTGAAACGGGCGTAGATCAACGCATCGCCGAGATCATCGAGCCGGTGCTGACAGGCATGGGCTATCTGCTGGTCAGGGTTCGCCTGTCCAATCAGAACGGTTCGACCTTGCAGGTCATGGCCGAACGTGAAGACGGAACCATGACCGTTCAGGACTGCGAAGCGGTGTCGCTCGCCATTTCTCCGGTTCTGGATGTAGAAGATCCCGTTCAAACGGCGTATCATCTGGAAGTGTCGTCGCCCGGCATCGACAGGCCGATGGTGCGCAAGATCGATTTTGCCCGCTGGCAGGGCCATATCGTCAAGGTCGAGACGTCGATCCTGGTGGATAACCGCAAGCGCTTCCGTGGCAAGATCGCGGGCGTCGAAGAAGACGGTTTCAAGCTTGAACGTGACCAGATCGCCTACGGCGAAGAGCCGGTGGTGATGATCCCGTTCAACACACTGTCCGACGCGAAGCTGATCCTGACGGATGAACTCATTCGCGACGCGCTGAAGGCGGACAAGCAGGCCAAGGCCGCAGCTGCCAACCAGAACGAAGAAGCAGACGAAGACTAATTCCAACGTATAAGCCCTGATAACGCGGGCAAAACGACATACGGAGACATAAAATGGCAGTCAGTGCTAACAGGCTTGAGCTTCTGCAGATCGCCGATGCTGTGGCGCGCGAAAAGGTCATCGACCGCGAAATCGTGCTCGCCGCGATGGCCGATGCCATCCAGAAGGCTGCCCGCTCGCGTTACGGTTCCGAAACCAACATTCGCGCCGACATCAACTCCAAGACCGGCGAAATCCGCTTGCAGCGTCTGCTCGAAGTTGTCGAAAAGGCCGAAGACTACGGCACGCAGATCCCGCTGGAGCTGGCGCGCGACCGCAACGTCGATGCCAAGATCGGTGACTACATCGCCGATCCGCTGCCGCCGATGGATTTCGGCCGCATCGCAGCCCAGTCCGCCAAGCAGGTCATCGTCCAGAAGGTCCGTGAAGCCGAGCGCGACCGCCAGTATGACGAATTCAAGGATCGCATCGGCGAGATCATCAACGGTACCGTCAAGCGTGTCGAATACGGCAACGTCATCGTCGATCTGGGCCGTGGCGAAGGCATCATTCGTCGCGACGAGATGATCCCACGGGAAAACCTGCGTTACGGCGACCGCGTTCGTGCCTTCGTCTATGACGTGCGCCGCGAACAGCGTGGCCCGCAGATTTTCCTGTCGCGTACCCATCCGCAGTTCATGGTTAAGCTCTTCACCATGGAAGTGCCTGAAATCTACGACGGCATCATCCAGATCAAGTCGGTTGCCCGTGACCCGGGTTCACGTGCCAAGATCGCCGTTATCTCCAATGACAGCTCGATCGATCCGGTCGGCGCCTGCGTCGGTATGCGCGGTTCGCGCGTTCAGGCCGTGGTCGGCGAGCTTCAGGGCGAAAAGATCGACATCATTCCCTGGTCTCAGGACCCGGCGTCCTTCATCGTCAACGCCCTTCAGCCTGCTGAAGTGTCCAAGGTTGTTCTCGACGAAGAGGCTGAGCGTATCGAAGTCGTCGTTCCCGATGAGCAGCTGTCGCTCGCCATCGGTCGTCGCGGACAGAATGTACGTCTCGCGTCGCAGCTGACCGGCTGGGACATCGACATCATGACGGAAGCCGAAGAGTCGGAGCGTCGTCAGAAGGAATTCAACGAACGCACCGGCATTTTCATGGAAGCGCTGGATGTGGACGAAATGGTTGGCCAGGTTCTGGCGTCCGAAGGCTTCGCGCAGGTCGAAGAACTCGCCTATGTGGATCTGAGCGAAATTTCCTCTATCGACGGTTTCGATGAGGATACAGCGATTGAAATCCAGACGCGCGCCAAGGAATATCTCGAGCGCATCGAGACTGAAATGGACGCAAAGCGCAAGGAACTCGGCGTTACCGACGAGCTTCTCCAGATCGATGGTTTGACATCTCCGATGTTGGTCGCGCTGGGTGAAGAAGGTGTCAAGACCATCGAGGACTTTGCAGGTTGCGCCGCCGACGATCTGGTTGGCTGGAGCGAACGCAAGGATGGCGAGACCAAGAAGTTCGAGGGCACATTCTCAAAGCTCGACGTTTCGCGAGTCGAAGCTGAGAACATGATCGTTCAGGCCCGCCTTCTGGCTGGCTGGATCACGCAAGAGGATCTTGCGGCTCAGCAGGAAGACCTTGGTGTCGAGGAGGCGGATACCGCCGATCAGGAATGATTTCGCAGGCGCATGAGCCGGACGAATTGGTCGATGACGACCAGTTCGAAGGCACCGCAAGTGAGCGGATGTGCATTGTGACACGACAAATCGGAACACCGGATGAGTTGATCCGTTTTGTCGCAGGCCCGGACCAGAGTGTTGTTCCAGACCTGAAACGCCAATTGCCGGGGCGCGGTTGCTGGGTGACACCCGAGCGCGCCCTGATAGAAAAGGCCATTGCGAAGAAGCTCTTTGCGCGTGCCTTGAAGACGGATGTGAAAGCCGGACCGGACCTTCTGGATATGATGGACCGATTGATGGCGCAGCAGCTGGCCGGGATGATGAACATGGCGCGTAAAGCCGGTCAGTTCATCTCGGGTGCGACGAAGGTCGACGCCTCCGTGCGATCGGGAAAGACCCTTGCGGTCTTTCACGCGACCGATGCAGCGCCCGACGGCGTGCGAAAGATAAACCAGGCCCGCAAGGCCTGGACCCTCGGCTCAGGCGCCGAGACGGAAATACCGTCCTTTCAGCTCTTCAGCGAGCAGGAAATGGACGACCTTATGGGCCAGAATGCTTTTATCCATGCCTGCGCGCTTGCGGGACAGGCGGGTGAGGGTGTAGTGAAGCGCGCAAAGATGCTCGAGCGGTATCGCCATGGCGAAAAACCTCGGGAAGAAATTGACGCTGCCCGGATGGAAACACAATGACGCGGTTATCGGACATGACCGTCTACCGCGTTCGGATACAGCAATTGTAGAGACAGAGTCTGGTGACGTCATCCGGCTCTCGTCTGAAGGAACGGGAACGGAATGACCGACAACAACGACGACAAGACACTGAACGCACCAGCCAAGAAGACCCTGACACTCAAGCCGAGTGGGGCGTCTCAAGGCACTGTGCGTCAAGATATGGGTCGAGGTCGCACGAACGCGGTTGTGGTGGAAACACGCAAGCGCCGCCCATTGCGTCCCGAAGACGAAAAGCATGTGATTGCACCGATTGCCGCGCGCCCGGCCGCACCGGCTGCCGCTGCTCCAGCCGCGCCGCGTCCGCAGCAGCCTCAGCAGCGCGGTCATCAGTCTGGTAATCAACAGCGTCCAGCGCCATCTCCGCAGCCACCTCGCCAGCCGGATCGTCCGCGCGGCAATGTGCTGCATGATCTGTCTGCCGGTGAAATGGATGCACGCCGCCGCGCTCTCGCAGAGGCGCAGGCCCGCGATATCGTTGAAGCCAAGCAGCGCGCCGAAGATGAAGCCCGTCGCAAGGTTGAAGAAGAAGCACGCCTCGTAGCGGAAAAAGCAGAAGCTGTGGTTCGCGCCCAGGAAGAAGCTGCTGCTGCCAAGATTGCGGCCTCTCAGCCAGCGCCGGTTGCCCCAGTTGAAACTCCAGCCGATGCTTCGGCACAGCCTGCACGTCAGGATGCGCGTTCGCAGACGACACGGACCGTTGCGCCTGCCGCAGCACCTGCTCCCGGCTTGACGCCGGCACGCGGCACGCCAGGCGCGCGCCGGACCGAAAAAGAGGAAGAGGACGAACGCAGCAACCAGCGCCGTGGTAACCTGCCGGTTCGTGGCAAGGTCGCGACACCTGTTCCTGCCAAGCCTGCCGCTCGCCTCAAGACGGAAGAAGAGCGTCGTCGTGGCAAGCTGACGGTGACATCCAATCTGGAAGAAGACGGTCAGGCCCGTGGCCGCTCGCTGTCTGCCATGCGCCGTCGTCAGGAAAAATTCCGCCGCGGCCAGATGCAGGAAACGCGCGAAAAGGTTATGCGCGAAGTCATTCTGCCTGAGACCATCACCATTCAGGAACTTTCGCAGCGTATGTCCGAACGGGCCGTCGATGTGATCAAGTATCTGATGAAGGAAGGTCAGATGATGAAGCCGGGCGACGTCATCGACGCCGATCTGGCCGAGCTGATTGCAGGCGAATTCGGCCATACGGTCAAGCGCGTCTCGGAATCCGACATTGAAGAAGGTATCTTCAATATTTCTGACGAAGATGGCGGCGGCGAGCTTGTTTCGCGTCCTCCTGTCGTCACCATCATGGGTCACGTCGACCACGGCAAGACATCGCTTCTCGACGCCATTCGTCAGACGAGTGTTGTGTCCGGTGAAGCGGGTGGCATCACCCAGCACATCGGTGCCTACCAGGTCGAGAAGAACGGTCACAAGATCACCTTCATCGACACCCCCGGCCACGCCGCCTTTACGGCCATGCGTGCCCGTGGTGCACAGGCAACCGATATCGCGATCCTGGTCGTTGCAGCCGACGACAGCGTGATGCCGCAAACGATTGAATCGATCAACCACGCGAAAGCCGCGGGTGTGCCGATCATCGTGGCGATCAACAAGATCGACAAGCACGAAGCCAATCCTGAAAAGGTTCGCCAACAGCTCCTGCAGCACGAAGTGTTCGTGGAATCCATGGGCGGTGAAGTTCTCGACGTCGAAGTCTCGGCCAAGAACAGGCTCAACCTCGACAAGCTTCTCGAAGCCGTTCTGCTCCAGGCCGAAATTCTCGATCTGAAGGCAAACATGAACCGTACTGCCGAAGGCACGGTCATCGAAGCCCAGCTCGACCGTGGTCGTGGCTCTGTGGCAACGGTTCTCGTCCAGAAGGGCGTTCTGCGTCCAGGTCAGATCATCGTTGCCGGCGATCAGTGGGGCCGTGTGCGTGCGCTGGTCAACGACAAGGGCGACCACGTCAAGGAAGCCGGTCCTGCCATGCCGGTCGAGGTTCTAGGTCTTTCGGGCACGCCATCTGCCGGTGATCGCTTCGCGGTCGTCGAAAACGAGGGACGTGCGCGCGAAATTTCCGAGTACCGCCAGCGCTTGACGCGCGACAAGGCCGTTGCACGTCAGACCGGTCAGCGTGGTTCTCTGGAACAGATGATGACGCAACTGCAGTCGACAGGCCGCAAGGACTTCCCGCTGCTTATCAAGGGCGACGTGCAGGGCTCGATCGAAGCCATTGCCGGCGCGCTGGACAAGCTTGGAACGGACGAAGTGCGTGCGCGCATCATCCATTCCGGTGCAGGCGGCATCACCGAGTCCGACATTGCGCTTGCCGAAGCATCGAACGCGGCCATCATCGGCTTCAACGTTCGTGCCAATGTGCAGGCGCGTACTGCTGCCGAACGGGCCGGGATCGAAATTCGCTACTACAACATCATCTACGATCTGGTTGATGACGTGAAGGCAGCGATGTCCGGTCTTCTGTCGCCAGAACGTCGTGAAACCTTCCTCGGCAATGCCGAGATCCTTGAAATCTTCAACATCACCAAGACCGGTAAGGTTGCCGGTTGCCGTGTGGTTGAAGGCAAGGTCGAACGTGGTGCAGGTGTTCGTCTGGTGCGCGACAACGTTGTCATCCACGAAGGCAAGCTCAAGACGCTCAAGCGCTTCAAGGACGAAGTCGGCGAAGTGCCGGTCGGTCAGGAGTGTGGTATGGCATTCGAAAACTACGAAGACATCCGCGCTGGCGACACCATCGAGTGCTTCCGCGTAGAGCACATCACCAGAACGCTCTAAGCGTTTCGCCACACCAAATAAAACTGTCGGGCGCCGGCTTAACCGGCGCTCGCTCTGTTTGAGGCTTGATAAAATGGCAAAAGTAACATCATCCGCGCCTTCGCAACGCATGCTGCGCGTTGCCGAACAGGTTCGCGCTGCGGTGACCCAAATTCTGCAACGCGGAGAGGTGAACGACGATCTTATCGAAAAGACGGTGATTTCCATTTCGGAAGTGCGCATGTCGACCGATCTCAAGATCGCGACCGCTTACGTCACGCCAATCGGCGTCGATGACCATACCGACACGATCACAGCGCTGAACCGTCACGCAAAGTTCTTGCGTGGCCGTCTCGGTCCACATCTGCGTCAGCTGAAATATGTGCCGGAACTGCGGTTCCGCGATGATACCAGCTTCGACAATTACAAGAAGATAGACGCGCTCCTGCGCTCGCCGGAGGTTCAGCGCGATCTGGGACCTTCAACTGAAAAAGACGACGAACAGAACTGAAGCATGTCCAAACCACGCAAACAGCAAAACCGTAAGCCCAAGGGCCGGCCGATTTCCGGTTGGCTCATTCTTGATAAGCCCTTCGATTTCGGCTCGACAGAAGCCGTCTCGAAAATCAAATGGCTTTTCAACGCCCAAAAGGCCGGCCACGCCGGAACACTTGATCCGCTCGCCTCCGGCATGTTGCCGATTGCGCTGGGCGATGCGACCAAGACCGTTCCTTACGTGATGGACGGACGCAAAATCTACGAATTTGCCGTATCCTGGGGTGAAGAGCGCACCACTGACGATATGGAAGGCGAGGTCCTCAACACATCGCCCGATCGCCCCGACGAACAGGCAATTCGTGACCTTCTGCCGAATTACACCGGCACCATCATGCAGACGCCGCCGCAGTTTTCGGCCATCAAAATTGCCGGTGAGCGTGCTTATGATATCGCACGCGGCGGTGAAGCGGTCGAAATTCCCGCCCGTGAAGTCATCATCCACCGCATAACCCTGCTGGCCTGCCCGGACGCCAACACGGCGCATTTCGAAGTGGAATGCGGCAAGGGCACCTATGTGCGTGCGCTCGCCCGTGACATGGGCCGCGATCTGGGCTGCTACGGCTTCATCTCGCAACTGCGCCGCTCCATGGTCGCGCCCTTTTCGGAAGATGCCATGGTGCCCTTGGCAAAGCTGATCGAATTCGAAGCCATCGAAGATCGCGACGAGAGAGCCGCTGCGCTTGACGCCTACCTTATCGATACGTCCGAAGCCTTGTCGTCTCTGCCGCACCTCATCATCAATGATGATCAGGCGCATCGATTGAAAATGGGCAATCCAATTCTCCTGCGCGGTCGTGATGCGCCGACACAGGAAATGGAGGCCTATGCGACGGCGCGCGGTAAGCTGGTCGCCATCGGTGAGATCGCCGAAGGCGAGTTCCGTCCCAAGCGCGTTTTCGGCTGAGTGCTGAAACATCAGGCTATCCCAAAGAGGCGGTCCCAATCGCCTCTTTCCTTTATAGACCAATTGGTTTATAGGCAGCGGCAGCTTGGGCAGCGCCCGCGCTAATGAATGGCCAGTGCTGGACGACATCCCGGTACTTGGCGTCCCGTTTTTCCTTAAATAGAAAGGATCGTCCGATGTCGATTACTGCAGAGCGCAAAGCCGCCCTCATCAAGGAATATGCCATCAAGGAAGGTGATACCGGTTCGCCGGAAGTTCAGGTCGCAATTTTGACCGAACGGATCAACAACCTGACAGGCCACTTCAAGGATCACAAGAAGGACAACCACTCGCGTCGTGGCCTTCTGACCATGGTTTCCAGCCGCCGTTCGCTTCTTGATTACGTCAAGAAGAAGGACGAAAGCCGTTACACCAAGCTGATCGGTGCCCTCGGTATCCGCCGCTAAAAACATGACACCGGCGGGTTTCGATACGAAGTCCGCCGGTTTCTTTACCCGCAGTCTTTTCGAAGACGCGAAAACGAAGATGGGCCGGATGGGCCGGTGCCGTCTGACATAAACCGATGACCTGTCATGGGGCAGGATTGCCGGATGCTTTAGTAACGCCTGAAGCGTTGCTGCATGTCTCTTGTACATGCGTTTGAGCCTCCCGCTGTCTTGCCCGTGACCTGTTAAAGCCTCCGTGTTTTCCTTCACTGTGAGAACCGAGGCGACATTTGAGGACAAGATATGTTCAATCAACATTCCGTCGAAATCGAGTGGGCAGGCCGCCCCTTAAGACTTGAGACAGGCAAAGTTGCCCGTCAGGCCGATGGTGCGGTGATCGCAACCTACGGCGAAACAATGGTTCTCGCGACCGTCGTTTCCGCAAAGTCTCCAAAGGCCGGTCAGGATTTCTTTCCGCTGACCGTCAACTACCAGGAAAAGACATACGCAGCCGGCAAGATCCCCGGTGGCTATTTCAAGCGCGAAGGCCGTCCTTCCGAAAAGGAAACGCTGGTTTCCCGCCTGATCGACCGTCCAATCCGCCCGCTGTTTCCTGAAGGCTACAAGAACGACACACAGGTTGTCGTGACAGTCATTCAGCATGATCTCGAAAATGACCCGGACGTTCTGTCGATGGTTGCCGCTTCCGCAGCGCTGACGCTTTCGGGTGTTCCCTTCATGGGCCCAGTCGGCGGTGCACGCGTCGGCTACATCAACGGCGAATATGTTCTGAACCCGCATCTCGACGAGATGGACGAGTCGGTTCTGGATCTGGTCGTTGCCGGTACGCAGGACGCCGTCCTGATGGTTGAATCGGAAGCCAAGGAACTCAACGAAGAAATCATGCTCGGTGCCGTTATGTTCGGTCACCGCGGTTTCCAGCCTGTCATCGACGCCATCATCAAGCTGGCTGAAGTTGCTGCCAAGGAACCCCGCGAATTCGAGCCGGAAGATTTCTCCGCCCTCGAAGCTGAAATGCTCGGCGTTGCCGAAGCTGAACTGCGCGATGCCTACAAGATCACTGAAAAGGCTGCCCGTTACGCAGCCGTTGACGTCGCCAAGTCAAAGGTCAAGGCGCACTTCTTCCCGGAAGGTGCAGAGCCGAAGTACACCAATGAAGTCATCGGCGCTGTCTTCAAGCATCTTCAGGCGAAGATCGTTCGCTGGAACATTCTGGACACCAAGAGCCGCATCGACGGTCGCGATCTGTCCACTGTTCGTCCGATCGTGTCGGAAGTCGGCATGCTGCCACGCACCCACGGTTCGGCGCTGTTCACACGCGGCGAAACCCAGGCCATCGTTGTTGCAACACTCGGCACCGGCGAAGACGAGCAGTATGTGGACAGCCTGACTGGCATGTACAAGGAACGCTTCCTTCTGCATTACAACTTCCCTCCCTACTCGGTTGGTGAAACAGGCCGCATGGGCTCCCCGGGCCGCCGCGAAATCGGTCACGGTAAGCTCGCATGGCGCGCAATCCGTCCGATGTTGCCATCGCCTGAGCAGTTCCCCTACACGCTGCGCGTTGTCTCCGAGATCACCGAGTCCAACGGCTCGTCCTCGATGGCAACCGTTTGCGGCACATCGCTCGCTCTGATGGACGCTGGCGTTCCGCTTGCCAAGCCGGTTGCCGGTATTGCCATGGGCCTCATCCTCGAAGGCGAACGCTTCGCCGTTCTCTCCGATATCTTGGGTGACGAAGATCACCTCGGCGATATGGACTTCAAGGTTGCCGGTACAGCCGATGGCATCACCTCGCTGCAGATGGACATCAAGATCGCCGGTATCACCGAAGAGATCATGAAGGTTGCTCTGGAGCAGGCAAAGGGCGGTCGCACGCACATTCTAGGCGAAATGGCCAACGCCATCACCGAAGGACGTTCGCAGCTCGGCGAGTTTGCACCACGCATCGAAGTCATGAACATTCCGGTCGACAAGATCCGTGAAGTTATCGGCTCCGGCGGCAAGGTTATCCGCGAAATCGTTGAAAAGACCGGCGCCAAGATCAACATCGAAGACGATGGCACAGTCAAGATTGCCTCGTCCTCGGGCAAGGAAATCGAAGCGGCCCGCAAGTGGATCCACTCCATCGTTGCAGAGCCTGAAGTTGGCATGATCTACGAAGGCACGGTCGTCAAGACCGCTGACTTCGGCGCATTCGTCAACTTCTTCGGCGCACGCGACGGTCTCGTTCATATCTCGCAGCTGGCATCCGATCGCGTTGCCAAGACCTCCGACGTCGTCAAGGAAGGCGACAAGGTTTGGGTCAAGCTGATGGGCTTTGACGAGCGTGGCAAGGTTCGCCTGTCCATGAAGGTTGTCGATCAGGCAACCGGCAAGGAAGCCGTTGCTGAAAAGAAGAGCGAAGGCGAAGCTGCCGAATAAGGCTGCATGCGCTTGAAGATATCGAGGCGCGGGATTTCTCCCCGCGCCTTTTTTCTATCTGAACCTAGGAACGACCCTCATGAGCCGCGACGCCGTCAAAACCCTGTTTCACCCCTTTGCCGCAGAGATGCTGGCGAGCCCTAAAGCGGACGAACGCGTCCTGTTTCTGGGCGCTGAAGCGGGCGCGCCGCGTCTGGAAGGGTTCGATGCCACCATTACAGCCGTTCAGAACATGCGCCCGCTCTACCGTGCACTGCATGCGCAGGGCGTAGAGGTAACGCCGGAGATTTCGGGTGAAGACTATGACGTGGCACTTCTCATCGGCGGCAAGCATCGTGGCGAAAACGAAAACCGCCTTGCGCAGGCGCTCATCCGCGTCAAGGCGGGTGGCCTGATCGTTGCTGCCGGTTCCAAGGAAGACGGCATCGTCACGCTGCGCAAGACCCTGTCGAAGCTTGGGATCGAAGCGGAATCGACACCGAAATATCACGGCGTCGCCATCTGGTTCAGACGTCCCGACGATGTCTCGGCAGCTGTTTCCAAGCTCCAGCAGGGTGCCGCCACCATCGATGGCCGCTTTACCGCGATGCCCGGCATGTTCTCGCACGACCGCGTGGACGGCGGCTCCGAACTTCTGGCATCACGCCTGCCGACGGATTTCGATGGCAATGCCGCCGATTTTGGTGCTGGCTGGGGTTATCTTTCCGTCATGCTGGCTGAAAAGTCCGCGCGCACCGCCCGGATCGATCTGTTCGAAGCCGATTGGAACGCGCTGGAATTCGCAAAGACCAATATGCTGGAAAACTGCCCACGTCTCACGGCACGCTTCTTCTGGCAGGATCTGGTGGCAGAGCCACCAAAGGAAAAATACGATCTCATCATCATGAACCCGCCCTTCCATGCCAATGGGCAGGCGTCAGAGCCAGCCCTCGGCCAAGCGATGATCAAGACGGCGGCAACGGCACTGCGCAGTGGCGGAAAGCTGCTGATGGTTGCCAATCGCGGCATGCCCTACGAGACGATGCTGTCCACGGAATTCCGCTCCAGCCAGGAAGTCTGCCGCAACTCGCGCTTCAAGGTTTTGAGCGCGCAGAAATAATCAGCTCAAAAGCCACGCCCAGAACGACACGGTCAGCACACCGAACAGGGTGGAAATGCTGATCGTGGAGGCGGCAATGCTGTGACCGATGCCGAAGCGGTTGGCCAGCAGCCAGGAGTTGATTCCGGTCGGCACACAGGATGTGAGGACCAGTGCGGCGGTCCATGCCGGGCTCAAACCCAGCGCATGGGCGGTCAGCCACACGCAGGCAGGTAGCAGGATCAATTTGAAGGCGGTCATCGTCACCGCAATACGCAAATTGCCGCGAATGGGATATTTGGTCAGTGCCATACCCAGCGATATCAGTGCCGCCGGTCCCGCCATGCTGGCAATCTGATCGATGACGGTCGTCATGACCTCAGGCATCGCAAAGCCCGTCATGTTGAAGCTCAAACCCAGCACAAGCGCGATCACCAGCGGGTTTTGTGCCAAGTTTCGCCCCACCTGCCTCAGAACGGCAAATGCGCTGCGCTTTTCTCCGCCCAGAACCTTATGGGTGGCATTTTCCATGAGAATCGTTCCGGCAATCATCATGATCGGCAGGTGTATCACCAGCAGAATGGAAATCGCCACAATGCCTTCGCTACCGATGGAGCGCCCGACGAGCGGCAGGCCGATGAAGATGTTGTTGGCAAATGCGGATGATATTCCAGCGACGACGCTGACGCGCAAATCCTGTTTGAAGACGTGCCGGGTCACCAGCTGTCCCACGGTCCAGGTCACCGCGACGCCGGCAAAATAGGTCACCCACAGCTTGAACGGCGAGGCGCCGTGAAAATCGGCAGACGCAAGCGTGCGAAAAATTAGTGTGGGAACGGCGATCTTGAAGACGAAGTCGCTGAGCACATCGCTGGCGTCCGCCTTGAAAAGCTTCAGCTTGACCGTGATCCAGCCAATGAGAATGAGCAGGAAGATCGGAGCGACATTGATGGCGACAGCATACATTGCGGAGGTACTTTCGCAGGCCCTTGGCACGAGACTTCGGGTCTAGCGCATCTGTGGCAGGCGAACAACCAACGCGCCCGCACAAAAGAAAAAAGCGAGGTCGCCCCCGCTTTCATCCGCTTGCCTCACCAGTACATCCGTGATGACGCAATGGGCATTCTATAACAACGCTGCATGACAGACACATGACGCATTTCTTTTTTTCGCAGCACCTGTTCTGCCAGGGGTGGCAACGGTTTTGGCTTTTCTTGTCGCCAAAATTCTTTAAGACCTGATGGCAGGTAACGCATCGATCGATGCATCTCGGATAAGAGGCTCATGACAAAATTCGACGTACTGACGGTCGGCAACGCCATCGTTGATATCATTTCCCGCTGCAATGATCAGTTTTTGGAAGAGACCAAGATCACCAAGGGCGCGATGAACCTCATCGATGCCGAGCGCGCCGAACTGCTCTATTCGTTGATGGGCCCAGCACTGGAAGCATCTGGTGGCAGTGCTGGCAACACGGCGGCTGGCATTGCCAATTTCGGCGGTCGTGCAGCCTATTTCGGCAAGGTTGCGGAAGACCAGCTTGGCGAGATTTTCCAGCACGATATTCGCGCCCAGGGCGTTCACTTCGAGACCAAACCGCAAGGCACGTTCCCGCCAACAGCACGCTCGATGATCTTCGTCACCGAAGACGGAGAGCGCTCGATGAACACCTATCTCGGTGCCTGTGTCGATCTCGGTCCCGAAGACGTCGAACCATCGGTCGTTGCCTCTTCGCAGGTCACCTATTTCGAAGGTTATCTCTGGGACCCGCCACGCGCCAAGGATGCGATCCGCGATAGTGCTCGCATTGCCCATGAAAACGGTCGTGAAGTCTCCATGACGCTGTCGGACAGCTTCTGCGTCGGTCGTTACCGCGATGAATTTCTCGATCTCATGCGCTCCGGCACGGTCGATATCGTGTTCGCCAACAAGCAGGAAGCGCTCTCGCTCTATGAGACCGATGATTTCGATCTGGCGCTGACAAAGATCGCTGCCGATTGCAAGATTGCGGCGGTGACCATGAGCGAGGAGGGCGCAACCATCGTTCGCGGCACAGAACGCATCAAGGTCGAGGCCTACCCGGTTTTCGACGTGGTCGACACGACGGGCGCGGGCGATCTTTTCGCCGCTGGCTTTTTGTATGGCTATACGCAGGGGCGTTCGCTGGAAGACAGCGGCAAGCTCGGATGCCTGGCGGCGGCTGCCGTCATCCAGCAGGTCGGTCCACGTCCCATGTCGTCGCTGAAGGCGCTGGCGGAAAAGCACGGCCTTATCTGAAGGCCATCGCCTACTTGAAGGCTTCTCCGGGATATGCACCCCAGATTTCACCCTGAGACACCCAGCCGGTCACCTGACCGGCTTCGGCCTTGCACCAGTCGCCGTTGCATTCGCCGATCCTGATCTGAACACCCGGCTCCAGCTTGGCCATAATACCCGCGCCGGATTGGGGTTCACGGCGCAGGTTGACATAGACGTCCTTTCCCTTGCCGCGCATCCATGGCGCTGCGACGGCGGTTCGCTCGCCCGATAGCAGCGCCTGGTTGACCCAGCCCTCGGTGCCATCGGCGTCGCGTATACGCCGCCAGTTTTCATATTCCTGAATGATTTCAACCGGCATGCCGGACTTCATGTACATCCACGACACCGCGTAATCTGTGCTCGGGCCGATGCGCATGTTGACGCGTCTCGATTTCAGGCTGACGAAGCGTGGCAAAGGCAGGCCGCTTGCGCCCTTGGCCGCACCTTGTGCCATCACAGGTGCGCTTGCAGCGTCGAGAAAACCCAGCGACAATGCCATGCAGACAATAAGGACAATGCTACGCATGCCGGTTTCCGTTTCCTTGCGTTTCAGCAATCGAGATGACGATCAGGCCTACCATTTCAACAGTCGATGAAGGCAACATGCGAGATTTGTTTGTCTTCGCCGGTGGGTCTGGTAGAAACGCCCGTGGTGAAAGAAATTATCGCTCTTTTTGGTTAACGACCTCTGAACAAGGTGCCATCGGACAATGACGAATAAGAAGAGACCGACCGTCTATTTGACACGCAAATTGCCGGATCTGGTCGAAACCCGCATGCGAGAGCTGTTCGACGCGGAACTGAACATCGAAGATGCCCCACGCACCAAGGCTGAGCTGATCGCAGCCATGCAGACAGTGGACGTTCTGGTGCCGACCGTCACGGATCGCATCACGGCCGATATGATCGAGCAGGCAGGCCCTCAACTGAAATTGATCGCCGGGTTTTCAAACGGTATCGACCATATCGATGTGGATGCTGCCGCCCGCAAGGGCATCACCGTCACCAACACGCCCAACGTCCTGACCGAAGACAGCGCCGATATGACCATGGCCCTGGTGCTGGCCGTCCCGCGCCGTCTGGTGGAAGGAACCCGCGTTCTCGCCAACGGCTCGGATGAATGGCTGGGCTGGTCACCCACATGGATGCTGGGACGCCGTCTGTCGGGTAAGCGCATCGGCATTGTCGGCATGGGGCGCATCGGCACGGCGGTCGCCCGTCGCGCCAAGGCCTTTGGCCTGTCGATACATTATCACAACCGCAAGCGTGTCAATCCGGCCACCGAAGCCGAGCTCGAAGCGACCTATTGGGACAGTCTGGACCAGATGCTGGCCCGCGTCGACATCGTGTCCGTCAACTGCCCTTCGACGCCTGCCACCTATCACCTGATATCGGCCCGCCATCTGGCGCTGATGCAGCCCACGAGCTACATCGTCAACACGGCGCGCGGCGATATCATCGACGAGGCAGCGCTGATCCGCTGCCTAATGGACGGCAAGATTGCGGGCGCGGGCCTCGACGTTTTCGAAAACGAACCGGTGGTCAACCCCAAACTCATCAAGCTCGCCAAGGAAGGCAAGGTCGTTCTGTTGCCGCATATGAGTTCCGCCACCATCGAAGGCCGCATCGATATGGGTGACAAGGTCATCATCAACATCCGCGCCTTTTACGATGGCCACCGGCCCCCAAATCGGGTCCTGCCGGGGCGGGCCTAGACGATATCAGGCCAGACGCTTCGTCATCTCGATGGAGGTTACGCGCGTATAGCCGGGATGGGAATTTTCTGCCGTTCTTACGAAACCCCATGCAGCAAAGCGGCGGTGGTTGCTGATGAGTTCGATGCGCGTTTCCAGCCGCAGCGCCATAAGCCCCAAACCAAGGGCTACCTCTTCCGCTTTACCCAGAAGAGCAAAGCCTACGCCTTTGCCCTGCGCCAATGGGGGAACCGCGAGTTTGCCGACGTAAAGGCTGGTTGCTTCCGGCCTCAAGAATATGCACCCCAGCAGGGTCTCGTCCTCAAGCGCAATAAAAGCGATCTCGTCACGTGTTTTCTGCGTCAGTGTCTCGGGCGTCAGCCGGTGCGCGGAAGACGGCGGATCGATCACGCCGTCCATATAGGCAAAGGATGACCTGATCAGCGCCAGCAACTCGGAAAACCGCGAAAAGTCGCCGTCGATCTTGACGATATCGATCATGATGTCTGTGCACGCCGCTTGTAGCGAACGGTATCGAACCGCGCCGCCAGCGCATCGTATAGGAGCAGCCGTCCGATCAGCGGCTCTCCGGTCCGGGTTATCAGCTTGATGGCTTCCATCGCCATGATCGTGCCGATCACCCCGGTGAGGGCACCGATGATGCCTGTTTCGGCGCAGGATGGCACCACTCCCTCCGGTGGGGGGGCAGGGAAGAGATCGCGATAACCCGGCCATAACATGCCATCGGGTCCGGTCTCATAAGGTTTCAAGACGGTCACGGAACCATCGAAGCGACCGACGGCGCCCGTCACCAGCGGCACCCCAGCGGTCTCTGCTGCGTCGGCTGCGGCGTAGCGTGTGTCGAAATTATCGGAACCATCGATAACGAGATCGAAGGATTTCAGATGGTCATTCGCCCAGACAAGCGAGAATCGTTCCTCGAAATTCTGCGTCCGCACATGCGGGTTCAACTGCGCGATGGAGCGGCGGGCGCTTTCCGTTTTCTGTTCTCCGATCGTGCCCGTGTCGTGAATGATCTGACGCTGGAGATTGGAGAGCGAAACCACATCGTCATCGATAAGACCGAGCGTACCCACGCCAGCCGCTGCCAGATAATACAGCACCGGCGCACCGAGGCCACCTGCGCCGATCACCAGCACTTTGGCAGCCTTGAGACGCTGCTGGCCCGCGCCGCCGATTTCCGGCAAAAGAATATGGCGCTTGTAGCGTTCGATTTCCTCTGGTGTCAGGGGGTCCAAAGTCACTTCTCCCGGCAATGCTCAACAGAAATCTAGAATTATCACCCGATGCTTCCATGGGAAACATCGAAAAACTGGGCGCGCTCACCGAGCCCCGCAAACATCGAAACGTCCGTGCCGGTCATGAAGCTCTGCCCACCCAGCGCATGGATGAGATCGAACAGTGCAGCCCGTCGCCCTTCATCCAGATGGGCGGCAATCTCATCCAGAAGCAGCACCGGCGCATGGCCGGTCATGTTGGCCGTGAGTTGCGCATGCGCCAGAACCAGCCCGACCAGAAGCGCTTTTTGCTCGCCCGTCGAGCAACGGCCCGCATCCATGTCCTTCTCTGCGTGGCGCACGAACAGGTCAGCCCGGTGTGGACCTTCCAACGTGCGCCCGGCTGCGGCATCGCGATAGCGGTTGTCCTTCAGCGTTGCCAGATACGCGTCTTCCAGATCGACCGCGGGACGATGAAACTCGCCGTCCATGAAGCCAGAGAGCGTCAGCGATGCGGTCGGGAAGTTTGCGTCGTTGCTGCGGCTGTCGATCAGCGCTTTCAGCAAGCCCAGCATTTCATGGCGGGCAACGGCCATGGAGATGCCCAGTTCTGCCATTTGTTTTTCGATGGCCTCCAGCCAGACAGGATCGAAACGCCCGTCCGACAACAGGCGATTGCGCCCGCGCATGGCTTTTTCGAAGTCGCTGGCCCTGCGTCCATGGCTTGGGTCGAGCGACAAGACCAATCGGTCGAGAAAGCGGCGGCGGTCGGAAGACGAGCCGGTAAACAGCCCGTCCATCGCAGGCGTCAGCCACAACACCCGAAGGTGGTCGGTCAATTCATCGACGGATTTGACCGGCGTGCCGTTCAACCGCAACCGGCGCGACAGGGCCTCGCCCTCTCCCTCGACGCCTGTGCCGATGGCAACCTCGCCATCCATGCCATCGACCTCGGCAAAGATCGAGAACCCCATACCTCCGGCACCCACACGCGTGACATCTGAAAGTGTCGCACGCCGCAATCCGCGTCCGGGCGACAGGAAGGAGATGGCTTCGAGAAGATTGGTCTTGCCCGATCCATTGTCGCCCGTCAGCACCACATGGCGCGCATCGAGGCGCAGCGAGACCTCCGCATAATTGCGAAACTCGCTCAGTTTCAGTCGTGAGAGGAAAACCTTGGCAGTCATGCCGCATCCAGAATCGTCATGGAATCATGACCTACAACATGCGCTGGGAAATCGGAATGGATTTTCAGACAAAGCGCATATTGATTGCCGGTTCGGACGCTATTCCCAGATGTCGATGTTGATATCCGCACCCTTGGAATTCTCGATGACGCGTTTGCCGTTCGGCAGGTCGTTCTCGTAAAGCTTGGCGGCGATTCCTGCTTCGTCCAGGCCATAGCCGATCCAGCGATCACGCAGCCGCTGTTCCAGAACCTCGACGGAGGGACCAACGAAGATCGAAAAATCGTAGCTGCTTTTCAGATGGACCCAAGGTTCTTCGTTGAGAAGAAGATAATTGCCTTCGGCCAGAATAAACCGGGTATCCGGCGCAATGGCCCGGGCAGAGGCGATGGCGATTTCGCGCGACCGGTCGAACACCGGCACGAGCACCTCCTGATCCGCCTTGCGAACGGCGGCGACGATATCGGCAAAACCCCTGATATCGAAGGTTTCAGGCGCACCCTTGCGGGCCAGCAAGCCGCGCTGTTGCAGAATGCCATTGTCCATGTGAAAGCCGTCCATGGGCAGGACTTCGGCTTTTTCTCCGCGTCTGGTTAGTTCACCGTAAAGCGCATCTGCCAGCGTGGACTTGCCGGCCCCAGGGGGACCGGCAATGGCAACGATGAAGCGTGCATGGTCTGAGGCGCGTCGGAGAATGTCCTCAGCCATCGCATTGAGCGTGGTCGTCATGCAGCCATCGTCTCTTTCGGTGGTTCCTTTGCGCCCGTCATGAAGGCAACCGCGTCGGACATGGTGTATTCCTTCGGGTTGATGACGCAAAGGCGCTTGCCCAGCCGGTGAATGTGAATGCGGTCTGCGACCTCGAACACATGCGGCATATTGTGCGAAATCAAAACGATCGGCATGCCACGCGAGCGCACATCGAGAATGAGTTCCAGCACGCGACGGCTTTCCTTCACACCCAGCGCCGCCGTCGGTTCGTCCAGAATGACGACCTTGGAACCGAAGGCGGCTGCTCTGGCAACGGCCACACCCTGACGCTGACCACCGGACAGCGTTTCCACCGACTGGTTGATGTTCTGAATGGTCATCAGGCCGAGTTCAGACAGCTTGTTGCGGGCAAACTTGTCCATGGCGGAATGGTCGAGCTTGCGCAGGACTGTGCCCATAAACCCAGGCTTTCTCAATTCACGACCCAGGAACATATTGTCGGTGATCGAAAGGGCAGGCGAGAGCGCAAGGTTCTGATAGACGGTCTCAATCCCGGCGTCACGGGCTTCGAGCGGCGTCTTGAAGTGAACAGGCTTGCCATCCAGTCTGATCTCGCCTTCGTCGGGACGGACGGCCCCTGACAGAGCTTTGATCAGAGAGGATTTGCCCGCGCCGTTGTCACCGATGACAGCCAGGATTTCACCTGGATAGAGATCGAAATCGGCATTGTCGAGAGCGGTCACGCGGCCGTAACGCTTGACCAGACCATGGGCGGAAAGAATGGGTTGCTTTGTGGTGTCTGTGGTCATCACGCGCCTGCCTTTCGGATCCATTGGTCGATTGCGACCGCGGCGATGATCAGCCAGCCGGTCAACATGACTTTCCATTGCGGGTCTGCACCGAGCATGTTGAGACCCATCGACACCACACCCACCAGCATCGCACCAAACAGTGTGCCGAGAATGGAGCCGCGTCCGCCAAACAGTGAGATGCCGCCGATCACGGTCGCCGTAATGGCTTGCAGGTTATAGTCGGTCACGGCGGCAGAGGGCGAAATTGATCCGTTACGGCCGATGGCGACCCAGGCTGCAAAGGCTGCGATGATGCCAGCCACGGTATAGACGCTGAGAAGGACCTTGCGCGTCTGGATACCGGAGAGCTTTGCCGCTTCTGGATCGTCACCCACGGCATAGACGTGGCGACCCCAGGCCGTGTGGTTGAGAATGTACCAGAGAAGGCCAACCAGAAGCACCATGGCGATGACGCCAAGTGTGAAGATGGCGCTGCCGATGCGGAAATTGGTGGCAAAGACCTGAAGAAGGGGTGCGTTCTGAGATACATCCGTATCGCGAATCGTCTCGTTCGCGGAATAGATGAAATTCGTCGCCATGACGATATTCCATGATCCCAACGTCACGATGAACGGCGGTAATTTGACGACGGCGACCAGAAAGCCGTTGAAGAGCCCGCACAATCCGCCGACCACGAAACCGGCCAGAACGGCAACGCCGCTCGGCAATCCATAGGTCACGGCCACATTGCCCATCACGACGGATGAGATGACCATGACGACGCCGATCGACAGGTCGATACCGGCCGTCAGAATGATGAGCGTCTGCGCCGAGCCGAGAATACCGACGACGGCAATCTGCTGAAGGATCAGGGTCAATGTATAGGACGAAAAGAAACGACCGCCGATGGTCAGACCGAAAATCGCGATCGACATCACCAGGACGATCAGCGGCACGGCCGCCGGTGTCGAGTGCAGAAAATTCTGCGCGCGTTTCAAAAGTGAGATATTTTGCTGTTCGAACGAGGCGACATTCTTGTCGCTGCCATCGAGCACTTGCTCGAATTCCTGAATTCCGCTCATGTTTCCTCCTCCGCTCGCCAGCATAAGCCCGATCCGGGCCCGATCTTTAGCCGGGTAATCTGACAGCGAAAACTTCTGGGCGAAACCGGCCGGAACATCGTTCCGACCGGTACGGGTTTATCGAAGGGTAGGGATCAGCCCCAGCACTTCGCGAGGCCTTCCTTGACGCTGATGGATGGCACGCCGGAGACCGGCTTGTCAGTCACAAGCGAAACGCCCGTATCGAAGAAGGACTTGCCTTCGGTCGGCTTTGGCTTCTCGCCGGTGTCGGCGAATTTCTTGATCGCTTCGACGCCAAGGGCTGCCATCATCAGCGGATACTGCTGCGATGTCGCGCCAATGACGCCGTCCTGAACCGATTTCACGCCCGGGCAACCGCCGTCAACCGATACGATCAGCACGTTCTGCTCCATGCCGACAGCCTTGAGTGCCTGGTAGGCACCGACGGCGGCAGGCTCGTTGATCGTGTGGATGACGTTGATGTCAGGGTCCTTCTGAAGAAGGTTTTCCATGGCCTTGCGGCCACCTTCCTCGTTGCCGTTGGTCACGTCGTGGCCAACGATACGTGGATCGACTTCATCGCCGATCTTGTTCGGGTCTTTCGGATCGATGCCGAAGCCGATCATGAAGCCCTGGTCGCGCAGAACATCGACGCTTGGCTGGTCAGGTGTCAGGTCGAGGAAGCCGACCTTGGCGTCCTTGGCCTTGTCGCCCATCGTGCCCTTGGCCCATTCGCCGATCAGCTTGCCGGCAAGCAGGTTGTCGGTCGCAAAGGTCGCGTCAGCCGAACCGACCGGGTCGAGTGGCGTGTCGAGCGCGATGACCAGAACGCCTGCATCACGTGCCTTCTTGACCGAAGGAACGATGCCCTTGGTGTCGGATGCCGTGATGAGAATGCCCTTTGCGCCATCGGCAATGCAGGATTCGATTGCGGCAACCTGGCTTTCGGAATCGCCGTCGATCTTACCGGCATAGGACTTCAGCGTCACGCCGACTTCCTTGGCCTTGGCTGTCGCGCCTTCCTTCATCTTGACGAAGAACGGATTGGTATCTGTCTTGGTGATGAGGCAGACAGCCGTATCGGCAGCCGATGCGACGGATGCAAAAGAAACGCCAAGCGCAAGCGCGCCGAGAATGGCGGAAACAGTGCTTTTCATGTAGTCCTCCCTGATGAGACAAGTGCTTCTGTTGAAGCGACTGTTGCGGCCCTTCTCCTCCAAGAGCGGAGCCACTGCGACAGATGGAAGCACCAAAACAGGCATCTGTCAATAAATAAATCCAATTGAATTATTAATTCCTTATGGCATGTTAAGTTTTCCACGGCCAAGGGAAACGGGGTGGGAGGACACCACTTTTCCCTTAAATATCAAGCATGTGGAAAGCATATGCAGGCGATGGAAAACGTCGCTGGCAGGGAGGGAATGCCATATGAGACGCTCAAGCGAGCTTCAACAGCACGCGCCAGCAACAGCACCGGATGTGAGCGGAGGCGCCAATCAGGTGCGCGTTCGCGCCTATAATGAACGTCTCGTCCTGTCGCTGGTCAGACGGCACAGCGGCCTGTCGAAAGCCGAGATTGCCCGCCGAAGCGGCCTGTCGGCCCAGACCGTGTCCGTCATCATGCGCTCGCTCGAAAGCGACGGACTTCTGATCCGTGGGGAACCGCTACGCGGCAAGGTCGGTCAGCCCTCCACGCCCATGCGACTGAACCCGGACGCGGTGTTCTCCTTCGGTGTGAAAATCGGTCGCCGAAGCGTGGATCTGGTGCTGATGGATTTCGTCGGGCGCATACGCTTGAAGCTGCGCAACACCTACCCCTATCCCATGCCCGAATGGATTTTACCCTTCGTAGTCGATGGTATTGCCGAACTGGAAGCGCAACTCACACCCGACCAGCGCCAGCGTATTGCGGGCATCGGCATCGCAGCCCCGTTCGAATTGTGGAGCTGGGCCCGCGAGGTGGGCGCGCCGCAGGCAGAAATGGACCGCTGGCGGAGTGTCGATCTGCGGGCGGGAATCGCCGAACAGGTGGATTATCCGGTGTTTCTCCAGAACGATGCGACCAGCGCCTGTGGCGCGGAACTCGTTTTCGGTACCGGTCAAAACTACCCGGATTTCCTCTATGTCTTCATCGGCTCCTTCATCGGTGGCGGCGTCGTGCTGAATTCGGCCCTGTTTTCCGGACGTACCGGCGCTGCGGGCGCCATCGGGCCACTTCCGGTGCAGGGACGAGATGGCTCCACCGTACCGCTTCTCAAGATCGCTTCGATCTTTGTGCTGGAAGACATGTTGCGCGAAAACGACATAGATCCAAAACCGCTGTGGTTCTCACCTGACGATTGGGTGGATTTCGGTGAACCCCTGGAACGCTGGATCCAGAACGCTGCCGCAGCACTTGCCCAGGCCGTGCTCGCCGCAGCCTCGATCATCGATTTTGCCTGCGTCATCATCGATGGCGGTTTTCCAGAATGGGTCCGCGCGCGCATCACCGCTGCCACCCGCAAGGCACTCGATCTCCACGACCTCCAGGGCGTCGTCGTCCCCGAAATCCGAGAAGGGGCCGTCGGCAGCCAAGCCCGTGCCATCGGCGGCGCAAGCCTGCCGCTGTTCTCGCGTTATCTGCTCGACCAGAACGTACTGTTCAAGGAAACGACGGCGTGATCGGGCTGATGTGTCAGAAGGTTCTGATGAGAGGGATGGCGGACAGGGTGGGATTCGAACCCACGGTACGCTTTCACGCACACACGCGTTCCAGGCGTGCGCCTTAAACCACTCGGCCACCTGTCCGTCTAAACGTCTGCATGTTTGGAAAACTGCAAATCACTGGAACGGCGCGATATATACCGATGAATTCGCTGGGATCAACCCGAATCTGACAGTTTTTTCATTTGCTGGACAATTCCTTGCCGTGAGCGCGATTGCAAAGGTGCTTGGGCACCTTTATCCAGTGGGGCAACAGGCCAATAAAAATGCGTCGATCCCATCAAGGGCAGCGCGGTCCTGAACGGCCATCGGTAGAGGTTTTTTCGTGAAAGCGATTTTCCGGTTCATCAGTTTTGTGTGTCTGGCAGCAGCGGTCAGCGTTGGCGTGTTTGATTCGATCCGCTCCGTTTCCACCTCATCGGTAGACCTGATGAGCGCTCGGGATGTCTGGTTTGAGTTTTTTCCCGCCTCGCTTGCCATGGCACAAGCCGGTGTCGCGCACTATATTCATCCTGAAGCGTGGCGATGGTCCGAAAACGGTCTTTCAATGGTTCCTGCCTTTGCGGTTCTTCTTGCCCTCTCCCTCCTGTTCTGGATGGCGGGCTACAGGAAGCGCAGGGCGCTGGGCCGCTTTTCCGCTTAGAGGCGGGTTCGCCACGACCAGGAATGCACAAACCAGATGGCGGCATGTGTTGCCGCAAGGAGAATGCAATGTTCGGGTTTGATACCAAGTCCAAGAAAACGACCATGCCCACGCCGGAGACGGCCTATCCCGGTCGCGATGAAGAAGTCACCGTGCCGGAGCACCACTTCGTCAACGGAAATCCCCTCAAAGGTCCCTATCCCGATCATCTCGAAACGGTCTATCTCGGCATGGGGTGTTTCTGGGGTGCAGAACGTCTGTTCTGGAAAACGTCGGGCGTGTGGGTCACCGCCGTCGGATATTCCGGCGGCTTAACCCGCAATCCGCATTATCAGGAAACCACGACGGGGCTGACCGGCCATGCCGAAGTGGTCAAGGTGGTCTATGATCCGGCGAAAGTCTCGCTCGGCTCCCTGCTGAAGATTTTCTTCGAGGAGCACGACCCGACACAGGGCATGCGCCAGGGCAACGACATCGGCACGACCTATCGCTCCGTCATCTATACGACGTGCGAAGAGCAGCTTGCGCAGGCCAAGGCTGCACGCGACACGTTCCAGCAGGCCTTGAAGGCTGCCGGGCACGGTCAGTCGATCACGACGGAAATCGAGCCGCTGGATATCTTCTATTACGCCGAAGATTATCATCAGCAATATCTCGCCAAGAACCCCGGCGGATATTGTGGCCTGCGCGGAACCGGCGTGAGCTGCAACATCGGTTGATCCGACATTAAATCGATCGAGAGCGCCTTCTGACGTCATCAAACGTCGGGAGGCGCTCTTCTTTTTTGCAAATGCCTATCGTCAGGGATGAAAATATCGGCAGTTAACGGTTTTTCCATCGGGTCAAAAAAAGCGGATGAATTTTTCTTGAAGGCATGCAAGTATCGCCGCGCACAGTCTAGAAAAGGCTGGCAGTTCCGCAGACATGCCCGCTTCAACGGGTTTGCGGGAGGACCCTTTAAAAAACCAAACTGTAACAACAGGGCTGCACAATGAAAAAATCCCTTCTGACGCTTTTCGCGCTGGCCGCGATGTCGGCTTCCGCTTTGGCTGCGGACATCAAGCCTGCTCTGGTCTATGGCACGGGCGGCAAATTCGACAAGTCGTTCAACGAAGCCGCTGCCGCAGGCGCTGAAAAGTTCAAGGCTGAAACCGGTACCGAATACCGCGATTTCGAGCCGACCAGCGACACGCAGGGCGAACAGGCCATCCGCAATTTCGCCAGCCGTGGGTTCAACCCCGTTGTTGCGGTGTCGTTCGCGTGGACGTCAGCCATGGAAAAGGTTGCAGCCGAGTTTCCCGACACCAAGTTCGTGATCGTCGATTCCGTCGTTGAGCTGCCGAATGTACGCTCCGTCGTCTATAAGGAAGAAGAGGGTTCCTATCTCGTCGGTCTTCTGGCCGGCATGGCATCCAAGACAGGCAAGGTTGGCTTCATCGGTGGTATGGACATTCCGTTGATCCGAAAGTTTGCTTGCGGCTATGCGCAGGGTGCCAAGGCCGCCAATTCCAAGGTCGAAGTCTTCCAGAACATGACCGGCACGACCGGTGCCGCCTGGAACGACCCGGTGCGTGGTGGTGAGTTGACCAAGAACCAGCTCGATCAGGGCGCGGACGTCATCTACGCGGCAGCCGGTGCCACAGGCCTTGGCGTTCTCCAGACCGCAGCCGACAACAAGAAATACTCCATCGGCGTGGATAGCAACCAGAACCACTTGCACCCGGGTTCGGTTTTGACCTCGATGGTCAAGCGCGTCGATCTCGCCGTTTATAACGCCTTCAAGGACACCAAGGATGACAAGTTCACCGCTGGCGTTCAATCTCTGGGCGTGAAGGAAGACGGCGTTGCATACGCTCTCGATGACAACAACAAGGCTATGATCACGCCAGAGATGACGGCAGCCGTCGATAAGGCGAAGGCCGATATCATTGCAGGCACCGTCAAAGTTCACGACTACATGTCTGACAATTCTTGCCCAAAGTGATGTGATTATTTGAACAGGGGCGCATCGCGGCATTCGCGTTGCGCCCTTTTCATATCCAGCCTCCGGAGACATTTGGGTTGACGATGGAACCTGCAATCGAGCTTGTCGGTATCGATAAAAAATTCGGCACCGTACACGCCAACAAGAATATCAACCTCACCGTTGCCAAGGGGACGATCCACGGCATCATCGGGGAAAACGGGGCGGGCAAATCGACATTGATGTCGATCCTTTACGGCTTCTATTCCGCAGATTCCGGTGAAATTCGTATCGATGGCAAACCCGTCAACATTAGGGATAGCCAAGCCGCCATCGATGCCGGTATCGGCATGGTGCATCAGCACTTCATGCTGGTCGACAATTTTTCGGTGCTGGAAAACATCATGCTGGGTGCCGAAGGCGGCATGCTTCTGGCCAAGGGCACGGCGGCAACCCGCAAGGAGTTGAAGCGTCTCGAGGATGAATATGGCCTGGAGGTCAATCCCGATGGGATCATCGAGGATCTGCCGGTCGGCCTGCAACAGCGCGTCGAAATCTTGAAGGCCATGTATCGTGGCGCCGAAATCCTCATCCTCGATGAGCCGACCGGCGTGCTGACACCGGCAGAAGCCGATCACCTGTTCAAAATTTTGAGCGTCCTGCGCGATCAGGGCAAGACCGTCATCCTCATCACGCACAAGCTGCGCGAAATCATGGCGATCACCGACGAGGTCTCGGTCATGCGCCGCGGCGAGATGGTGGCGACACGCAAGACCTCGGAAACGACGGTCGAGGAACTGGCCGAACTCATGGTTGGCCGCCGTGTGTTGCTGCGTGTCGAAAAGGGCGAAGCCAATCCGGGCGACGTCCTGTTTTCGGTTCGCAATCTCACCGTCAAGGACAGCCGGGGCGTGACCATGGTGGACGATGTGTCCTTCGACGTGCGCGCTGGCGAAATCGTCGGCATTGCCGGTGTGGCCGGCAACGGCCAGTCGGAATTGCTGGAAGCCATCGCCGGTATCCGCAAACCCCATTCCGGCGAAATCCTGATGGGTGGCAAGACCGTCGACAAGGTCGATCCCGCCATCCTGCGCAAGCTGGGTCTGGCGCATATTCCCGAAGACCGTCACCATATGGGGCTGGTTTTGAAGTTCGAGGAATATGAAAACTCCATCCTCGGCTATCACCGCGATGAGAAATACGGCAAGGGCATGTTTCTGAACCCGGAAGCGATCCGTAAGGACGCCATCGAAAAGATCGAGAAATACGACATCCGCCCGCCGAACGCGAATTTGAAAACGGCCAATTTCTCGGGCGGAAATCAGCAGAAGATCGTCGTTGCGCGCGAGATCGAACGCGATCCGAAAATGCTGATCATCGGCCAGCCGACGCGAGGCGTGGATATCGGTGCCATCGAATTCATCCACCGCCGCATCATCGAAATGCGCGATGCGGGCAAGGCTATTCTGCTGGTGTCGGTGGAGCTGGATGAAATCCGCTCTCTGTCTGACCGCATTCTGGTGATGTTTGCCGGTCGGGTCGTCGGAGAAAAAACGGCGGAAGCCGAAGAACAAACGCTGGGCCTGATGATGGCCGGCATCGCCGCATAAGGCAAAGGCTTTAAAGCTCATGAGTACAGCTTCCGTTCCCCTTCCCAGCTGGATGTCCTACGGCCTCCTGCCGTTTCTCAACCTCGCCACGGCATTTTTCATTTCCGGCCTCGTCGTCTGGGGCATTGGCGAAGACCCGTTCGCGGCGCTGCGGCTTCTGATCGAAGGTGCGCTGGGTCGTGGTGATGCCATCGGTTTCACCCTGTTTTACACCACCAGCTTCATCTTCACCGGCCTGTCCGTAGCGGTCGCCTTCCATGCGGGCCTCTTCAACATCGGCTCGGAAGGTCAGGCCTATATTGGCGGCCTGGGTGCTGCCCTGGTAGCCCTTGCGCTCGATCGCTACGTTCCCTGGTATGTCACCATGCCGTTCGCCGTCATCGGTGCTGCCGTGTTCGGCGCTGCCTGGGCGTTCATCCCTGGCTGGCTTCAGGCAAAGCGCGGCAGCCACGTCGTCATCACCACCATCATGTTCAACTTCATCGCCGCCGCGCTGATGGTCTATCTGCTGGTCAACGTCTTCATCGTGCCAGGCAAGATGGCGCCGGAAACCCGCACCTTCCTGCCGGGTGGCCAATTGCCGAAGCTCGACTGGCTCATGGCGATGTTCGGTTTGAAACTCGGGCCTGCCCCTTTCAATGTCTCCTTCATCATCGCGCTGGTTGCCGCTTTCCTCGTTTGGGTGCTGATCTGGCGTACCAAGCTGGGCTATGAAATGCGCACGCTTGGCATCAGCCCGTCTGCCGCCATTTATGCGGGCATTCCCTATTCGCGCACTGTCATCATCGCCATGCTCATCTCAGGTGGTCTGGCGGGCATGATGGCGCTCAACCCGGTCATGGGCGCATCCGCCCGTTTGCAGGTGGAATTCGTCGGCGGCGCCGGTTTCGTCGGCATCGCCGTCTCGCTGATGGGGCGAAGTCACCCACTTGGCATCGTGTTTGCGGCCCTTCTCTTCGGTATTTTGTATCAGGGCGGCGCGGATTTGTCGTTTGAAATGCCCAACATTACCCGTGAGATGATCGTCGTCATTCAGGGTCTCGTCATCCTGTTTGCAGGCGCGCTTGAATATATGTACCGCCCCGCGCTGGTGCGCATCTACCAACAATTCGTGAAGAGGTAAGGCCCATGGAAACCTTCGATATGCTGGTCAGCATTCTCGGTTCGACCGTTCGCCTGACCATTCCGCTGCTGTTTACGGCCCTTGCGGGCTTGTTTTCGGAACGCGCCGGTGTGTTCGACATCGGCCTTGAGGGCAAGATGCTGGCCGCGGCCTTCGCATCCGCCTGTGTCGCCTACCTCACATCCGATCCCTGGGCGGGTCTGGCCGCTGGCATCGGCGTCTCGATCTTCTTTTCGCTGGTGCACGGCTTTGCCGTCATCACCAACCGCGGAAACCAGATCGTTTCGGGCGTGGCGCTGAATTTTGTGGCCGCCGGTCTGACGGTGGTCTTGGGGCAGGCCTGGTTCGGGCAGGGCGGTCGTACGCCCCAAATTCCCAGCGAAGGTCGTTTCACCCCCATCATCCTGCCGGGTGTGGATGTGATGCGTGAGGTGCCCTTCATCGGCCCGCTCTATGCCAATGTCATCTCCGGCAACAATATCCTCACCTATCTCGCCTTCATCGCCGTGCCGATTTCATGGTGGGTTCTCTACCGCACCCGCTTTGGCCTGCGCCTGCGTGCGGTCGGTGAAAACCCGGGTGCTGTCGATACGGCTGGCATTTCCGTGACATGGATGCGCTTCCGCGCCGTCATCGTTGCTGGCTTCCTCTGCGGCTTTGCGGGCACCTATCTCGCCGTCGCGCAATCGGCAGCCTTCATCGCCAACATGTCGGCGGGCAAAGGTTACATCGCGCTGGCCGCTCTGATTTTCGCCAAGTGGAAGCCGGTGCCGGTCATGTTCGCGTGCCTGCTGTTCGGCTTCCTGGATGCGGTTGCAAACTTCATGCAGGGCAAGGCCATTCCGGGTATCGGTGAAGTGCCGGTCCAGATTTTCCAGGCGCTGCCCTATATTCTCACCTGCATTCTGCTGGCCGGTTTCATCGGCATCGCCAAGCCGCCAAAGGCCGGTGGCGTCGCCTATTCCAAGGAGCGTTAAACCATGTCTCATGAGCTTTTCGAAGCAGCCCGCGAGGCCATGGCCTTTGCTCACGCACCCTATTCGAAGTTTCCTGTTGGTGCCGCCATCCGCGCGGAAGACGGCAAGATCTACAAGGGGGCCAATATCGAGAACCTGTCCTTTCCCCAGGGCTGGTGTGCGGAGCCTTCCGCCATCAGCGCCATGATCATGGGTGGGGCAAAGAAGATCACCGAAATCGCCGTCATCGCCGAAAAGCTGGCGCTCTGCCCGCCCTGCGGCGGGTGTCGCCAGAAGATCGCGGAATTCGCCTCTGCCGATACGAAGATTTATCTCTGTGACGAAGCTGGCGTTCAAAAGGTCATGACAATGGAAGAGCTTTTGCCCTTCAGCTTCAAGACCGAGCTTGCCTGATGGATCACGCGATCATCGACGTCCTCGTTGACAGGCTGAGTGGGCTGATGCCACGCACCGCCGTGGTTCTCGGCTCGGGCCTGGGCTCTCTGGTGGACGAGGTGACCGACCCCATCCGCATCCCTTATGCCGACATCCCCGGCTTTCCCGAAAGTGCCGTTTCCGGCCATGCGGGCGAACTGGTGGCGGGTTATCTTGGCGGCCAGCCCGTGATCATGCTGGCTGGCCGTGTGCATTACTACGAGCAGGGTGACGCGAGCGCCATGCGCCCGGCCATCGAAGCCTTGTCGGGCATCGGCGTGCAATCGCTCATCCTCACCAATGCGGCAGGCTCCGTGCGTCAGGACATGCCACCCGGATCGGTCATGCAGATCACCGATCACATCAATTATTCCGGCATGAACCCGTTGATCGGCGAAGACAGCGATGGCCGCTTCGTCGGCATGACCAGCGCCTACGATGCCGATCTGTCTATTGCCATGCGCAATGCGGCCATTCGCGCCACCGTGCCTTTGTTTTCTGGCGTCTATATGTGGTTTTCCGGCCCAAGCTTCGAAACGCCAGCGGAAATTCGCATGGCGCGCACGCTGGGTGCCGATGCTGTGGGCATGTCCACGGTGCCCGAAGTTATCCTTGCGCGCTTTTTCGGGATGCGCGTTGCCGCCGCTTCCGTTATTACAAATTACGGTGCCGGAATGACCGGCGCGGAATTGAGCCATGAAGAGACCAAAGACATGGCACCCATAGGCGGCAAGCGACTGGCCGCGATTTTAACGGAAATGATTTCAGGAGGAAATTGAGCATGGAACTTCAGCGCCCGCGCGAAGCCGCCGCTCTCGCCCTGTCCTTGCTGGACCTTACCAATCTCAAGGAAGACTGCACACCGGAGCAGATCGCTGCTTTGTGCCAGAAGGCACGGACGCCATATGGCACGACGGCCGCCATCTGCATCTGGCCGCGTTTCGTCGCGCAGGCCCGCGCTGCCTTCGGCAAGGATACGTCCATCCGTATCGCAACCGTCGTCAACTTTCCCTCTGGTGATCTGGCTGTTGCAACGGTCGTGGGCGAAACAGACCGCGCTATCCGCGATGGTGCCGATGAAATCGATCTGGTCATTCCCTATAAAAAATTCATTGCAGGCGATGAAAATGCCGTAGCCGAGATGGTATCCGCCGTGCGCGCGGCATGCGTTTCGCCGGTTCTGCTCAAGGTTATCATCGAGACCGGTGAATTGAAGGACAAGGCGTTGATCCGCCGCGCCTCAGAAATCGCCATTGCCGAGGGTGCGGACTTCATCAAGACCTCGACAGGCAAGGTCGCCGTCAACGCCACGCTGGAAGCCGCCGACATCATGTTGCAGTCTATCCGAGACAGCAAAAAGAAAGTCGGCTTCAAGCCCGCTGGTGGCATCGGCACAGTGGAAGATGCAACGCTTTATCTGCGTCTGGCAGAAACCATCATGCAGCCGAACTGGGCCATGCCCTCCACCTTCCGCTTCGGCGCATCCGGCATTCTCGACGACATCTTGAATGTTCTGGGTGGTGGCGAACCGGCAAAATCTGCCAGCGGATACTGATATCACATGATCCCGCAGGAAATCATCCGCCGCAAACGCGATGGTCAGGCGCTGACGGGGGATGATATCTCCGCCTTCATCTCCGGTCTGTCCACGGGCACGATCTCCGAGGGACAGGCAGCGGCCTTCGCCATGGCCGTGTTTTTTCGTGGCATGAGCCGGGATGAAACAGTGGCGCTGACGCTTGCCATGCGCGACAGTGGCGACGTTCTGTCATGGACCGATATTGGCAAACCCATTGCCGACAAGCATTCCACGGGCGGCGTGGGCGACAACGTATCATTGATGCTCGCCCCCATCGTCGCCGTGTGCGGTCTCGCCGTGCCGATGATTTCGGGCCGGGGCCTCGGCCACACCGGTGGCACGCTGGATAAGCTCGAATCGATCCCCGGCTATGACGTCATGCCGGACGAGGCCCAGTTTCGTCGCACGGTCAGCGCGACAGGCTGCGCCATCATCGGCCAGACCGGCGATCTCGCCCCCGCCGACAAGCGTCTATATGCCATCAGAGACGTGACGGCGACGGTGGATTCCGTACCCCTGATCACCGCATCCATCCTGTCGAAGAAACTCGCCGCTGGGCTGGAAACGCTGGTGCTCGACGTGAAATTCGGTAACGGCGCTTTCATGCAGAGCGCGCAAGAGGCCGAGCCATTGGCGCGCTCCCTCGTTGATGTCGCCAATGGCGCAGGCGTCAGAACCTCAGCCCTCATCACGGATATGAACGAGCCCCTAGCCGATGCGGCAGGCAATGCGCTCGAAATCATCCACTGTCTGGATTTCCTGGCTGGCAAGAAAGCCGGAACCCGTATCGACACACTAGTTTTTGCCTTTGCCGCAGAAATGCTGGTGCAGTCAGGCCTCGTCTCCAGTCTCGCCGAAGGCGAGCGGCAGGCGCGTCAAGCGTTGAACTCAGGTCAGGCCATGGAGCGTTTCGGGCAGATGATTTTTGCACTTGGTGGTCCTGCTGATTTTGTGGAGAAGCCAAACACCTATCTCATTCAGGCACCCCATATTGTGCCGGTGATGGCGGATCAGGCGGGTTGGCTATCATCCTGCCAGACGCGCGATCTCGGCATGGTCGTCGTCGAACTCGGTGGCGGCCGCCGTCATCCGGGCGATGCCATCGATCATCGCGTGGGCATTTCGAACATTCTGCCGCTGGGCAAGAAGGTCGATAAAGGTCAGCCGATTGCCACAGTGCACGCAGCGACGATCGGTGATGCCGAGCGCGCCAAAGAGCGCGTCCTGAAGGCCTACGGTGTTTCGAAGGAGCAAATCTCCACCGCGCCGGTCATTCACGGCAAAGTCGATTGAAATTCTTGTTTTTCAAAAATAGATCATAATCGAATCAATTGCTTATTCTAAAAACACGCGAAAACGCGAAAAAACGTAACAACACTTTCTCCACGCTCTCCAAAGCTGTGCCTACAATCGTCCCACTTCCGACGCGGAATGTTTCGCGAGACATTGGCGTGCGTGCGGGAAGCTGGTTGTTGGTCGCAGACGTGCGGGCAGGGACCAGAATGCGATAGACGGATCGGTGGGCCGAACCATCTCGCTTCCAAGACCATGAACGGATTGGAAGAGCATGATGGGGCGGTTTGGCGGATACAAGCTCAAAGGCTCGGGCCGGGATCATTCACGATCCGGCCTGAGCCAGAAATGCCGAAGGTCATGCAAATGCGGACGCCAACGACAAACACCATACCAGAGATATCTCCGCATTTGCGTGTGCTCTCGGGGTTGAAACGAAACAGACCACGGGCGCTTGCGCCGCGTGAACGCACGACTTTGTCCGGCGCGATTGCACTTTGATTGCCAAGGGCTTAGTTTCCGCTTCAAACGGGACATCGGTCGGCATCATGGTACTTTCGGGCAAGCATATTCTCCTCATCATCTCCGGTGGCATTGCGGCCTATAAAAGCCTCGATCTCATCCGCCGATTGAAGGAACGCGGCGCCAAGGTCACGCCCATCATGACCAGGGGTGCGCAGGAATTCGTCACCCCGCTTGCTGTCGGGGCGTTGTCCGCCACCCATGTGTTTACCGACTTGTTTTCCCGTCAGGACGAGCAGGATGTCGGCCACATCAGGCTGGCGCGGGACTGCGATCTGGTTCTGGTCGCACCCGCCACGGCCGACCTGATGGCGAAGATGGCAAACGGCCTGGCCGATGATCTGGCCTCCACCGTCTTGCTGGCAACCGACCGCAAGGTGCTCATCGCACCGGCCATGAACCCCAAAATGTGGGCCGCCAAGGCCACACAGCGCAACCTTGAAACGCTGAAATCAGATGGCATTGGCTTCATCGGGCCGATGGCAGGCGAGATGGCTGAAAAAGGCGAGGTGGGTCTAGGCCGAATGGCCGAACCCTTGCAGATTGTCGAGGCTGTCGAAGCTTTACTGGATAATGGACCAAAACCACTGGCGGGAAAAAAAGCCGTCGTCACGTCAGGCCCGACTCATGAGCCGATCGATCCGGTGCGCTATATTGCCAACCGCTCCTCCGGCAAGCAGGGCCACGCCATCGCAAAAGCCTTGGCCGAGCTGGGTGCGGAGGTTACGCTGGTCTCCGGTCCGGTAACGATTGCCAATCCCGCCGGTGTCACCACGATCCATGTCGAGCGCGCCGAAGAAATGCTGGATGCGGTCGTTTCGCAGCTTCCAGCCGATATCGCCGTCATGGTTGCGGCGGTGGCCGATTGGCGCGTGGCAACATCGTTCGATCAGAAGATCAAGAAGCAACAGGACGACCAGCCTCCGGCCCTGCAACTGGTGGAAAACCCCGATATTCTCAAGACCGTCGGCCACCACCACAACAGGCCGAAAATCGTCGTCGGTTTTGCAGCCGAAACCCAGAATGTCGAAGCCAATGGGCGCGCCAAGCTCGAGAGCAAGGGTGCCGATCTCATCGTTGCCAATGACGTTTCTGCCGAAACCGGCATCATGGGAGGGGATCGCAACAGCGTGAACATCATATCACGGGATGGCATCGAGGTGTGGCCCGATCTCGACAAGGCCGAAGTGGCAAGACGTCTGGCGGCGCTGATTGCGGACAGGTTGACATGAGCTTTTTCGAACGCCAATCTTTCGATGCGACGCTGGAAACATGGCCGGGTGTCAGCTTCGTTGACCAGTGGGATTCGCATGTCGCCAAGGTCGGCGACAAGGTTTTTGCCGTTCTGGGCCAGCGCGAGGATTGGCGCCTGGTCATCAAATGCGCGGAAGAAAGCTTTGAAATTCTCACCGCGCTGGATGGCATCGCGCAGGCGCCCTATTTCGCCAAGCGCAAATGGATTTCCATTTCCGACAATTCGCCCCTGAATGCAGAGGATCTGGAGCATTATGTGCGCCGGTCCTACGAGCTGGTGGCAAAGGGGCTGACGCGCAAGCTGCGGGCCGAGCTGGGCATCATGCTGGGGTAACGGCGGTGTGCCGCCTTACCCCAGCCTTATCGCAATATAGACCATCACCAGCGCAATCACCCAAAGGGCAATCCGGCCCCAGCGCGTATGTTTCGCTTCCGCCTTGCCGATGGCTTCCGCCGTGCTGGCATCGAAGCGCAGGCCGTGTTCGCTCATATAGACCAGATCGGCATGAAGCTTTTCGGTCTTGGCAGCGATTTCCGGTGCCGCTTCGGCAAGCTTGATGGCGGCTTTCAGACCATCCTTCATGTCGGTCACAATGCGCTTGGGGCCGAGATTGTCCCGGATCCAGCTGCTGACGACGGGGTCTGCCGCCTTCCACATGTTGAAGCGTGGATTGAGAATGCGCGAGACCCCTTCCACCACCACCATGGTCTTTTGCAGCATCACCAGTTCGGGCCGCGTTTCCATGTCGAACAGTTCCGTCACTTCAAACAGAAGTGTCAGCAGCTTGCCCATGGAGATGGTTTCGGCAGGCTGACCGTGGATCGGTTCTCCAATGGCGCGGATCGCCTGGGCAAAGCTTGCAATGTCGTGGTGGCCGGGGACATAACCCGCTTCGAAATGCACTTCCGCCACGCGCATGTAGTCGCGAGTGATGAATCCATAGAGAATTTCGGCCAGGAACCGCCGTTCCTTTTTGCCCAGCCGTCCGGCAATGCCCATATCGACGGCAACGATCATACCCTGCGGATCGACGAAGAGATTGCCCGGATGCATATCGGCGTGGAAAAAACCGTCCCGCAATGTGTGGCGCAGGAAGGACTGGATGAGCGTATCGGCCAGCGCATCGAGATCGTGCCCGGCAGCCCGCAGGCCCGCCACATCCGACATCTTGACGCCGTCGATCCATTCCATGGTGACGACATCGCGGCCCGTGCGCTCCCAGTCCACCTCCGGCACGCGAAAGCCGGGATCGCCCTTGGTGTTTTCAGCGATTTCGGAGAGCGCCGCCGCTTCCAGCCGCAAATCCATCTCGATCTTGGTCGTCTGTTCCAGCGCACGCGTCACCTCGACCGGGCGCAGACGCCGCGCAGAACGGACGAAACGCTGCTGCAGATCGGCAATCAGATACATGGCCTCCAGATCGTTCTGGAAGCGCTGGCGCACACCGGGGCGGATGACCTTCACAGCCACCTTCTTCTGCCCCGAAGGGGTGCGCACGATGGCCGGATGCACTTGGGCAATGGAGGCAGCGGCGATCGGGTCGCGAAACTCCAGATAGAGGTCGGACATCGGACGCCCGAGCGATCCCTCGATATTGGCCTTCGCCGCAGCGTTGGGGAAAAAGGCCATCCTGTCCTGCAAGCGCGACAGGTCTTCCGCAAAATCGGCGCCGACCACATCCGGGCGTGTCGCCAGAAACTGACCCATCTTCACATAGGACGGACCCAGACGCTCGACGGCGGTTGCCAGCCGGTCGCGGCGGTCGGCATGTTTCGCGCGGTTGCGCGCAAAGGGCTTGAGCAGCGCCTTTGCGAATTTGGCGGATGCGGGAAGATCCTCCGAAGGCAAGGCCAATACCACGCCTTCGCGCACCAGAACCCAGCCGACCTTTGCAAGGCGATAATATGCGCCGGGAGTACTCATGCGAATGCCTTCTTCCTGCTGCAAGCCATCATGTCGATCAAAGCTTCCAGCCGGAATGCAGTGCGGCGATGCCGCCGGTATAATTGGTATAGCTGACGCGGGAGAAACCGGCGGTCCGGATCATCGCTGCGAAATCGTCCTGATTGGGGAATTTGCGGATCGATTCCACCAGATACTGATAGGGTTCGGCATCGCCGGTAATCATCTTGCCGAAACGCGGAATGGCATTAAACGACCAGGCATCGTAAACCTTGTCGAGCAGCGGCATGTCCACCTCGGAAAACTCCAGCACCAGCAGGCGGCCGCCGCGCTTCAGCACCCGGTGGGCTTCCTTCAGCGCCACATCGATACGCGGCACGTTGCGAATGCCGAACGCCACAGTATAGGCGTCGAAGCTGTTGGCTTCGAACGGCAATTCTTCCGCATTGGCCTCCACGAAGGTCAGATTGTCGGAGAGTTTCTTCTTGGCCGCCCGTTCCTCGCCCACCGCCAGCATCGAGCCGTTGATATCGAGAACGGTGGAATGCGCCAGACGATTGGAGGCTTCGATGATGCGAAACGCGATATCGCCGGTGCCACCAGCCACATCCAGCGTCTTGTAGGATGGGTCCTTGCGTGGATTGAGCGCCGAGATCATGGCGTCTTTCCAAACCCGGTGCATGCCCGCCGACATCACGTCGTTCATGATGTCGTAGCGCTTGGCGACCTTGTGGAAGACCTCGTTGACCATGCCCTGCTTCTGGCCTTCATCAACCCTGTGAAAGCCGTAGGAGGTTTCCATGCCGCCATCTGCGGTGGTGCGGGCTTCGGTCATGAGCGGTCTCCATCTTTAATTGCGGTGCCGACCATAGCGGAAACGGGAATGCGGCGCTATCTGTTGCGGCATGAGATGCCTGCGACATGTATGTCCGCAGGTTTTAGATCACAAGACCATTGCGGTAAACATGTGAGATAGCGATGCCAGAACTGCCCGAAGTGGAAACCGTCAGACGCGGCCTTGCGCCGACCATGGAAGGTGCGCGCGTCGAAAAGCTGACGCTGGCGAGACCAGACCTGCGTTTTCCCTTCCCGTCAGATTTCTCGGCACTGGTGGAGGGCAAGCGCATCGTGTCGCTCGGTCGCCGAGCGAAGTATCTGCTGATCGAGCTGGAAGACGGTCTGACCATCGTTTCGCATCTGGGCATGTCCGGCTCCTTCCGGATCGAAGAGCAGGCGGAAGCGTCCGTGACACCTGGCGAGTTCCATTATGGGCGCTCCAAGGATGGCAAGCACGACCATGTGATCTTCCATCTGCACGGCGACAAGGGCTCGTCCAAGCAGGTCATCTATAATGACCCGCGCCGTTTCGGCTTCATGCATCTGGTGGAGCGCGCCAATATCGATCTCTACCCCGCCTTTGCCGAGCTGGGCCCTGAACCCACGGGAAATGCACTGAGCGCCGACTATCTGGCAAGCCGTTTCGCTGGCAAGAGCCAGCCACTCAAAAGCACGCTGCTTGACCAGAAGGTCATTGCCGGGCTTGGCAATATCTATGTCTGCGAGGCGCTGTGGCGGTCGCATCTGTCTCCTTTAAGAGCCGCAGGTACGCTGGTGACGAAAACCGGCAAGGCCAAGGCGCAACTGGTAGAGCTGACCCAGAAAATCCGCGAGGTCATTGCCGACGCCATCGCCGCCGGAGGCTCGTCTCTCCGCGACCATATTCAGACGGACGGTACGCTGGGTTATTTCCAGCATTCCTTTTCGGTCTATGACCGGCAGGGTCATGCTTGCCCCACACCCGGTTGCGGGGGTACGGTCGAACGGATCGTCCAGGCGGGACGCTCCACATTCTATTGCGCCGCCTGCCAGAAATGACGCGAGAGGACCCTGACCATGGATTACGAAACGCTCATCGTTGAAAAGCGCGACAATGTCGGCGTCATCACGCTCAACCGCCCGCAGGCTTTGAACGCGCTGAACGCCGCCTTGCTGAAAGAACTGCGGCATATATTGGCGTCGTTTTCGACAGATGATTCCATCGGTGCCATCGTCATCACCGGGTCGCAAAAGGCCTTTGCGGCCGGTGCGGATATAAAGGAGATGCAGGCGCTCGATTTCGTCGACGCCTATCTCGGTGACTTCCTGGGCGGTTGGGACGATGTGTCAGCCTGCCGTAAACCCGTCATCGCGGCGGTCTCGGGTTTTGCGCTGGGCGGCGGCTGCGAACTGGCGATGATGTGCGATTTCATCATCGCCTCAGAGACTGCCAAATTCGGCCAGCCCGAGATTACGCTGGGCATCATTCCCGGGATGGGCGGCTCGCAGCGCCTGACGCAGGCGGTGGGCAAGGCCAAGGCCATGGATATGGTGCTGACGGGCCGCAAGATGGATGCGGCCGAAGCCGAGCGTGCGGGGCTCGTCTCCCGTGTCGTGTCGCAGGAGCGGCTGATGGACGAGGCGGTGGAAGCCGCAGGCACCATTGCATCGTTGTCGCGCGCCTCCGTGCTGATGGCCAAGGAAAGCGTCAACCGGTCCTTCGAGATGTCTTTGAGCGAAGGGCTGAGGTTTGAGCGCCGCCTGTTCCAGTCACTGTTTGCCACGGATGACCAGAAAGAGGGCATGGCGGCTTTCGCGGAGAAGAGAAAACCTGTATTCAACAATCGCTAGGTTCTTCGCAGCTTCGCTCAACGGGCCAAAGCGCTTCATGCGTTTTGGGCTCAACGGGTGCCAAGGATTCGGAATATCAGCGTTTTTGCTGTAAATGCGCGTTGACGGGCAGCTGCTTTAGGGTTATATGCCCGCCCACGGTTAGGAAAAGCCATCCGGCTTGTTCCAATTACTCCCGCACTCTTTGGAACGCGAGGTCTTTGAAGGACCTGATCCTGTGGTTGCGGATTTTGGTTTGAATTCGAAGAGAGGCATACATGGCCAATACAACTTCGGCGAAAAAGGCGACTCGCAAGATCGCTCGCCGTACGGAAGTCAACAAGGCTCGTCGTTCGCGCGTTCGTGGTTTCATTCGCAAGGTCGAAGAAGCCATCGCATCGGGTGATCTGGCAGTTGCAACAGAAGCGCTGAAAGTAGCCCAGCCTGAGATCCAGCGCGCCGCCACTCGCGGTGTTATGCCAGGCAATACGGCAGACCGTAAGGTGTCCCGTTTGGCACAGCGCGTGAAGGCACTTTCCGCCTAATCTGTTATTTCGAAAATGTGATAAGAGCCTGGTCGTATGACCGGGCTTTTTTCGTTTCTAACGGTTCGTTAACCTGTTAGCGCATGGCATGACATTTATGCGTCAAAGCAATGACGGAAAAAATCATTAAAAAACAGATACTTACAAAAGGTCCACCAAAGTGTAGCTGCCTAACCTTACGGAAGGTCGCCTCAATCATCGGTCAAGCGAAATTTAATTTTTCGGTTCTTGCGGCCTAAAAAAAAGCCATGAAATTGAATCTCATTGATTCATAAGAGATTCTCCAGATAGAGCCTTCGGCCATGCAAAACGGCCAGTACGAGTCAATGGCAGATCGTTCCCCTTGCAGAAAAAACGCGATTGATCTCCCCCCCTGATCCTGCCTAAATGCATCTCGACAAGGGGCAAGGATTTCTATCCACAAGCTATCTCGATCCTGAGTTCGCAGATACAAGCTCCTTGCGGACGGGTCCTGTTCGGGTTCGTTTTTTCAAGTATTGGGGTCGGTTTGGCCGCAGCCTTTCAGGTTGTGGAAACGTGAAACCGTGTCTGGATCGACTGATATTGTGAATGTGTTGTGGAAGCAACGTTGAGTCATCGCAGGCCTCTCCATGATGAAGAGGGAAATGGGATAACCGGCTCGCGTCGATAGACGGGGACTTGAGGACGACTTTCGAGGGGGGCGTCCGAGAGGCAAGAATAAACGAGGGGTATCCCTGATGGACTTTTGTTCGTCAGGCTATGATTGGCAATTTGAAAGGCGGCAAT